>UQXB01000001.1:0-83924 GCA_900544935.1 uncultured Collinsella sp.
ACAGATCCAGTACAACTACGCTGGAGAGCGATATCAGGCGGGAACGGCGGGGCTCATGGCCGCCGCCGAGCGAGGTCTCGCGGTGTTTGTGATGGAGCCGCTTTTGGGCGGACGCTTGGCAGGCAAATTGCCTCCGCGGGCGCGCGCTGTTCTCGATGGTGCATGCGATCGGCATTTGCATACGCCTGCCGCTTGGGGGCTCTCGTGGGTGTGGAATCATCCCCAGGTGACCATGTTGCTTTCTGGTATGACCGATACCGCGCAAGTGGACGAGAATTCGTCACTGGCAGACCTCGCGTTGCCGAATTCGATGACGGCCAACCAGCTCGACACGATTGCGCGCGTGTTGATGGAGTTTGAGAAATCGAACCGTGTGCCCTGCACGGGATGCGGCTACTGCATGCCATGTCCCAAGGGTATTAACATTCCCGGCTGCTTTGCCGCTTACAACGCGAGCTACGCGCACAGCTGGTTTACGGGGCTGTCTCAATACTTTACGGCGAGCGCGGTGCGCACGAGCGAGCCCAAGCTGGTGAGCAATTGCGTCAAGTGCGGTAAATGCGCACGTCACTGCCCGCAGCACATCGATATTCCCGAGCGTCTCGATGACGTGCGCCGACGTTTCCAGCCTGGCCCCGTAACGGCTGTGCTTAAAGCCTTCCGCACAACGCGCTCCTCATGATCCTTTTATATCTTGTGATGGAATAGTTCCTGTTTACGGCAGAATAGGGCAACAGCAGGAACTATTTCGCCGCAACTAATGGGAGACTATCGTGGGTGACCGAGGTTTACGTAATGATTCGCGTGAGGTTCGTTGGGGCATTTTGGGCGCCGGGCACATTTCTCATCGATTTGCATCGTCGCTCAAGAAGGTCGACGGGGCACGGCTGGTGGCTGCGGCCGGCCGCACTCCTGCACATGTCGAGGAATTTTGCCGAGTGTTTTCGATCGATGCTGCGCATGGCCATGTCTCGGTCGACGATAACGGCAATGCGGCTTATGACGCGCTGATTGCCGACCCCGATGTCGACGCAATCTACTTGGCTCTTCCGCATGGCATGCATACGCGTTGGGCCTGTCGCGCGCTGCGCGCCGGAAAGGCCGTGCTGTGCGAAAAGCCGGCCGTTTTGAGTGAGGAAGAGGCTCTCTCGATTGCCTCCACCTCTCGTGAGCGCGGCGTGCTGTTTATGGAGGCGATGAAGAATCGGTTTTGCCCGATGCGCACTCGCGTGAAGGACTTGCTTGCGTCGGGTGAGCTTGGCCGTATTGTCTCGATTGAAAGCGTGCAAAAGCTCGATTACGGCGAGCCTCCTTCGGGCTATCTGCTTGATCCGTTGCAGGGCGGCTGTCTATATGACATGGGCTGTTATGCGGTCGGTTGGTTTGAGGATTTGCTCGCGGGCGCGTGCGAGGTTTCGTCCCGTGAAGTTCGCTGGCGTGACGTATCGGGCGGCCGCGTCGATTGGGCCGACGAGATCCATATGAGCGTCGGCGGTATACCCATTCATATGGCGTGCGACGGCAAAGCAACATATGAAAGCCGCTTAACGATTGCCTGTGAGCGGGGCTCGTTGGAAATCGAGCGTCTCCATCGCCCCGAGCTCGCCCATGTGAAGTATTCCGACGGTCGAACGCTAGAAATAAATGCCCCGTTTGAGATCGATGATTTCTACGGCGAAATCCAGCATGCGACCCAGCTCATCTGGGCGGGGAAACTCGAGAGTCCCGTCATGCCCCTTGCCGCCACGCAGCGCTGTGCGCACATCATCGATGCGATTCGCTTAAAACTTTAGGGCGCGGGGGCATGGCGCCAGCGCCTGGAATGCCTTGGAGGCCTTTGCCCCTGATGCCCCTTTTATAACTTGCGGTGGAATACGGTCTGTTTGCGCCAAAATAAGGCACCAATAGACCGTATTTTTCCGCAACTGATGAGGGGGAGTTGGAGATGCTGACGATCGGGTGTCATCTTTCGACGACGAAGGGCTATCGGGCGATGGGGGAGACGGCGTTGTCCATTGGCGCCAATACCTTTGCGTTCTTTACGCGCAACCCGCGAGGTGGCAAGGCAAAAGACCTTGACATGGATGACGTGGCGGCCCTGCGCGAGCTTATGGAGCAAAACGACTTTGGCCCGCTCGTGGCTCATGCCCCGTATACCTATAACCCCTGCTCCGCTAAGGAGCGGGCGCGCGAGTTTGCCCTGGAGGCCATGGCCGAGGATCTGCAGCGTATGGAAGCACTGCCCGGCAACTACTACAACTTCCATCCCGGTGCGCATGTGGGGCAGGGCTCCGACGCCGGCATTCAGATGATTGTTGATACGCTGTGCCAGGTGATGTTTGAGGGCCAGCAGACGACGGTGCTGCTCGAGACCATGGCCGGCAAGGGCACCGAGGTGGGCCGCAGCTTTGAGGAGCTGGCGCTAATCATCGAGGGCGTTGCCGACAAGCGCCCCGAGCTGTCGGCCAAGTTGGGCGTTTGCCTAGATACCTGCCATGTGAATGACGCCGGCTATGACATCGTCCGCGATCTTGACGGTGTGCTTGACGAGTTCGATCGCGTGGTGGGTATCGAGCGCCTGCGCGCCGTGCACATCAATGACTCCAAGAATCCCTGCGGCGCCCATAAGGATCGCCACGAGTGCATCGGCAAGGGCTACCTGGGTAGTGAAGAGTTTGGCGGCGGTATGCAGGTTATACAGAATATTGTATCGAATGGCCGCTTGCGCGCATTGCCATTCATCTTGGAGACACCGAACGAACTTGCAGGTTATGCGGCTGAAATCAAACTGTTAAGGTCGTTGCAGCAGTAATGGCTGCCATAAAGTGGAGCGCTCCATTCACGTTATGGGTTTGTTTCAATCAGTTTTCTAATTGCAGATTCTTCCAAGCGGGTGCATAATAACCCTCAGTTTTTGCAGACCTCTGAATCACGTGGGGTCATTGGAAGGAGACTGATTATGAAGCTGAAGAAGCTTGGCGCATTTGCCGCCACGGGTGCTATGGCGCTCGCCCTTGCTCTGACGGGCTGCGGTTCGTCCAACGCCACCTCTGGTTCTGATGCCGGTTCCAGCAGCTCTGACGACGCTAAGGTCGAGAAGGTCGACGGCTCCAAGGAGTACGCGCTCGTCAAGGACGGTACGCTGACCGTCGGCACCTCTGCCGAGTACGCTCCGTTTGAGTACAAGGATGACAACGGCGATTATCAGGGCTTTGACCTTGAGCTCATCAAGGCTATCGGCGACAAGCTGGGCCTGGATGTCGAGTATGTCAACAATGACTTTGACACGCTGGTTCCGGGCGTCGCTTCGGGTGCCAAATATGACGTCTCCATCGCGGCTATCACCGACACGCCCGAGCGTGAGAAGGAAGTCACTTTCTCCGATTCCTACTACATGGACGATCAGGCTATCGTGACCAAGGTCGATAACACCGACATCACGGCCGACAACTACAGCGAGAAGCTCAACAACGCCGATGCTACCATCATCGTCCAGTCTGGCTCGACCGCCGAGTCCTTTGCCCAGGAGAACTTCCCCAAGGCCAAGATTGTCCCCTACAAGGACGCCACCGAGTGCTTCAGCGCCCTGCAGTCCGATAAGGGCGACGCCGTAGTCACCAACCGCTCTGTTGCCAGCCAGCTGACCGCCGAGCAGTTCAACACCTGCCAGACCATTAAGCAGATTAGCACCGGCGAGGAGTACGCCATCGCCATCAACCAGGGCAACACCAAGCTCAAGGACGACATCAACCAGGCCATCAAGGACCTGACCGACGACGGTACCGTTGACGCCCTCATGGCTAAGTACAACATCAAGTAAAATAGCTACTTGATTGCTCGCGGGCCCTTTCCGTTTTGGCGGAGAGGGCCTTTGCGCTTCTCTTGACGGAGAGTATTTCCGTCTCGTTTTGCCGGCAACTTCTACGATAGGAGCCACCTTGTCTCGACTGAACAAAGGAGCCGCGGAGCAGCGTTTTCCACTGCCCGCCTTGCTTCAAAAGCTAGCCTGCGCCATGGCCGTGACGCTCGCGCTGGTGTGCGCAGGGGCATATGCGCCCACGACCGCCCAGGCGCTTGAGACCGCAAAGATTACCGCCCGACCCAACACTGGTTCGGGCAGCGCTGTGGTCGGCGGTACCGAGACGCGCATTACCTGGGAGGTCCAGGCCGATGCCGATGAGGAGCTGAGCGGTCTTTCGCTGACGTTTGTCGACGGCACGACGTTTGGTACCGATGACACGCGATTGACGATGCTCTCGGGCGAGGACCTCATGGATCGTACGCCCATGAAGCCCACGTGCAAGGCTGACGGCCAGACGCTCAAGATTGATTTTGGCGAGACGGCGCCTGCCGGCGGCTATTTCCGTGTCGAGGTTTACGGCGTGACGTTTCCCGTCGAGGGCGGCGATGAGGCCTTTAGTGGCACCTATACGCTCGCCGACGGTTCGACCAAGAAGATTTCAAAAATTCCTTCCGTCGAGATCAAGGGCGTGACGGCCTTCGATAACTTCCTGGCCGATCTTAAGGAGCAGCCGTGGGTCGAGGCCTGGAACTCCAATATGTTCCTGCGCCTGTTCTTGAACCCGGTCATTTTGGTCCAAAGCCTGCCGATCGTCTTTAAGGGCTTCCTTATGTCGCTTTCGATCGTGCTTGTGGCGTTTCCGCTGGCAATTCCCTTCGGTTTTGCCCTGTCGCTCATGCGCATCTCCAAGTCGCGCATCCTGCGTTGCCTCGCCGGCATCTACGTGAATATCATTCGCGGTACGCCGGCGTTCCTGCAGATCTATATCGCGTTCTTCGGTCTGCCGTTGGCCGGCGTCAAGGTGGACGACTATGTCTTGGGCGTTATCGTCATGGCCATGAACTCGTCTGCGTACCTATGCGAGATCTTCCGTGCCGGTATTCAATCGATCCCCAAGGGCCAAAACGAAGCTGCTCGCTCTCTGGGCATGAATGCCTTCCAGACGCTGCTCTACGTTATGATTCCGCAGACGTTCCGCAATGTTTTGCCTACGCTGACCAGCGAGTTTATCTTGCTTTACAAGGATACGTCGCTGCTTGCGGCCGTGGGCGTGGTCGAGATCGTCATGAACGCCCGTACCATCGTGGCCACGACGGGCTCCATTACACCGTACGTGGTTGCCGCCCTGTTCTATCTGGTCATCACCCTGCCGCTTGCTCGCTTGGTGAGCGGTCTTGAGGCGAGGCTTTTGGACACGGCCGAAACCAAAAAGAAGCGTCCCACCAAGAGTGCCGGACAGGTTGTCGCGACGCCCGCCGATCACATCGCCGGTCTGTAAGGAGGTCCTATCATGAGCGAAACCAATAACGCGAACGAGGTCGTCGTCAGCATCAAGAACCTCCAGAAGGCCTTTGGCGATAACGTGGTCCTGCGCGATATCGATCTGGATGTGCACAAGGGCGAGGTCGTCGTAGTCCTGGGTCCTTCGGGCTCGGGCAAGTCGACGATGCTTCGCTGCATCAATCGTCTGGAGCATCCCACGAGCGGCTCGATTGTCGTTGAGGGCGTGGACGTGTGCGCCAAGGGCGTCGACCTTAACAAAGTACGTACGCATCTGGGTATGGTGTTCCAGCAGTTCAATTTGTTCCCGCACCTGTCAGTCAAAAAGAACGTCATGCTCGCGCAGCAGAAGGTGCTCAAGCGCAGCAAGGAAGAGGCCGAGAAGATTGCCGTCGAGGAGCTGACCAAGGTCGGCCTGGCCGAGCGCATCGACTTTATGCCGAGCCAGCTCTCGGGCGGCCAGCAGCAGCGCGTGGCCATCGCCCGCGCCCTGTCGATGAACCCGCACGTGATGCTCTTTGACGAGGCCACGTCGGCGCTCGACCCTGAGCTCGTGCGCGACGTTCTGGGCGTCATGCGCGACCTGGCGCACGACGGTATGACCATGATCGTCGTGACGCACGAGATGGGCTTTGCCCGCGATGTCGCCGACCGCGTCGTCTTTATGGACGGCGGCGTCATTGTGGAAGAGGGTACGCCGAGCGAGGTCTTCGACCACCCCAAGAGCGAGCGCACCAAGGCGTTCTTGGGCAATATCTCGTAGCCGCTTTATATGACTGACATAGCAGAAAACGGGAGCCGGATGTGATCCGGCTCCCGTTTTTGTTGGGACGCGAATGTGTTTTGTTGCAATGCGCGTTGCGGGCGGAGCTCATTGCCGCTAGGCGAGCTCGGCTCCAAGGGCGCGGCAGGCCGCTTCGCTCTCATCATCTGGGGCGTCGTAGCAGATGACGGAATCGACGACGTTGACGCCCTCCTCGTCGGCGTCCGCCTTCCAGTTGTCCATCCATTCGCCCTCGGCCCACGAATAAGAGCCAAAGAGGACGACCTTCTTGTCGCCGAGGGTCTCCTTGACCTCATCCCACATGGGCTGGAACTCATCATATTCAAGCTCCTCGGAACCCATGGCGGGGCAGCCGAAGGCGATAGCGTCATAGCCAGCGGCCTTGTCTGCGGAGAAGTCGGCGCAGGAGATGACCTCTGCCTCGGCGCCGGCATCGGTTGCACCTTCGGCAACGAGGTTTGCCATGGCCTCGGTGTTGCCCGTGCCGCTCCAGTAGACGACGGCGATCTTGCTCATGTTGAGTCCTTTCAGTTGTGCGGCAGGTTGCCACGGCTTCTATGTTCTATCGGGTTGCCTGGGCAAGTTGCGCCAAGCTGTAGCCCTGCTGATAGACAAAGGTGAAGTATTGGGTGCAGGCGCGGTAGGCATCAAACGTCGCAAGTGCCTGCTCGACATTTGCGTAGACCTTCCAGGCCCCAAAGACCTTATAGTTCTCGCCGCGCTGGACGATAAACTCGTGCACGTCGTCGTAGGGATATCCTAGGAAGTAGCCTATTTCGTGCGGAAACTCGCAGGTGCAGTCGTTGCTGCAGCTAGCTTGCTGGGGTAGTGCGCATCGAGTCTGGCTACAGGCGCATTCCGCGACGTTATTACTCGCGAGCGTGATGCGTGATGCCAAATGCACAAGGCATGTCGAAAGGTCTCTCGTGTCGTAGCCTTCCGAGGCGAGCGCCGTTTTGGCGCAAGGGTCCGCGAAATAGGTGGTGAGGCTTTTGGCTCGGTACACGTACACGAGCGCTCCGCAGGGCCGCCAGACCAAAACACTCAGGTGGATGCCAAGCGGGTCAAGCTCGCGGTTGCACTGGGCGATAACGTTGAGCAGGCGTGCTCGGCGTTCTGCGATGGTTTCTGTTGCGGTCGAGCCGTCCCCGTGGGCGTAGGTGCCTGGATAGGTAAAGAGCGATACCGGCTTGATGCCCGCGAGCGTGGGGGAGCAGTTGCGCACGACTGCTGCCTGAAACGTTGGGATGTCTATGGTTCGAGTCACGTCGCTCCTTACGGATCTAAACTGTTAGCCTAGGAAAACTTATACACGAAAGTAAGCCATGGTCAACAAAAAAGTTTGAAGAGGAAAACTAATTGACCGAACGGACATGATTTTGGGTTAAGATGGGGACACCCCATGGGGGTATCTAGATAGTGCTACTGAAAGGGGAACGCATGAGTGACTTGCTCAACCCTGCGAATCTCATCGTGCTGACCGTCATTGCCGTCGGCATGTTTTTTGGACTGTGTCGCATTGCCGCTTCGACACACGGGAAGAGTTGCTGCAGCGATGGTGCGAGCGGCAAGAAGGCCAAAAAGGTTGTGGTGGCAGACACCGACGAGTCCCACTACCCCTATCGTGAGGAACTCCTTATCGGCGGCATGAGTTGCGACGGCTGCGCCCGGAATGTGACGAATGCCCTCAATGCGCTTGATGGCGTGTGGGCTACGGTAACGTACGCGGACCACACGGCACGCGTGCGCTCGAAGCGCCCGGTTGATCGCGACACACTCGAGACGGCAGTGAGGGGTGCGGGCTATTACGTTATGAAAATGTAGGCGTTGCCCTCTCCGGTGGGTACCAGCCTCCTGCCCATTGTGACTATCGGCATCCAAAAATTTGCGCAAAAATAACCTTTAGATGCGGCAAAAGTGGAGTTTGGGGACGGTTTGCGCGGAATTCGCTACCAATCGAGCATCTATGAACCCGTCCAAAAAATTACAGGTGTATATTTATACACTGATTATTGCTGTGCTCAGATTGCAATTAACCGTGGACAGAAATGAAGAATGCTAAAACTGGGCTTTAGGACAGGGGAGGCTATAACCTTATGAGACGAGTGGGAACACTTGGCTTGGTGGCAGCGCTTGCCGCTATCTTGGTATCGCCGCTGCCGGCGCACGCCGAAGACGCATCGGGTGCCGTTACCTACAATGCGGGAAATGGGTATTCCTTTGAGAAGCTCTCGCATCCTACGGTAGGAACGTCGCAGCCGGATGGCATCGTCGACTACCAGGGTAACGGTGCCGTTGCCGTTCCGGGCGCCGATGGTAATACGGCCAACAACGAAGGCGATCGCGGCCAGAGCTACACTTGGGCGGCTGCGAGCTATGGTGACTGGCTTTATGTGGGCACCTGCTATGCGGCGATGGGCAACACGCTGACGCTCATGAACAGCACGCTGGGCGATTCCTTTGATGTCGAAACCATGCGCCTGACGCTGGAGGCCATGTTTAACGGTACCTTCTTCTATGGACAGCAGAAGGAGGACGGCACGGCCGACAAGGACAGCGGCGGCATCTTGGTCAAGATCAATACCAAGACCGGTGAGACCAAGCTGCTACTCTCTGAATCGCTCAACGGCGTCGCTCCTTTGTTCCGCAATGCCGTGAGCTATAAGGGTAAGCTCTATTTCTGCGGCAGCGTCAGGACCAATGACGGCAAAGGCGGCCTGCCTGCTGTATACGAGATCGATCCTAAGACGGATGAGTACAAAGTTGTCTATCAGGGCCTTTCGAGCATGCAGGATTACGGTGCTGCCTACAAGCAGGGCATTTCTACCGGTATCCGCGGCATGTGCGTCCATGATGGCCAGCTCGTCATCAGTAATGTGGGTAAAGACGCGAACGGTAATTTTGTGTCGACAATCCTGACGTCGTCTGACCCCTCGAAGGGCCAGGACAGCTTCACCGAGATTGCCAACTCGGAGACGCTGTTTGGCTATCCGGCGATTCGCTATCAGGACAGCATCTACGGCGGCGCCATTTGGGATATGGTCTCGTACAATGGCCATCTCTATGCGACCATCTGCACCGGTACGCCCGAGAACGCTCCCGATGATAATTCCATGCAGTCGTTTGCCATGGTCCGTGGCGACAAGAATGCCGACGGCAGCTATTCGTGGACTCCCATTGTCGGCGATCAGAAGACGGACGGTGCAAAGTACTGCTTTGGCATCGATCCTGCCCGTACCCGTTCTGGCGCTGCCAACCTCATCGTCTACAACGACTACCTCTATATCGGTGAATACAACGACGAGGAGATTGCCCTCGAGCGCATCCTGTTCAACAAATCCAACACCGAAGAGGGCGGCAAGGGCAGCATGGGTGGCGTTGACTGCTCGTTTGTGAATGCCAATCTTGGGCAGTCGGTTAACATCTATCGCATGGACAAGGACGAGAACATGGAGCTCGTCGTTGGCGATCGCACCGACATGTTCCCCGAGGGCGGTATTTCCGGCCTGACTTCGGGCTTTGGCCGAAACGAGAACCAGTACATTTGGCGCATGCAGAAGTTCGACGGCAAGCTGTATATCGGTACCTTTGATACCGCGAGCCTGCTTGAGCCGATCGGCCAGTTCTCCAATGGCGACATTATCGATATGACGCCCGAGGAGTGGGACTCTCAGGTTCAGCGCCTTAGGGACCTGCTCGATCACCTGCTCGACAAGAAATCGCCTGACGACCCCATCGTTCCCGTGAACACGCTTGCGGACGATGATTCAAACGAGGCCGTCGAGGTCGATGATTCGAACGAAGCTGCTGAGGTTGATGATTCAAACAAGGCCGTCGATGTCGATGACGAGAAGACCGAGGTTGCTAAGGGCTTTGGCGATCTGAGCGATGCGCTGGAGGATGCCGCGGGCGGTCTTTGCGATCAGGCCGCGACGATGTCCCAGGACTTTGAGGACGACGCCGCTTATGTCCAGAAGATCGATGGCGAGATCGCGTACTTCAAGTCCTTTGCCGACCAGTATCAGGACATGCTCGATAGCTATGAGAGCCTTAAGCAGCAGTACGAGGATGCCTATGGCACCGAGCTGCCGAGCGATATTCAGGATGCGCTCGATAAGCTGCTGAGCGAGGAGAACCTCAAGAAGTTGCAGAGTGTCCTTACGTGCATGTGTTACCTGCGCGATGCCGAGCGCGGCTTTGATATGTATGTGACCGAGGACGGCGTGAACTTTACGACGCTGACGACCAATGGCTTTAACGATCCGTATAACCATGGTCTGCGCACCTTTGCGGTGACCAACCAGGGTCTGTGCCTTGGTACCGCCAACCCGTTCTATGGTTGCCAGGTCTGGATCCAGCGCAAGGAGAATTCGGAGAATCCGGTTGATCCCGGTACTCCGGATCCGACGGAACCCACCGATCCTTCGCAGCCGGGTGGCGGCGATCAGCCTGGCGGCAGCCAGACGGGTGGCAACGACCAGTCGAGCAGCACCACGACCACCGTCACGACGACCGCTAAGAAGACTCCGAAGGACGGCTCGCTGCCTCGCGCTGGCGACTCGACCCTCACGCTGGTCTTGGGATTGCTGGTTGCAGCTGCCGCAGTGCTTGGCATTGCTCTCGTCTTGCGCAAGCGTTCTCGTCGCTAGGCTCGTCCGCGTAGCTCAATGTCCTGGATATCGTCGAAGTTGATGGCGATATCCCTGAGTTTGAGCAGCTTGAATGCGGGTAACGCTTCGTCGAGAATGCCCGTGCGGCTACGATAGCCGTACGTATCGTAATAGGTGACGCGCACCAAGTCGCCGCGTTTGAGGCCCTCGAGCTTTTGCGAAAGCTCGAGGGCTTTTTCTTCCGTGAGCTCACGTTTTTGCTCGACGGTGATTTCCTGCTTGCGCACGAGTTCGTAGTATCCCGTGAGGGCGGCAAAGGGCATAAACTGTGCGGCGCGGTTGGCGCGCACGGCACCGTTGGCAGTGAGGTTGGGGTCGGCTGCGCGGCGTCTGCCCTCGGGGTCCGCCAGGCGCTCGAAGGCGGTCGGCGGGCGCATGGGCTGTTGTTTGGGTTTAGGCACGGTGTCCTCCAACTTGATCGTTGCGCTCGCGCGCGGTGGCGCCGGCGGTAAAGCTTAATCCCTTGACGAGCGCGTTCTTGCCGTACTTGCCTTTCACGGCCAGGACGGCGCGCGCTAGGTCGCGCTCGCGCTCATCGGCCTCGATATCGCTGAACAGATCGATGGTGGCAAATTCCTCGGGCACAAGATTGCTAAAGCCCAGGTTGATGCGCTTGACCGGTCGTTTGGGATCGACAGTCTGCGCCCAGAGCTCATCGAAATAGCCCATGATCTTCTTAAACGAATTGGTACGCTCGGGCAGCTTGCGCGAGGCGTTGGAGTGCGCAAAGAGCGCGGCATAGCCACCACGCGGTTTGCCACCATGCTCTCCCACAAAGATGCCATCGATTGCCTGCGCTTCGCGCACCAGGCGGCGCCGTTCGTCATCGCGCTGGACGGGCTTGGGAGCACGGGGCGCGAGCTCGGGGCCGGCGGTTGCGGTGGGTTCGATGCTCGACGTACTCGAGCGCAGGTGTCCGCATCCGTCCACATATTGTGCAGTACCGCTGGCATCAAGCCTGCGTATGTCGGCGCGCTCGCTCGCGTAGCCCACAAAGAGCGAGATGCTGTCGCAGACCACGTGCTTATCGATCAAGTCCAACACGGCGTTGTCGACCATCTCGCGCAAGACGGTGTAGGCCTGCTCGTAGGCATAGCCCTTCGAGAGCACCTGTCCTGTGGTGGTCGAAGTTGCTTGCGGGCGATAGGCTTGGATATCGGCGATGGTTGTCGGCTCGCGTCCGAAGGCGTGGTCGATGAGATACTCGGCATTGACGCCGAGCTCGTCGTAAAGCAGGTTTTCGTCGAGCGCCGCGACGCCCATCAGATCGTAGACGCCGTATTTTTCGAGTCGTGCTGCCACGCCGGGGCCGATGCCCCAGATATCGGTGATGGGACGATGGGGCCAGATTTCCTTGCGAAAGGTCTCGTCGTCGAGTATGCCGATGCGGCTGGGTACGTGCTTGGCGGTGATATCGAGTGCAACCTTGGCCTGGAATAGGTTGGGGCCGATGCCGACCGTCGCCGTGATGCCGGTGCGCGCCAGGACCTCGTCGCGCAACATGCAGGCGAAGCCTTCCGCATCGGTGTGATAGAGGTCCAGATAGGGTGTCACGTCGATAAAGCACTCGTCAATTGAGTAGACGTGCACGTCCTGGGGGCTGACGTATTCCAGATAGATGCCGTAGATTTGCGCCGACACCTCCATGTAGTGCTGCATGCGCGGCACTGCTTTGATGCAGTCGATGCCGTCGGGAATCTCGAACAGACGGCAGCGGTTGTGAATACCTAAGTCCTTCATGGCCTGCGTGATAGCGAGGCAGATGGTCGTGCGTCCGCGCGATTCGTCGGCAACGACCAGGTTGGTGGTGAGCGGATCGAGCCCACGGTCGACGCACTCGACGCTGGCATAAAACGTCTTGAGGTCGATGCAGATATAGGTGTGCTGCTCGTGCGCCATCCGTGCCCTTCCATCAAACACATGTTCTTATCGAATACCTGTTCGATAATACCCGCTTGCACGGACACCGTCAAAATCTGTCCCTTTTTGGCAAGTATGGTCGTGCGGCTTCATCGGGGTTTTAACGCAGCCCTAAAGAGCGCGAAACAGCTCGGAAAAGCTCGCTTCGTAGCATGAGCCTAACGATCGATACCACCATAAAGCACGGAAGGGTTGTGGGGATAATGGTCAACTATGGGTTTGGTATGCCGACGCGCTTGGTTGCGGATGGGGATGTGGCTCGCTGGTGCGGGCGATTGGTTGCCCACTATGGCGGCACCAAGGCACTGGTCGTGCTGGGAGGCGACAAGCACACGCGCGATGAGCTCGTTTCGGCGGCGCTGGGCTCGCTCGATCGTGCCCTGCTCGAACGCGTACTCTTTCGTTGCGGTTCGGCCGGGGGCGACGGGGGAGACGATTTGGTCGATGAGGCCGTAGCCCTGGCAACCGATGAGGGCGTGGACTTTGTCCTGGCGATTGGCGATGCCGATACTGCTGGCTTTGCGCGCGAGCTCGCGCGTCGCATGGCGGCGCTCGATGCCGGCGAAGACGGTTTTGTCCCTTATGGATGCATTCTCTCGGAGGGCAAGGCGCCTGCTGTCGTGGGCACCGGTGAGGTTCCCGTTTTTGCCATTATCGCGCCCGAACTGCTGGAGGGCATCGGGTCTCCTCTGCGTGAGTTGCTCGGTAGCATCTGCGCCGCGGCCTAATATTTGCCATAAAAGGACGGGTTATTTTTGGTTGGTAAAGCGTTTGACCTGCCAAAATAAGCCTGTCCCTTTTTAATCGGTTGCCGTTTGGGGGCCGATTGGCAACGCTCGCTGATTATAGTCTTGACCTGCGCTAGAATAGGGGCATCTGAATGTCCGGGCGCATGGAGGCGTGTGCCCGTATGCTGAGGAGGACTCTATGGCAACTGTTGCCGCACCTATCGATGCTACGTCGACTGCCGCTTGGAAGGCGCTCGAGGCTCATCAGGAGAAGCTCGAGGCCGAGGGTATCGACCTCAAGGCCTGGTTCGCCGCCGATGCCGAGCGCGTGAACAAGCTGAGCTTTGACGCTGGTGACCTGCACTTCGATCTGTCGAAGAACCTGGTGACCGATGAGACCGTCAAGCTGCTGTGCGATCTTGCCCGCGAGGTGAAGCTCGAGGAGCGCCGCGACGCCATGTTCTCCGGCGAGCACATCAACACCACCGAGGACCGCGCCGTCCTGCACACCGCGCTGCGCCGCCCGGCAAGCGAGAAGGGCCAGCTCATCGTTGACGGCCAGGATGTCGTCGCCGACGTGCACGAGGTCCTCGACCGCATGTATGCCTTCGCCGAGCGCGTGCGCTCCGGTGAGTGGAAGGGCGTTACCGGCAAAAAGATCGAGCACCTGGTGTCCATCGGCATCGGTGGCTCCGATCTGGGCCCGGTCATGGCCTACGAGGCCCTGCGTCCCTACGCCGACGCCGGTATCGACTGCCGCTATATCTCCAACATCGATCCCAACGACCAGGCCGAGAAGCTCAAGGGTTTGGATCCCGAGACCACGCTCGTGATTATCGTCTCCAAGACCTTCACCACGCTCGAGACCCTCACCAACGCCCGCGAGGTCAAGACCTGGATGCTCGAGCAGCTCAAGGCTCAGGGTGCCATCGACGGTTCCGATGAGCAGAACGCCGAGGCCGTGGCAAAGCACTTTGTCGCCGTTTCCACCGCACTCGAGAAGGTCGAGGCCTTCGGTATCGACCCCGCCAACGCCTTCGGTTTCTGGAACTGGGTCGGTGGCCGCTATTCCGTTGACTCCGCCGTGGGCCTGTCGCTGATCGTCGTGCTCGGCCCCGAGCGCTTCCAGCAGTTCCTCGAGGGCTTCCACGCCATCGACGAGTACTTCTGCAACACGCCGCTCGAGAACAATGCCGTCGCGCTGATGGGTCTGCTCAACGTCTGGTACGTCAACTTCTTCGGTTCCAAGAGCCACGCCGTGCTTCCGTACTGCCAGTATCTGCACCGCTTCCCGGCCTACCTGCAGCAGCTCACCATGGAGTCCAACGGCAAGCATGTCCGCTGGGACGGCAGCGCCGTGACCTCCGACACCGGTGAGATCTTCTGGGGCGAGCCCGGCACCAACGGCCAGCATGCCTTCTACCAGCTGCTGCACCAGGGCACCGTGGTGGTTCCGGCCGATTTCATCGCCTTCGCCAATACCGCCAACCCTGCGACCGACAGCGGTCAGGACGTGCACGAGCTGTTCCTGGGCAACTTCCTGGCCCAGACCAAGGCGCTCGCCTTTGGCAAGACGGCCGACGAGGTTCGTGCCGAGGGCACGCGCGAGCAGATCGTCCCGGCCCGCTGCTTTGAGGGCAACCGTCCGACGACCTCGATCTTCGGTGACACGCTGACCCCGTTTGCGCTCGGCGAGCTCATCGCCCTGTACGAGCACATCACGTTTGTCGAGGGCACGGTCTGGGGTATCGACTCCTACGACCAGTGGGGCGTCGAGCTGGGCAAGCAGCTTGCCAAGCAGATCACCCCGGCCTTCCACGACGATGCTGCCAAGGCCGAGCAGGACGCTTCGACTCAGGCGCTCATCGAGTTCTATCGCGCGCATCGCAAGTAGTCGCTGCTGTTAACGCATCGCGCCTTATAGTCAGGGGCCCGTATCCTATCGGATGCGGGCCCCTTTGCTTTGTCGTGGTCCCAGGGCACACGGCCTTTGTGGAACATCGCCGGGGCGCCGCGCGCTGCGAGAGCCCTGCGCCTAGATCTCGGCCTCCGCATGGCCTTGCTGCGCCTCGGGCAGCTCCCCGTAGAGCGGATGGTCTTCGAGCCTAAAGCGCTCGACCTGTTCGGGAGTGCGACCGCGTACAAAGAGCCACGAGCGATCAATCGGCGTCGCCATGAGCGTGCTGGGCAGCGCGTCGGCGCGGTCGGAAAACACCCGGGCACTCTCGGGATCCTGGAACGCCAACACCAGATGCGTGTCGCAGTTGCCCATGATGGAGCGTGCGCGTGCCTCGCCATAGAGCGCATCGAGCTGGTTGGTCGACTGCAGCAGCAGCGTTGCCCAGATGTTGCGGCTTCGGATAATCGAGAGCACGTTGTCGATCTGGGGGATCTGCAGATTTGCGAAGTCATCGAGCATAAAGCGCACGGGCACGTGCAGGCTGCCGTCGGGCTGCCTATCGGCCTCACGAATGAGGCCCATAAACGCCTGCGAAATAAAGAGGCCGGTCAGCGGATCGAGATTGCGGCCAATATCGCTCACGGTTACAAACAGGGCGCAGGGTGTGTGTCCCATGGAAGCGAAGTCCACCTGATGGCACTCACGATAGAGCTGTGCCGCACCGTCGAATCCCAGACACATGACCTTTTCGGCAAGGATGCCGACGATGCTCGCGTGCATGCGCTCGGCATTTTGCGTAATGGCGTAGCGCCGCCATAGCGATAGGGCATAGCTTTGGGGGTCGGTCGTGATCAGGTCGTCAAACAATCGACCCGTGGCACCGTCCTGCAGGTGCTCGATCAGCTTGATGACCGAGCTGATCGTCTGCTCGTCGGCGGGTAGCTGTTCGGTGACGTAGGCGATAAGACACGACAGCAGGTTTGCCGCCGCATGATCCCAAAAAGGCTGGTTGTTGTCCTCGATGGGGCAGATGGCCTTTGCCACCGAGAGGATGTCCTGCTGGTTGGGCCTGCCGTCCGCCTTGCGGCGAATGTGCCTCAGGGGGTTGTAGCCGCAGCGCTCGATGCCGGGCGCAAGGGCCGGGACGGTGTTGAGGTCGGCGAAGTTGAGACATTGCACGCGGTAACCATGGGCTGCCAGCACGGGTCCCACTTCGCGACAGAGCGTGCCTTTGGTGTCGAGCACGATGTAGCTTGCGTTCATTTGCAGCAGGTTGGGCTTGAGGACGTTTCGGGTCTTGCCGGCTCCCGAGGGGCCGATCACAAGTGCGTTGTTGTTGAGTCCCGTTTGGCGGGTGTTGCAGGAAAGCGTTCGATCCTTGGCGAGGATGGTGGACGATGCGGACTCAGATGCGGCGAGGCGGCTGACGAGGTTAGACATGGGCGATCTCCTTGGTGGTCGAGAGGATTTCGTGGGCAAAGCCGAGCTCGACGGCGCGCTCGGCCGAAAGGTAGGTGTCTTTTGCAGTGAGGGACTGGATGCGCTTGGGCGTGAGGCCGCTGCGGTCCGAGAGGATTTGCGTGAGGGTCTTGCGGGTCTGCATGAGACGCCGGCTGGTTTCCTGCAGCGCAAGTGCCGAGCCGCCTGCCCCCTGGGGGATCAGCGGGTCGTGAATCATGAGCTCTGCATGGGGCGCCATACGGCGATCGTCGCCGCCCATAAAGATTACGGCGCCCATGGACGCGGCGAATTCCAGGCAGACGGTGCGGATGGGGCACGATGCGAGGCGCATGGCGTCATAGATCGCAAGACCCGATCGCACGCTTCCGCCGGCGCTGGCGACAAATATGGTGATGGGGCGGCTGGGGTCGGTGGCATCGAGCAGGCGGATCTGCTGGCATAGGTCATGGGCCATCGGGGTTTCGATGTTTCCCATGACGGAGAGCTCGCGACGGGCGAGCATCTCATCGTAAATGCTGGTGAGCGTGATACCTCGGGCGGATTCACGCATGGTGAGGGGGCTGATGATGGGGGAATGATTGGTGTCCATGAGGACTCCTTTCTGTTGGTTGTGTCGTGGAATAGGATTGTTGCCCGCGGGGGGCTGGCGGGCTACAGGGCTCGTCCGAGCCTGAGATCGAGCTCGGTTGTGGGGCAGGCTGCCTGTTCGTGCGGCTCGCAAGCACCAAAGGCTCCAAAGCGATGGAGCGTTGCGGCGGGCGTGGTGTAGGCGAGCCGCAGCTGATGCTCGACAGGGGCACATCCGTCATTTTTGTAATGAGCCGCGTAGTACTGCGCGATGCTGGCGTTCATCTCGCTGCCATTGCGATGGCGCTCAAACTGGCGTCTGCAGGTCTCGATGATCTTTGCTACCGACTTGGGTGCCGTCGCGGGAACAAGGGCGAGATAGCCCTCAAATAGCTCGTTGATGCTCAGGAGGCACAGCAGGTCGATCAGCGTCCTTATGGCTGCTCCCTCGGCGGAAAAGTGCGCGGTCATGCGGTTATATCGGTTGCGGTCGACGATGGCCGCATGGGGTCTTGGAGTTTTCTGCCCCGTGGTCCCGGGCTTTTGCAGCGCCTGTGTATTGAGCTCGACGTTGCAGCGCTTGAGGCCGTCCAACGGAAGGAACAGTGCGGTGCGCAGGGTGTTCCGCTTGCTTTAGAGTTCATGACGCTCGTCGGGTTCCCATTCGAGCTTGAGTTTCGTGTCGAGCGCCGTAAGCATATGGGCTAGGCAGCCTACGGTAAGAACGTGCGAATCGTTGTCGCGTTTTGGGGCATAGGGGTCTGTCAGCTTGCGAATGTCGGGGTCGCCCATGATCTTTGTGCAGCGCTTCAGCAGTTGAGGATGGTCGGCCAAGATCGTCGCGAGCGGTAGCGACGCGTAGTTCTTGATGGTCGCGGCGGCAAAGGCGGCATCATATTCGTTTGCATATGCTCGCTCAATTCGGGCATCCAGAATGCTTTTCTTATCGCTGTCTTCAGCGTGGTGGTTTGTCATAGCTTCTCCAATCGGTTGATGTTCGTGCTGTTTGTTGATGTGTTGGTTGTCGTGAGTGATGTGCTTGTCGTGGGTGATGTGCTGACGTTGGGGTGCTATGCGGTTTTCAATGAGCCCGTGAGGCAGTTGCTGCAGGGGCGGGATGGAACGGCCCATGCAAGGCGGAAGGCATCGTGCTCAAAATCGAGACAGCAATGCCCTGGGTGCCTCACATGTGGCAGTTACCTCATTAAGTTGTCATTGCGTTTGGGGTTGTACTTTGCCGATCTTCCTTCTCTTACACGCTGAAAACTGAAACTGAATATGCTCGATCAAACGATGACCACCAGAGCGGTCATTTTTAAAGTACGTTCGTTTTGCTGATTTGACAAGACTAATTTTGAAATTTCTTTTCTACGGGATGAAACGAGGTTCGTGGAACGGTCGTGCTTGGTGTCGCCAGCTTTGCATGTGGTGGCTCAGCGTTTGACTGGAACGGTTGAGCCCCGAGATGGCGTCCCGTTCATGTTCGGGACAATATGACTTTTTACCTGTTGCAGACAGAGCCGCCGTGGGTGTTCTGTATGATGGCTCAGACAAGGTTGTTCAATGACAGGGAGGCATATATGGCAATCAAAGCCATCGCAATGGATATCGACGGTACGCTCACCAACGACCAAAAGGTCATCAGCCCGCGTACGCGCGAGAAGCTGCTCGCGGCGCAGGAGTCGGGAATTAAGCTCATCTTGGCTTCGGGTCGTCCCGCATGGGGGCTGCACGCCTTGGCGCAGGAGCTCGACCTTCAAAACCATGACGGTCTTCTAGTTGCCTTTAATGGCGCGCATGTGGTCGACGCTCAGACCGATGAGGTCCTTTTTGACCAGGCCATGCCGGCTGACGAGCTGCATCGCCTGATTGATCACCTGCGTAATTTTGACGTGATCCCTATGATTTCGCTCGGTCGTAATCTGCACATCGAGGATTCGTACCATTGCATGATCACGCTGCCTGACGACTCGCAGAAGAATATCGTCAAGTATGAGCGCGATGCGTGCGATCTTAAGATTCGCGAGGTCGAGAGCTTGCATGAGGTTGTGGACGCTTATCCCGTGGACAAGCTGCTGACGGCGGGCGATCCGGCCTACCTGCAGGCGCATTACGAGGAGATGTATGCGCCCTTTAAGCAGACGCTTTCGGGCATGTTTACGGCCGACTGGTACTTTGAGTACACGGCGCCCGGTATCGACAAGGCCCGTGCGCTCGAGGGTGCCCTGCCCAAGCTCGGCATCGATGCCAGCGATGTCGTATCGTTTGGCGACGGCCAGAACGACAAGTCCATGATTGAGTGGGCCGGCACCGGTGTTGCCATGGGCAACGCCGTCGATGAGGTTAAGGCTGTGGCCCAGATGGTGACCGCCAATAACAACGAAGATGGTATTGCGGTGGCGCTGGATAAGCTACTGGGCTAGAATCGCCGATTAATGCATGATTCGGGCGCCTGCTCGCGGGCGTCCTTTTGTTAGGGAGGGTGCCGTGTCCGCATTTCCGTTCGACGCCGTTATCTTTGACATGGACGGCGTCATTGTCGATACCGAGTATTACTACTTGGGCGAGACTGCCGCGTTTGCCAAGGAGCTGGGGCTTAATCTGACTCAAGAGGAGCTGAATGGGCAGGTCGGTACCTCCCATCAGTTCTTCCTGCATATGCTGGTCGATTGGTTTGAGCGCGCCGGTAAGGGGCATTTCACTGGCGAGGAAGCGTTGGCCCGTTGGGACGAGTGGGCGCATAAGCGTCCGCGTGACTATCAGGCTTTGATTAACCCAGGCGCCGTGGATACGATTCGAGAGCTGCCGCGCCGTGGCGTTCGCGTGGCGCTTGCCAGCTCGTCTCCCATGGTTAGCATCGAGGAAGTGCTCAACGCATGCGGGCTGTCGGATGCCTTTGAGTATGTGGTGAGCGGCGAGCAGTTTAAGGAGAGCAAGCCCGAGCCCGACATCTACCTGCATGCGCTGGATCTGCTGGGGCTGCCCGCGAATCGCTGCTGCTGCGTTGAGGATTCCGTTCCGGGCATTACCGCGGGTAAGCGAGCCGGCTTGACAGTCATTGCCAAGCGCGAGGAGCGCTTTGGATTTAGCCAGGATGCCGCGGACAAGATTATCGACCAGCTGCCGGAACTGCTCACGCTTTCTTAGGAGCGCGGTAGTTGCGCGTTTTTCGGGTCAGATGAGTAAATACCCGACATTTTGGTGCGACACCTAGCATACTTTAAGCTAATGCGGGCTTAAGGGCTTGCTGAATGCCCTTGGGCCCGCTTTAGACTTAATTGTGCTGGGAGAGGGTATATGCCACCGACTGAAGGGCTAACTGACGGTAAAGCAGCGATACCGCTGTACCAACAGGTTATCGATATCATTAAAAACGAAATTAACTCCGGTGCCTACAAGGCGGGCGCGCGGATACCCAACGAATTCGAATTGGCTGAGAGCTATAAAGTTGGCCGCGTTACCGTGCGACGCGCTATTGAAGAGCTCGTCCAGCAGGGCTATCTAACGAAGCGGCAGGGGAAAGGCACGTTTGTCAATGCCCCCAAGCTTAAGCGCAAGATTCGCCAGAAGGATGACGTCCAGAGTTTTTCGGACGCATGCCGCGTTAACGGAATGGAGCCGGGGGCGTGCGTCATTTCGAGAAAGATACTGCCGGCGGATTCTACCGAAGCGCAGTTCTTTGGTGTTCCCGTTGGAACTGACTTGATTTGCGTTGAGCGCGTGCGCACTGCCGATGGCGTCCCTGTCATGCTCGAGAACAACATATATGTTTACGAGGACAACGCCTATCTATCAACGGCACCTCTATCTAACCAATCCATTTTTGAGTTCGTGCGCAACCGGACGGGCCGCACGCCCGCGTTTACCGACCCGTGCACGCTCGAGATCGCGTGCTCGTCGCCCGAGGTCGCTCGACTGTTGGCAGTTCCCGTTGGCGAACCCTTGTTTTATATGGAAGCCTTCTTTTTCGATGAGCAGCGGCGGCCGTTTATCATCGGTCGTCAGCGGATCGTTGGGTCTCGCTACGTTTTTGACATCTAGGACATTGCGAATGGAAGCGCCCGGTGGATCATCTCACCGGGCGTTTCCATACCGTTCACGGCGCAAACGCGACCGTTCAACCGCGTTGCGGCAATCAGTTTGAAATTATCTTGATGAAGGAAAAAGCTGCTGGTAATCTATGGGACGTCATAGAACGTTTGCATTGTGCAAACGTTGAAGCGAGATGCGATGCAGTCTCGAGTTCTTTGGAGGTATCTATGTCAGATACGAAGGCGAAGAAGACAAACAGACGTTTTAAGTTCAAATTACCGCATGTCTATACGATCATGTTCTTGCTGATCGTTGTCTTTGCGGTCCTGACTTGGATCGTTCCCTCTGGTCAGTATCAGCGCAAGACGATTTCGACAGCGGCGGGCGAGCGTGAAGTCGCCGTTGCTGGAACCTATGAACAGGTCGATAAGAACTACACCGATTCCGAGACCGGCGAGACCATCAATCTGGGTCAGGATATCTTCGCGGTTCTGCAAGCGCCCACCAAGGGTATCCAAGAGGCTGCCGACGTCGTTGCGTTCGTCTTATTGATTGGCGGATCGTTCGCGATCATCACCAAGACCAACGCTTTGAATGCCGGCATGAGCCGTGTGATTAAAAAGCTCAAGAACAAGGACATCCTCATCATTCCCATCACGATGACGTTGCTGTCCATTTGTGGCACTACGTTTGGTATGTCTGAGGAAGCCCTGCCGTTCTATGCCATCTTCATTCCCATCATGATGGGTATCGGTTATGACTCGATGACGGCATTCATCATCTGCTTCCTTGGTCCTAACCTGGGATATTGTGCTTCGACCATCGACCCGTTTAATGTTTTGATCGCCCAGGGCATCATTGGCATCGAGGGTAATCCGCAACTGTGGCTGCGTGCCGTTTCTTGGGTCATCTTCACTGCCGTCGGTATCGCATGGGCCATGCGCTACGCCATGCGCGTCAAGAAAAACCCCGAGTCGTCCATTGTGTACGAGGACGATAAGCTCAAGCGTATTGAATTTTCCGTGACCGATGCCTCCATCGAGGAAGAGTTCACTATCCGTCAGAAGCTCGTGCTTATCGATTTTGCTTGCGGTATGGGCATTATCGTCTGGGGTCTTGTTACCCAGGGCTGGTACATGAATCAGATTTCCGCCGTGTTCCTTGGCATGGGCTTGCTTGCCGGTATCCTGGGCGGCCTTGACCAGCAGACGATCGCAGAGGAGTTCGTTAAGGGTCTCGCCGACTTTGCGTACGCTGCCGTCGTTATCGGTATCGCTCGCGGTATTCTGGTCATCGCCGAGGGCGGCATGATCATCGACACCATCCTCCAGGCGCTCGCTACCGCGCTCGCCGGTGCACCCGCCGCCGTCTACACCACGTTTATGTATGTCGTCCTTGGTCTGCTCTCTTTGCTGGTTCCCTCGAGTTCTGGCCTGGCGGCGCTCACCATGCCCGTTATGGGCCCCCTGACCGAGCTCATGGGCCTCAATCCCGAGGCGGCCGTCACCGCGCTCCAGTTTGCCAACCAGACCATCAACACCATCAGCCCCGTGGCGGGCATGACGGTCGCCGGCCTTGCCGTGGCTAAGATTTCGTTTGGCCAATGGTGGAAGACCATTTGGAAGTTCTTCATCTTCATGGTCGTGTTTGGCTTGGTCATTACTGCCATTTCCGGCATGCTTCCGGCGTAGGTGGTTGTGATGTCCGATCGTTTGACGGTCCTGACGTCTAAGAGCGTCTTTACCGGTACGGGGGACCTGCCGTTTGAAGGTTTCGTAGCGGTCCGTGGCAATCGAATTGAGGCTGTTGGCACCAAGTGTGAGCTAGCTTCGTATTTGACCCAGGCGGACGAGGTAGTTGACCTGGGCGACCGCACTGTCATGCCTGGCCTGATCGATGTGCATACCTTCTATACAGGTTGGGCGCTGCGGACGTTGGGGTCTGATCTGTCCGGCATCGCTGATGCCAAAGAGGCCGTGTCGCTCTTGCGTGCATGGAAAGAAGGTCATCCGGATTGCGCGGCGGCTTTTGGCCACAACCTACCCGAAACGTTGGCATCGGATGCCGAGAACGCAAATACAGCAGCTGTGTTTGACGAGTGTTTTGGCGATATCCCTGTCGTCTGCTTTACGCCGGGCGCGGAGACCTGCGTTCTCAATGCTGCCGCCAGTGC
The DNA here is from genome assembly GCA_900544935.1 of uncultured Collinsella sp. Classification (GTDB taxonomy): domain Bacteria; phylum Actinomycetota; class Coriobacteriia; order Coriobacteriales; family Coriobacteriaceae; genus Collinsella. Next base: position 23,538 of record UQXB01000001.1, read on the forward strand.
GCGATATGGCTTTACACCCCAGGCGTGCTATGCCGAGAAGATCTGGCGCATGATGAGCGATTTCCTTGCGCTGCCCGAGGTGCGTGCCGGGTATTCGGACTACATGAGCATGCTTAACGAGCGCGGCGTTACCGCCATCAAGGAAATGGCGTTTGATGACTACTACGGCTTTGCCGACGAAATGGCTCGCCGTGAGGAATCTGGTGAGCTGACGGTTCGCGTCTCTATGATGTCGCAGCCGGTGGGCGCCGGTGCAAATCTGGCATATGCCCGCGAGGCGCGAGAGCGCTTCCGGGGACCGTTCGTTCGTTTTTCTGGCTTCAACCGTATGACCGATCGCGGCGTATGGGCGGGGCTTGCCGAGATGATTGACCCCTATGAGGACACGGCCGATGCGGGCGCTGCCGGCAAGACGGTCGTCGAGGAACCAGAGTGGGATCTGATTGAGAGCGAGCTGCGTGCAATTGATGCTGACGGCTTCCGATATTCCTTGCATTGCCAGGGCGATGGCGCCGTTCGTCGCACCGTGGCGCTCTATGCCTCGCTGCCTCGAGACGAGCATGGACGGATGCTTCGCCGCCATGCGATTACCGATCTCGAGAACTCTGACCCGACCGATCTTGTCGAGTTTGGCAAGTTAGGTGGAATTTGCGAGGTCTATCCGCAGATTCTGACGCTGGACCGGCGCGAGGATTGCCTGTCGATGATGCGTCGACAAATTGGCGAGACGCGACTTTTGCACAGCTGGAATCGCCGCGGCATGGAAGATTCCGGATGCACAGTGTGCTGTGGAACGGATTTGCCGCTGCTGATTCCGAGCCTGGGCGAGTCAATCTACAGCGCGTGCGGCGGATTCTTCGCCGACGGACTGCCTGTGAATGAGGTCAACACGCTGACGCTTGTCGAGCTCTTGCGCGCTTGGACTGCCGGGGGCGCGTACGATCTGATGCGCGAAGACGAGCTGGGTACGCTCGAGGTCGGCAAGCTTGCCGATATCTGCGTGCTCGATCGGGATGTGTTTGACCTCGATTATCGCGACGCACGCGATCTTGCGGTTGATATGACGATGTCGGACGGACAAATCGTGTTCGATCGAAATAAGGAGGCATAAGATGTCTGAATCCAAACCGACGCTGCGCCGCGAGCAGATTGCGGGCATGAATATCCACTACATCATGTGGTCGCTCGATTACTTCCTTGATGTGCAGCAGCGTTTGGGCTTTGAGTCCATTGAGCTGTGGTGCGCAGAGCCGCATGTGACGCTCGACCATACGGGCTACTTTGAGGCTGAGGTCCTGGCGAAAAAGGCTGCAGACCGTGGGCTTAGGTATCGTACTCTGTGCCCCGAGAACGTTGTCTATCCTTGGCAGTACTGCGCACGCAAGCCGCTGCATGAACAGCGCAGTCTGGCGTACTTTAAACACGGCATTGAGCTTGCCGAGGTACTTGGGTGCGACCGTATGTCCATCAACTCGGGCTGGGGCGACTGGGACGAGGACCGCGAGGAAGCCTGGAAGCGCAGCCGCGAGCACTTGTCCATTCTGGCGGAGTATGCCGGCGAGCACGGTCTGGTGCTCACGATGGAAAGCCTGCGTCCCGAGGAGAGCAACCTTGTGACGACGGTTTCCGATGCGAAGCGCATGATTGACGAGGTCGCGAGCCCGTACTTACAGCCCATGGTTGATACAACCGCGATGGGCGTTGCAGGCGAGACGCTCGAGGACTGGTTTGCCGCCTTTGGTGATGGGGCAATTCACGAGATGCACTTTATCGACGGCGACCCGTATGGCCATCTGGTGTGGGGCGATGGCAAGCACGATATGGACGCCTTCGTTGCCACACTCAACGCCCATGGTTTCGACGGCATGCTGGGCCAGGAAATCACGGACGGTCGTTACTACGATGACCCGGCGGCGGCTGATGCCAAGAACATGGCCGCATTCGAGAAATATCTGATTGACTAAAACAACTATCGGCCACGCAACCAACGTCATTGATTGCGGCCCAAACAAGAAAGGAACTGGATATGAACGCACACGATCTGATCAAAGAGGCAATTGCCGAGAAGGGCAAGTTCGACAGCGTCTACTGGATTGCTTGTGGTGGCTCCATGATCGATTTGATCCCGGCTCACGAGCTTCTGCAGCGCGAGGCAACCACCTTCACTTCGTATATCTATACGGCTCGCGAGTTCGATATCATGCGTCCGCGTCGTCTGGGCGAGAAGTCCCTGGTCATCGCTTGTAGCCATAGTGGCAACACTCCCGAGGTCGTCGAGGGCTGTGAGATTGCCCTTGCTGCCGGCGCTACGGTGATCGCCCAGACCGACAACGCTGGATCTAAGATCGACTCCGGCAAGTGGACCACGTGGGTCTACCCGTGGGGCGAGGGCGTGCCGCAGGCCGAGGTCCCCGCTGGCATTTCGCTGTCGCTTGCGGCCGAGCTGCTCGATCAGCAGGAGGGCTACGCCGATCTTGCCGATATGTATGCCGGTATCGCCGAGATGGATAAGATTCTTCCCCCGGCACGTGAGAAGGTAAATGCCGAGCTGGGCGATCGCTTTGCCAAGCTTTGTCAGGAGCACGAGTTCTTCTATATTCTGGGCAGTGGTCCCAACTTTAGCCAGACCTACGGTTTCGCTATCTGCTCTCTTATGGAGATGCAGTGGCAGCACTGCAGCTACATCCACTCTGCCGAGTACTTCCACGGCCCCTTCGAGGCTACTCAGGATGGCGTTTTTTACTTCCTGCAGATGGGCTCCAGCGAGTGCCGTGCTATGGACGAGCGCGCCCTGGCGTTCCTTAAGACGCATACCGATACGCTGATGGTGCTCGATGCCAAGGAGTACGGTATGGAAGCCGTGCCGGCGAGCGTCCGTGCCTATCTGGACCCGGTGCTGTTCTACGCCATGAACTGCGAGCTGCGTGCTGCACGCGGCAAGGTGTTTGATCACGATCCCGATTTCCGTCGCTATATGGGCGTCGTCGAGTACTAGAAGGGACAAAGGCCATGGCATTTAACGTTAACGCGCTCGGATTTGGCGACAACGTCGTCGATCGCTACGAGCATATCCACACCATGTATCCTGGCGGTAACGCGGTTAACTTCGCCGTTTATGCCAAGAAATGCGGTGCCGCACGCTCTGCATACATGGGCATTTTTGGCAATGATGCCGCTGCCGAGCATGTCATTGCAAGCCTCGAGGATGAGGGTATCGAGCTTGACAAGTGCGAGCAGATGATTGGCGAGAACGGAGCGGCTCGCGTGACCGTCGTTGACGGTGACCGTGTCTTCCTTGGCTCCAACGAGGGCGGTATCCGTGGCGATGCGCGCTATGTCCTCGATCGCTTTGACCTTGCGTACATGAAGCAGTTCGATGTGGTTCATTCGGGCAACTATTGCTTTACCGAGCGCGAGCTGCCCAAGTTGAAGGCTGCGGGCGTCACGGTCTCTTTTGACTTTTCGGACGACTCTACCGACGAGTACTACGAGCAGATTGCGCCCTACGTCGATTTCGCTTTCTTTAGTGCGGCGGATGCCGCGAGTGAGGACGAGATCCGCGAGCGTCTGGCATGGGTGAAGGGCTTGGGTCCGCGTTTTGTGTCGGCTACGGCGGGCGCCGAGGGCTGCATTGCTTACGACGGCGAGCGTTATTACCGCCAGCTGGCTAAACCGGTAACGGACATGAAGGACACCATGGGGGCGGGCGACTCGTTCCTTACCTCGTTTTTGATGTGCTATCTCGATTCCGCCAAGCGTGGTGAAGATGGCGCCGAGGCCATCGAGCGCGCGCTCGACTTTGCTGCCGGGTTTGCCTCGACCGTGTGCGGCATGGAAGGTTCTTGGGGCCACGGAGCACCAATCGTCGAATAGCCGAGCGGTCCCGGGGAGGTGCAGGCGCCTCCTCGGGACCCGGTGTGCAAAAAATGCCAAATATGAGTACTGTGACTAATTTAGTCGCAGCAAAATCAACCCCTTCAGACGTGATTTGAGCGTCTGGAGGGGTTTAAGATTTGCGAAAACGCAGGATGAATGACTGTAAAAGCTTTAATTAGCGGACAATCGAAGATTATTCTGGCGGTTGGAAAGTTAAAAGAAATGTATCCATTCCGGTAGCAGTACTCATATTTGGCATTTTTTGCACACCAGGGGTTAGCGAAGGTCAAAAACAGAGCGCGCATTTGTTAAAACTATCGACTCGATGCGCTTTGCGTTGCAGTTTTTGAGCGAGGTGATGCGTTCTGAGGTCCTTGTGAGCGACCTGATGAGCGACTGCGTGCTTGTTTCTGTGTTTGGCTCGGCCGGCGCATCGGTCTCGAGCAGTAGGCGGTCGAGTGGAATCTGTCGTGCGTATTCGCGACCGCGCTTGGTCGCGAGCATGCGTTCGTTGACGGAAAAATAGCAGCCCGCATTACGCGCGCGGGTGAGTTCGTCCGAAGTGCCGCTAAACCAGTGGAAGATGATAGCGGGGGAGTCGGGGTTTGGGATGAGTAGTCCATGCGATTCGAGGACGTCCAGTACGGCTCCTGCCGAACGAACGGCGTGAATTGATATCACGCGCCCGGTAAGAGGATGCTGCACGAGCGCATCGCAGAGCCGGTTAAGTGCCTGTATTTGTAGCGGCTCACTTCCAGCAAAGCGCGCGGAAAAGTCGAGTCCGACTTCGCCGATGTAGCGTTCTTGGGCAGCAACTTCGCAAAGCAGATTGACTTCGGCAAAACCGCAGTGGCCATCGGCGAGCCACCAGGGGTGAAGCCCAACGCCGGCGATGATGCCCGGGTGGCGACGAGCGCGCTCGTTTGCGGCCGAAAAGTCGCGTGGATCGACGCCGCAATCAAATAGACCCAAGCCCAGCGCCGTTGCCTCATCGGCAACGGCGTCCGGGTGGGCCATTAAATCAAGATGGCAGTGTGCATCAAATAACCGGAGCTCCATCTCGGTGCGCTCCGCTAGTCTAGGCGCTGGCCATCGGCGCGCACGCGCTCGATGCCGCGACCGCTGATCTGGCGGATAACCTCGCCGGCGATCATCTGACCCATGATGGGCGGCATAAAGCTGGCGGTTCCCAGCTCGGTGCGCTCGTGGATGTTGGAAGGATCGCGGGGCTGTGTCTTAACCGATTCCTCGCAGCTAAACAGTACATGCAGGCTCTTGATTCCGCGCTTCTTGCATTCTTTGCGCATGATGCGGCTCATGGGGTCACGTACCGTATCGAAAATGTCGGCAAAGCGGAGGCACTCGGGATGGAGCTTGTTGGCCCCGCCCATGGAGCTAACCAAACGAATGTCGTGGTCCTGAGCATATTTGGCAATGGTGAGCTTGGCCGAGATGGTGTCGATGGCGTCGACGACGTAGTCGAGCTTGCCGTCCGTCTGCTCCAAAACGCTCGCGAAGAAATCATCGATGTTGTCGCTCAGCAAGTATTCGGTGCGCTTGATGACGGTGGCGGCGGGATTGATGTCGTGGATCATGGCCTCCATCACGTCAACCTTGCGCTTGCCGACGGTGCTGTGAAAGGCGATGGCCTGGCGATTGATATTGCTGGGCGCGATGATGTCCTTATCCAGAATGACGAAATGACCAATGCCGCCGCGGGCGAGTGCCTCGCAGCAGTTGGAGCCCACGCCTCCGCAGCCGAGCACTAGCACCGTAGCATCGGCGAGCTTATCGAGTGCCTCGCGGCCCATGATAATCTCGAGCTTGGTGTCGCGTGTCTCGATGGCGGCTGCGGCTGTGGTTTCGGTCATAGATATCCTCCGATGGGGAGTCGGTCGTGTTTTAGCTATCGCCATTATAGGTATTATTGCGATTCCATTTGAGCCCTTGGGCTTGTTGAAATGGGATCGGGATTCGCATAAGATTGAAGCAGATGGCACCCGTTGCAGCGGGTTGGCCAACTCCGAAACACGTTTATGGCGTGAGAAGTGGCCGTCTTCGCATTACGCGGGGGCGGCTATTTCATTCGACCTCCAATGTGGATGCCGAGCTCCACAGCCGCGATTACAAGCAATAACAACGTCAGGACATCGTCAATACTCATAGTCCATCTCCTTCTCGGGTAGAGGGAGCTGGCCCATCTGCTTCAACCTCCATTGTAGCTAAATACGAACGAATGTTCTATAGATGTTCCTGTATTAGATAGTTAGACAAACATCTAAATATCGAGTATAGTGTGCGCGTCATGAGAGATGATGAAAGGGGGTCTTATGCCGGGAGAGGGTTTTAAGGCGCTTGCCGATCCAACGCGACGGCGCATTTTGGAGTTGCTGCGCGAGGGCAATTGCACGGCGGGGGAGCTTGCCGAGCATTTCGATATCAGTAAGCCGTCGCTGAGCCATCACTTGGCGACGCTCAAAAACGCCGGGTTGGTAACCGACGAACGTCATGGTCAAAACATCGTATACAGCTTAAACACTACCGTCATGCAGGACTTGATCGGTTGGTTTATGGGCTTTACAAACACGGAAGGTGATAAGGATGAATAACGAAAACAAGGGCATTCACCCCACGGGGGTATCGTCGCGCGTGTGGATTGCGCTGGTCGCTCTGTGCGTCGCCAATGTCGTAGCGCATCTCATGGTGATGCCGAGCTTGCCTGGGCAGATTCCCACGCACTGGGGCGCGAACGGCGCCGTCGACGGTTGGGGTCCCAGCTGGATGGCCTCCGCGCTCGGCGTGCTGCCTCTGGTGCTTCTCGCAATGTTCTGCGTGGTGCCGCGCATCGATCCCAAAGGTGAGGCATATCGAACCTCGGGCAAGTTCTATCAGGGCTTCGTAATCGCCTTCACCTTGTTCATGTGCGCCATAAGCTGGCTGGGAGAGCTTACGGTCTGGGGCGTGGTGCCGGCGGTCGGTTCGGTTAACGTGCTGATTTCCGGTGCTATCGGTTTGCTGTTCATCGGCGTAGGCAACTACTTGCCGCGTGTGAAGCAGAACTATACGCTCGGTATCAAGACGCCTTGGGCGCTTGCCAATCCCGAGAACTGGCGCCGTACGCAGCGCTTTGGCGGTGCCTGCTTTATGGTGCTGGGCTTTGGCCTGATTGTGATGGGCGTGGCAGGCAGCGTGCTTTCGAGTGAAGTCGTCGCCGCGGTGATTGCGGTTCTGGCGTTTGGTTCGGTTGGAGCCGTCTACGTCTACTCGTATCTGCTGTGGCGCAAATCGCAGCGAGCCGCTCGCTAAGGTTGCGGAAAACTAGCGTACGCAGTTCATAGTATGTTCCGGGGGAACTTTTCCCAGGTAGTATTAGGGGGTATGGGCAACCATGCCCCTTTTTCGTTACGTTTCAGAGCTGGTTTTTCCATTTCGTTTCCACTTAGGCGAAACAAGAATAGGGAAACAGCAGGTAGAAAGGATAAAACAGGCAAATGGCGGAGTTTATCTACCAGATGTATCAGGCTCGTAAGGCCCATGGCGACAAGGTAATCCTTGACGACGTGACCCTGAGCTTCTACCCCGGTGCCAAGATCGGCGTCGTGGGCCCCAATGGTATGGGCAAGTCGACCCTGCTCAAGATCATGGCCGGCATCGAGGAGGTCTCCAACGGCGATGCCAGGCTCACCCCCGGCTACACCGTGGGCATCCTGCAGCAGGAGCCGCCGCTCGACGATGACAAGACCGTCATCGAGAACGTGCGCATGGCATTTGGCGACATGATCGCCAAGGTCGATCGCTTCAACAAGATCGGCGAGGAGATGTGCGACCCGGATTGCGACATGGACGCCCTCATGGCCGAGATGGGAAAGCTCCAGGACGAGATCGACGCCGCCGACGGCTGGGATATCGATTCCAAGCTCGGCCAGGCCATGGACGCCCTGCAGCTGCCCGATTCCGACATGCCGGTCAACGTACTTTCCGGCGGCGAGCGCCGTCGCGTGGCCCTGTGCAAGCTGCTGCTCGAAGCTCCCGACCTGCTGCTGCTCGACGAGCCCACAAACCACCTGGACGCCGAGTCGATCCTGTGGCTCGAGCATTTCCTGCACAACTACCAGGGTGCCGTGCTTGCCGTCACGCACGATCGCTACTTCCTGGATAATGTTGCCGAGTGGATCTGCGAGGTCGACCGCGGTCACCTTTATCCCTACAAGGGCAACTACTCCACGTATCTGGAGACCAAGGCCGCCCGCATCGAGGCGCAGGGCAACCGTGACGCCAAGCTCGCCAAGCGCATGGAGGCCGAGCTCGAGTGGGTGCGCAGCTCGCCCAAGGCTCGTCAGGCCAAGAACAAGGCCCGTTTGGCTCGCTACGAGGAGATGGAGGCCGAGGCCCGCGCAAGCCAGAAGCTCGACTGGACCGACATCCGCATTCCCGTTGGACCGCGTCTGGGCAACAAGGTGCTTGAGGCTCATCATCTGCACAAGGAATTCGATGGCCGCGTGATCATCGATGACCTTTCGTTCACCCTGCCGCGCAACGGCATCGTGGGCGTGATCGGCCCCAACGGTGTCGGTAAGACCACGCTGTTCAAGACGATTGTGGGTCTGGAGCCGCTGACTTCGGGCGAGCTCGAGGTGGGCGAGACCGTCAAGATTAGCTACGTTGATCAGAACCGCTCCGGCATCGACCCCGACAAGAACCTGTGGGAGGTCGTCTCGGACGGCCTGGACCACATGATGGTCGGCGAGACCGAGGTCCCGAGCCGCGCCTATGTGGCGAGCTTTGGCTTTAAGGGCCAGGACCAGCAGAAGCGCGCTGGCGTACTCTCCGGTGGCGAGCGCAACCGTCTGAACCTGGCACTCACGCTCAAGCAGGGCGGCAACCTGCTGCTCCTCGACGAGCCCACGAACGACCTCGACGTCGAGACGCTGTCCTCGCTCGAGGCGGCGCTGCTCGAGTTCCCGGGCTGCTCGGTGGTCATTAGCCACGACCGTATGTTCCTGGACCGCGTCGCCACGCACATTCTGGCGTGGGAGGGCACCGACGAGAATCCGGGCAACTGGTATTGGTTCGAGGGTAATTTCGAGGCCTATCAGGCCAACCGCATCGAGCGCCTGGGCGAGGACGCGGCCCAGCCGCATCGTATTCACCGTAAGCTGACGCGCGACTAGTAGCAAGTAGAAAGGCCGCCACCAAGGGCGGCCTTTCTTGTAGCAATTGCACTGCAGCTATGCCCTGGCTGCTGGTTTGATTCATAATCAAAGTTATCTCTTTGGGATTAAAGCCCGTTTTTGCTATGAGCGATTTTCTAATTCCGTTTAAAACGTAAAGACGCATTGGGTTGCAAGGACATAAGCAAATCGAATTGAAATATAACCAGTGCTGTAACGTTACAAAAAAGATTATAGAATAGGAGTACCTTATAAGTCGCTTCTCTAGAAAGAAGAACATATGCTTTCGCGTCGTCGTTTTCTGCAACTTGTCGCGTCTTCAATTGTCGCCTTAGCCGCACGTCCGAAAGAGGTTTTTGCTTCGACGGGCAATATTGATGGTGAGCAGATACAATTTACTTCTGAAATTGCGCAAGAGCTTGCCGATAAATATATAAAGGGACTCCTCGGCTATTCGTATACGCCTTCTGACCCTATTCCTTTTGTAGATGTTGATGGGTCCCCGCTTGGTTACATTGTTCCGGTTGTGACATCCAATAGAGCCGCGGGCTATTTGGTTTTAGATGCTTCAGATGATGAAATACTTACGGGATATCGTTTTGGAGACGGCTTAGTCAGCCCTATGGATCGGGGAGGAGATCTTGGTGTCGAGTCTTATTCTTTCAATAACCCAGTCGTAATGATCAATCCATTCGAATTCGGCGTGCAATCTTTGGACGGTTCAATAACAACAAATTGCGGAAGAACAATCCCGGCTGTTTCCATAGAAGGACGGCCTGTCGTTTTATCGAATAAACCTTCAAGCTGGAACGATGTTGTAATTTACGCAACTCAAATGCAGGATTACACAGTATCTGGATTTCGTTCCATTTCTCAGTTTATGTCATATGATGAAAGCGAGATTAAGAGGCTTACCGCCCACTATGCTTGTATGGTGACAGCTTTTTCGAACGTTGCGGAACTGTATGGCATTGCCAATTTATATAGCGACCCTTCGCAATATATGCAGATATGGAGTTACACCAATACCCATGCTCTTTCCGATGAAGAACAGACTGTTCCCGGCGTTGTTTTGGGTGGAACGCCGATATCAACCTGTGCAACGGGGTTTACAAATTACTGCGCAAGCAGAGGAAGTACTCTTATCGCCCGCACTGTCTCCTCTCCGGCTATCGCGAGCATTCAAAATGAGATTAACTCTAATAGACCGAATGTTTTACATGCGAGTTTGTACAACGGATCAGCCCATTCTGTAACAGCGGAGGCTTACGCCACACTTACTGGTAAGAAAACTGGAGAGACAAGGCAGATGATTGGCATAGCGGACGGCTGGAATTCATCTTTATCCTTCCTGAAGTATGATCAGAGCTATTATGCGTGGACTTATGGAACGACTTTTTCGAAGTAGGGCGATTCGTCTAGCCCTGTCTTTGGTGCTGATGGCTTCATTGGTGGGCTGTTCAACAAAGGAAGAGATATCGCGCGGAGGTTCCGGAGAAGTGACTGCGACAGACTCAGGTTCATTAGAAATAGCTGGCGGGCATGCCGATGTGATGTTACAAGGAAAAGGCGTGCTTAGGTCGGTTGATGCTGAAGACGCTGTCTGCTCAATAGAGGATTTAAAGACAGGTGAAACTGCACCGTACCGAGTCTCAGATAATGCTGCGAATATGATTGAGTCGATACCGACTGGAGCGCAGGTTTCTTTTAGATACTTTGCTCCGCAACTTGAGGATGAGCTTGCTTCTCTGGTGTCTATATGCACCGATGACAACTAAAAGGCCTGAATTCAAAAGGCCTCGGATGGTCAATTGGCTATCCGAGGCCTTTTTTACTCGACCGGGGCTTCGACCTTGTCGATGACCCAGGTGGCTCCGAGGCCGCCGGTGGTGTTGCGGCGGATGCGCACGGTGACTTCGTGGCGCTCGCCGGCCTGCGTGTAGTGCAGGGGGAAGCTTGCGCGGTTTCGCGCGGCCTCGATGGTACCGCGCTCGCGGGCGATCCAGTAGTACTCGCCGACGATACCGAGCGTGTCGGCGCCGTAGGGGAGATAGGTCGATAGCTCGTGCAGAAGCGGGCCGGGGCAGAAGACCTCGGTTGCGAAATCGATGGGGAAGTCCTTGGGGATGGTCGGTGCTGCGGGTGCGGGGGCCGGTGCTGCAGCGGGGGCCGGAGACGGTGCCGGTGCGGGAATTTGGTCGCAAACAGCGGCGGGCACGGATTCGATGACGGGTGCGGGCTCCGGCGTCGCTTCCGGCTTGATCGTGGAATCTGCGGGCTCCGGCGTCGTCTTCGGCTTGGTTGTGGAATCTGCGGGCTTCACGGTGACGGGCGCGTCTGCAACTGCGGTTTCAACCTCAACCTGCGTCGCGTTCTCGTTCTCGACGCTCGACTTTGCCTCGATGGGCGTGGATGCCATGGTGGTGATGCCGGCGTTTGCGTTCTCGGGGTCATAGACGACCGTGAGCGAGATGGCGGGCTGCGGCGTCTCGGGCTCCGGCGCCGACTCGGTAGCGCCTTGATCGTCGGGCTCGTCGGGCTGATCGTCCTCGGTCTCGTCGCCAAAGACATCGCTGTTTTGGAACGCAGGCGTTTCGGGCTGGTCAGCGGCTTCTTCGGTTGTCGACTTGGGAGCTTCGTTGAGCTCCGCAGTGGCTTCCTGCTCGGATATGACTTCGGGATCGGTCGTGGCGGTGATTTCGGTGTCGGCTTCTGCCGTTACCTCAATAGCGACTTCGATCTCTGCCTCGGGCTCGGGCTCCGGAGCGACTTCGGCCACGGGCTCGGGCTCGGCGCGCTTAACGTGCTTGGGGCGCACGGCCTTGAGGTCCTTCTCGCCGCGCTTTTTCTTTTTGTAGGACTGCTTGGCACCCTTGGCAGCCTTGGGCTTGTCCTCGCCCTTGGCAAGGGCGGCATCCCAGGCCTCGTTGGCGATGAGCGTGGCATACAGGCGACCGCCCTTAAAGACGGTCAGCCTTATGCAGTCGTCGAGCTCCTCGAGCAGCTCGCGCGTGGACTCGAAGCCCAGGTCATAAGCGGCCATGTCACCAGCAGCGAGCGCCTCCTCGACCTGCGTCATAAACGTTTGCTTGCCGCACCCAATCGCATCACGCAGCAGACGATACAGATAGATGTGGTTGCCCAGCGATAGCGTGGGCTTAACTATTGTCTTGCTCATGGCAAATCTCCTCTTTACACACCAAAGCATCTTACCATCGCGCGGGGCTTGCTACCTCGGCGCCCAAGGCAAACGGGCGCGACCGTTGCCGGTTCGCGCCCGTTATACAGGTCGATTATCTATGAGGGGCAAACGTGCTTAGTTGCCCGATGCCGTGCCTTGGCTCGAGCTGTCAGATGCCGTGCCGGACGCGGTTCCACTCGAGCTGTTCGAGTTGCTGGTGTTGCTGCTGTCTGCTGAGCCCGTTCCCGACGTGGTGTCGCTCGTCTGGTCGCCCGTGCTCGGTTGAGAGCCGTCAGTCGTTTGGCTTGAGTCGGTTGTGCCGGATTGCGTACCGTTGTTGTTCACAGAAGAATCGGCGCCCTGCGACTGATCGGGGGTGTTCGAGGACGAGTCGGTGGATGCGGAGGTGCCCTGCGAGTCGTCCTGCTGGCTTTGCGATTGACCAGTGCTGTCCGCGTCGTGCTCGGTCGTGCGTGACGACAGAATCGGCTCGGGACGCTCGCCCAGACCCTCACCGGCGGTGGTGATAAGGATGGCAGCGGTGCAGGCGATAACCGCGACGATGGCGATGGCGATCGAGAAGATGATGACCTTCTTTTGCGTCTGGCTGCGCTCTGCCGCCGCCTTGGCGCGCAGGCTGTCGGGGGCGACGCGCGCCGTGGTCGCGCGCCCTGCAATCTGGCGCATCTCCTGGGTAGTCGCGGCGCCGCCTAAGTGCTCCTCGGCATTTAATTCAACGGGTTCATAGGCGCCGGCGGGGTAGTCGACGGTGGCGTGCGTACCTTTGAGGGCTTCGGCGCTGGCAGAGATAAAGTGGCGGTAGACCTGCGAGGACACAACGGTGATGACCGAGCTCACGGCGGCACCGATCACCGATCCGGCGATACCGATCTTGGAGGCAAGCGCGACGCTCGTGGCGGCAGCTGCGGCGCCGGCGATGATTTGGGGAATGGAAATGTCGTCAAACAGGCCCTTTTTGGGCGCGATGGCCATGGTCTGTCCGATGGAATGGTTCTCGTGCACGCCGTTGTTGAGCGATGCCGGCGTCATGACGCGCGTGCGCGGCGCGTCGGTGTACTTGGTTGTCATACGGGGTCCTCCCGGTGTAAATCTGCTTCGTTTCGTGTAGCCATCAGGGTACCCACCAGATGTGAATCGTACGTGACATTTAACAGATACCATCAACTCATCAAGGGGGGCTTGCTGTCTTTGGTGCAATAGCTTGATGCTAAACTGGATTTACGATTGCGAGGTGGTTTACGTGATGTACCCGTATATGACATTCGAAGACGGTACCGAGGTCGTTCATTCTGACCTGATTGCAGATGAGGATATCGAAAAGGTTGTCGTGCATTTTGAACGACCGACGGCAGAGGGCTTCGACTCCGCTCGCTGTGAGTTGCCTTCCTGTTCGTGGACTGACTGGGAAGGGCATTTTACTCAGAGTGAAAAACGAGCTTTCGAAGAGTGTTTGAGCAAATCATTTAGATTAGTTCGAGTTTAGTTCGAATAAAGAAGCCGAATGCGATGACCTAAAGCGTATGCATTTTTAGTATTAGATGCGTATGAAATGGAGGATGTGAATGGATGAGCTAATAGACTTTAAAAAACGATTTCTCAAGAATGGCGAGCTGGTTTCAATTCCAAAAAAGGAAAGCTATAAAAGAATCATGCTGCTATGGGCCGTCTCTTTCTTTGAATTAAATACAAGTTATACGGAGCTTCAGGTTAATCGTGTGCTGTCACAGCTCTATCCTGATTATGCCGTGTTGAGGCGGTACTTGGTTGATTATGGATTCCTATTAAGGGATGAACGAGGCCTGAAATACGAGGTTAATCGTGATGTTCACGGTATTGAGAGCTAGCCATCCGGTTCGGGTCCTATATATTGCTAGAGGGATAAGCGAAATAGGCAATTGGTGTGCGAATATTGCTTTGCCAATGCTGATTTACGAGGTAACTCACGATGTTTCTGCAACTGCTTTGATGGTCTGCTGCAGATTTGCCCCCTCTCTGTTTTCAGTTTCGCTCGCGCAGCTGCCTCAGAAGATGGGTATCGGGACACTGCAGGCCATGAGATTGGCAGACTTAATTCGCGCGGGATTATTCGTTTGCTATATTTTTGTTGATAGTAAATGGAGTATGTTTGCTATTACGTGCGCGGTATCGCTTTGCCGAACGGTTGAAATGCCCTGCTTTTACTCGTTGTTAAGAGCCAATACGAATAGTATCAATCGCGACGTAATTAATAATTCGTTTGGGTTTCTGCAGAATTTGATGATGGTTCTGGGGCCAGTTGCCGGCGGTTTTGTTGTCGCTCAATTTGGGGCGGAGGCTGTTCTTGCATTAGACGCGCTTTCTTTTGCCGCGTCGTTCTGGTTGCTGCGAGATGTTCCGTCGGTTATCGAGGTTAATGATAAAGAGGGGATAAGCAAAAATGAAAAAAACAGGACTGCATTTAGTGATCTTAGCGCGAAGCACTTGGCAATTGGTTTCCTATTAATCGATATTTCTAGTGGCGTGGCATTCGGCTCTCTGAATTCTCTTTTGCCAGCTATAGCGCAATTGCAATTTGACTCGTCATCGATACAATATGGATTCCTTCAGAGTAGTCTTACAATCGGACTGTTGTTCGGAAATACAATATATGGTCGTTTAATTAGTGGTTCCGATTGCGTTAAATCATATTGTTTTGTGACGTATCTTGCGCTCGGTGCGTATCTGGCGTTTGGCTATCGTTATGCGTCTGGGATATCGTTTATTTTCCTTTTTATCGTCGGTGCCGGAAACGCCATTCAAGATGTGCTTCTCATAACATCGCTGCAGGATTTGGCGAGAGACGAATCTGAATCGATAAGCCTGTTTTCAATTAGGGAGTCTTTGCAATCGGTTGCTGTTGTTATTTCAACACTCCTTGTTTCGCTGTTCACGAGCACCGCGATGTTCTCAATTCTCGTTACAGGACTTGGTGTATTTTCAATTATGATGGTAGCTGCGTTTCAATTGAATTATTTGCGAAAGATGTGACGTTGATATGCCTAAAACGCTTTTAGTATTTCCCCCAGGATGGAGTCCAGTGGGGCCGTATCTTGCCTTGCCTGTTTTGAAGTCATATCTTCAAGAGGTTGAACAATATAAAGTTGACATTGTTGACTTAAACGTGGAATTTTACGATGACCTCCTATCTTTTAGACATGTCGAAGAGTGCTGTAAAAGGTATCGGGAATCAAAGGATTCGTTTAGTTCGAATGTTCAATTAACAATCGAGTTGATACAAAAGTCAGCACTTAATGTTGACGAGGCAAAAGATATTTTCAGATCGAAGAGATACTTTAATCTAAAAGAAAGACAATATGCTGAAAACATTTTTAGAAATGCACTCTATATCATAAATCACGTCTCGTATGGAGTTAAATACACGTTCAACTCCATAGATCTGCCCTATGATTATTATTCGACACCAGAAATAATGAAATCGCTTGCGGATACCTTGCATAATCCGTTTATTTCCTTCTATGAAACTGCCTTTCTTAAGCGTATTCAGAGGGAAAAAATTGAGTTTATTGGGATTTCGGTGAGCGGCTGTTTCCAATTGATTTCTGCAGTTACGTTAGCGAAACTGATTAAAGAAGAATGTCCATCTGTTAAACACGTCTCATTGGGCGGCAATTACATTACTCGTTTAGCAGATGACTGCATGAAAGAATGGCATCCCTTTTTTGAATACATTGATTCGATAATGATGTATGACGGCGAAGAGCCGCTTGCACGTCTTCTTGAGGCTCTTGACTCCGGTGATGACAATCTCGACTGTGTTCCAAACCTTTGCCATGCTAAAGGTGGAAAGATATATAAAAACCATCGGATTGAGCAAACATTTATCAACGATACAGTTCCCGATTTCGATGGCTTCGCCCTTTCTAAATACTTCATGCCTGAGTTAATATTGCCGGTTTATTCCTCTAGGCAGTGTTTTAATCATTGTGCCTTCTGCACCATTCCCGGTGCTACCGGTGGTTGTTACCGAAAGATGCCTATATCGAGAGTATTTGAAATAATGTGTCGGTTAAATGAAAAATACGGCACGAGAGTTTTCTCTTTTGTGGATGAAACATTCGAAGGCAAAAGAATGGAGCAACTCGCGGATGAAATAAACGCATCGGGAAAAACGTTTTTCTGGCATGGAGAAACGAGGTTCTCTCCAACCCTAAGTACAGACGTTTTCAACAAGATATACCAAAGTGGATGTAGGCAGATTCAGTTTGGCCTCGAGTCATACAACCAAAGAGTTCTTGATCTAATGAAGAAGAACACGAGAGTTGATTGGATTGATCGCAATATCCATGATTGTCTCAATGCGGGTATTCCTGTTCATCTATTCTTTATGATTGGCTTCCCGACCGAAACTAAAGAAGAGGCTCTGAACACCTTAGCTTATACAGAGAATGTTTTGAATTATTCAAAACAGGTATGTGGTGTTCCATATTCCACGAGAGGATTTACGAATTTTGGTCTCGTTATGGGGTCGGATGTTTGGAATCATCCCGATAAGTATGGTGTCTCTGTAATGCCGAAGTCCCAATATGAGGATTTGCGCCTCGAAGTGGATTATGTTTCAGGCACTGGTTTAACTTTAAATGAAGCAAAATCCTTATCTGATGAGCATCATATTGATTTTTATATGCAAGAGGTCATAAACGGTAGCGACACAATTGACTTGCCCCAGCGGCTTCATATTTCAGAGGTGACCTGGATCCTAGATTCTATTCACGCTGTCAGGTATAAGGGACATTTGACCAAAGTAAAGCGACGGCTAACTAGTCTAAATCCAGCTGATCGAATCTGGCTGGATTCCAAGACCTCTGTCGTGCTCGTTGAGCCATTTGCCTACTTCTATAATTCTGAATACCATCATGTCTATGCTGTTTCCCAGTTGGTATACCTTAAGTTGGCCCGTTTATTGGAGGCCGATTGTAGCATTTCTCTTATCCTTGATCAGGGCGACCTCGAGCTGACAAGGGCGATAGAAGAACTGTTGCATTATGGATTGCTGAATACAAATATCGATGCCGATTATGTAATGCACGATAATGGTTTTCAATTGGTTAAAAGTTCGTTTGTGAAAGAAGTCGGACGCTCAAAAGAGGGGTTAAGAGTACTGCTGAGTTGTGCCACCCATAGAATGTGTGCGGTTAATGATTTTTCGTTCGCTTTGCTTTCGTTGTTTGAAAAGCCGATTACTAAGAACGAGGTGCGCGACATTTTGAAAAAAGAGGGACTATCGGCAAACGAGGAGCAATTAAACAAGTTGGTTGATAATTGCATGAAAGCAGATATACTACAATTGATTAGATAGAGGAGGTTTCTGCATGGACGTTATTAACAAAGATCTCTTGGAGCAACTGAAAGAGTTTCAGGAAGAGGGCGTCGTGGTGGAAGTGTTCGACTTTGAGGACTACATGGATAAATTCTGCCATTAGTTTCGGAATTTACTCGCCTCGCTTAAAGGAGAAGTCGATTATCGATTTCTCCTTTTTTAATTAAAGATATTTTTGAAATACATGCTTTTAGCACAGGTTGGCCTCTCAGTAAACTGGGAGGTTGCTTTGGCTAGTTAGAGATATGTGAACGTCCGTTAGACTGAATCTCAGGGTAGAAGGGGCCTCCAGTGTCCAGATCAACAAGGCAATGCTGCGTTTCGGCTAATAAGAACGATGGCTTTTTGCGTGTGGCGGCGGCGTCGCCGCAGATTCGCGTGGCCGATGTCGAGGGCAATGCCGAGGTTGCGTTAGCGGCTGTTCGCGCGGCTGTTGAGCGCGGCGTTCGCGCGCTGGTACTGCCCGAGCTCAACTTGTGCGGCTATACCGCGGCCGATCTGTTCCATAACCGCACATTACTGCATGCCTGCGAGGCTGCTTTGGTGCATATCCTCGATGAGACTCGTGAGCTGCCGATTGTCTTTACTATCGGTCTTCCCGTTGCAGTTGCCGAGAATATCTACAACTGCGCCGCCGTGTGCTGCGCGGGCGAGCTTTTGGGCCTCACGGCCAAGAAGTATCTGCCCAACTATGGCGAGTTCTACGAGCGCCGCTGGTTTGCTCCGGCGCCCGCAGATCCCGTGTGGGTCGAGTTTGCCGGTCAGGGTCCGGTTCCGCTGGGTTCGGAGCTTGTCTACCGCTGCTGTGACGAGGGTGCCGAGGATATGGTGC
Source organism: uncultured Collinsella sp. (assembly GCA_900544935.1). Classification (GTDB taxonomy): domain Bacteria; phylum Actinomycetota; class Coriobacteriia; order Coriobacteriales; family Coriobacteriaceae; genus Collinsella. Next base: position 41,975 of record UQXB01000001.1, read on the forward strand.
TGGGCGTTGAGGTCTGCGAGGACCTGTGGGTGCCGGCGCCCCCTTCGACCGAGATGGCGCTTGCCGGTGCGACGGTGGTCCTCAACCCGTCGGCCTCGGACGAGATTATCGGCAAGGCAGATTACCGACGCAGCCTCATATCCAACCAGAGCGCGCGCCTGTACTGTGCCTATGCCTATGCAGATGCGAGCGAGGGCGAGTCCACGACCGACATGGTCTTTGCGGGCGAGAACCTCGTCTACGAAAACGGCTCCAAGCTCGCCGCGACCAAACTGCTTACCTGCGATATGGCCATCGCCGATGTTGACCTCGACCGTCTGGTTGCCGAGCGCCGTCGCTCGACGACGTGGACGCGCGCGGACGATGCGCCTGAGGCCACGACTGTTGAGTTTTCATTTGAGGGCGTGCTGGCCAAAGAGCCCGTCCTGCGCGATGCCTGCGATATCGACCGCGTTTTCCCGCGCGCGCCCTTTGTGCCGGCCGACCACGGCGACTTGGCCGAGCGCTGCGAGACGATCCTCGATCTGCAGACTGCGGGCCTCAAGACCCGCCTTGCCCACACGGGTACCAAGGCTGCGGTTATCGGCCTTTCGGGCGGCTTGGACTCCACGCTAGCGCTGCTTGTGACCGTGCGTGCCTTCGATGCACTGGGGCTGCCGCGCACTGGTATCACAGCCGTGTCCATGCCCGGCTTCGGCACGACGCATCGCACCAAGTCGAATGCCGAGTCGCTCGCCCGCGACCTGGGTGTGAGCTTCCGCGAGGTTTCGATCCACGCGGCTGTGGAGCAGCACTTCAAGGACATTGAGCATGATCCAGCTGTGCAGGACGTGACCTACGAGAACAGCCAGGCGCGCGAGCGTACGCAGATTCTGATGGATCTGGCCAACCAGGCTGGCGGTTTTGTCATTGGCACGGGCGACCTGTCGGAGCTGGCGCTCGGCTGGGCTACCTATAACGGCGACCACATGAGCATGTACGCCGTCAACGCGAGCGTGCCCAAGACGCTTGTGCGCCATCTGGTACGCTATGCCGCCGATGTCTTTGGCGGGCGCATTGCCGAGGTCTTGCTCGATATCCTCGATACGCCGGTGTCCCCCGAGCTTCTGCCGCCCACGGGCGACGGCGAGATTGCGCAGAAGACCGAGGATTTGGTGGGCCCGTACGAGTTGCACGACTACTTCCTCTACTACCTGCTGCGTTTTGGCTTTGAGCCGGGCAAGATCTACCGCATGGCGCTCAAGAGCTTCGAGGGCGTCTACGACGTCAAGACCGTCCACACGTGGTTGCGTACGTTCTATCGTCGCTTCTTTGCCCAGCAGTTTAAGCGCAGCTGCCTGCCCGATGGTCCCAAGGTGGGCTCGGTGACGCTCAGTCCGCGCGGCGATTGGCGTATGCCGAGTGACGCCAGCTCACGTCTGTGGCTTGCGCAGATCGATGCGCTCGATCCGATTGACTAAGGTTGGCTAAATTGAACCAATACGGGGGTTGCAAGCGTTACACTTTTGCAATCTGATGGCCCGTATCGCGCGGCGCTCTTGTCGGAGCGCCGCGTTTTTCATATCGAAAGGTGGCACCATGCAGGCATCGCAGCGTCTCGACCGCTTTAGCGCGGAGGTCTTCGCCTCGCTCAACAACAAACTGCTTGCGCTGAAGGCTCAGGGCAAGACCATTTACAACATGAGCGTGGGCACGCCCGACTTTAAGCCGTACGACCACGTGGTCGAGGCGCTCACGCAGGCAGCCCAAGATCCCGAGATGTGGAAGTATGCCCTGCGCGACCTGCCCGAACTCAAGCAAGCTGTGTGCGATTACTATGAGCGTCGCTTTGGCGTTTCGGGCATTACGCCGTCCATGGTTCAGTCGTGCAACGGCACGCAGGAGGGCGTGGGCCATTTGGGCCTGGCCCTGCTCGATCCGGGTGACACCATTTTGGTTCCCGATCCGTGCTACCCGGTTTTTGAGGCGGGGGCCAAGATCGCCGACGCCAAACTCGAGTATTATCCGCTGGTGGCGGAGCACAATTACCTGCCCTATGTGGCGGGCATCGATCCCGAGGTGGCCGATCGTGCCAAGTACATGATCGTGTCGCTGCCCGCCAACCCGGTGGGCTCGGTGGGCACGCCCGAGATCTACGAGGAGATCATCGCTTTTGCCCGCGAGCACGACCTGCTGATCGTTCACGACAACGCATACTCCGACATCGTGTTCAACGGCGAGCCGGGCGGCAGCTTCTTGCAGTACCCCGGCGCGCTCGAGGTGGGCGTTGAGTTCTTCTCGCTCTCCAAGTCGTTTAACGTCACCGGTGCCCGCATCGGCTTTTTGGTCGGCCGAGAGGACGTGGTCTCGGCCTTTGCCAAGCTGCGCGGCCAGATCGACTTTGGCATGTTCTTCCCGATCCAGAAGGCCGCCATCGCCTGCCTGAACGGTCCGCGCGATGAGGTCGAGGCGCAGCGTCTGAAGTACCAGGAGCGCCGCGATGCCCTGTGCGACGGTCTTGAGGGCTTGGGCTGGGAGCGCCCCAACGCGCATGGCTCTATGTTTGTGTGGGCCAAGCTTCCCGGTGGCCGCACCGATTCCATGGCGTTTTGCGAGGAGCTTATGGAGAAGGCCGGCGTTGTGGTGACGCCGGGCGCGAGCTTTGGTCCTTCGGGCGAGGGGCACGTGCGCATGGCGCTGGTCTTGCCGCCCGACCAGATCGCTTTGGCTGTCGAGGCCATTCGCGAGGCGGGCCTGTATTAGAAAGCTATTTTGGCTCGTCAATATATCGAAACCGATTTCGTGCAGTTATTTTACGAATTCTGCAAACAATTTCGGTAAACGGTCGATTTTTGGCTGCGAATAGGAGCATAATCAAAGTCCCGATTGGATGTATTGGGATTACGACAAGCCGCTCGGGTCGTTCCCGGGCGGCTTGTTTGTGGAGTGAGATGGGAGTTTCTAATGGTTAACGAGAAGAAGGTCGCTATTGTCGGCTGCGGTTTCGTCGGTTCGTCTTCGGCGTTCGCGCTGATGCAGAGCGGTCTGTTCTCCGAGATGGTCCTCATCGACGTGGACAAGAACCGCGCCGAGGGTGAGGCCCTGGATATCGCGCACGGCATGACGTTTGCCGAGCCGATGAAGATCTACGCCGGCGATTATTCCGATGTCGCCGACGCCGCCATGATCGTCGTCACTGCTGGCGCTGCCCAGAAGCCCGGTGAGACCCGCCTGGACCTGGTCAACAAGAACGTCAGCATCTTTAAGTCCATTATCCCCGAGATTAAGAAGTCCGGCTTCGACGGCATTCTGCTAATCGTCTCCAACCCGGTCGATGTCCTGACCTACGCCGCCATCAAGATGTCCGGCCTGCCCGAGGGCCACGTCATCGGTTCCGGTACCGTGCTCGACACCGGCCGCCTGCAGCAGATGCTTGGTGCCCACGTCGAGGTTGACCCGCGCGATGTCCAGGCCTATGTCATGGGCGAGCACGGCGACTCCGAGTTTGTCGCTTGGTCCAGCGCTCAGGTTGCCGGCGTTCCGCTGAACACTTTCTGTGAGCTTCACGGCCACTTGGAGCATGAGGCTGCCGAGAAGCGTATCGCCGAGGACGTCAAGAACTCCGCCTACACCATCATCGAGAAGAAGCACGCCACCTACTACGGCGTCGCCATGGCTGTCAAGCGCATCTGCACCGCTGTTATGCGTGACGAGCAGACCGTTCTGCCCGTTTCCTCGCTCATGGTGGGCGAGTATGGCCTGTCCGATCTGGCCATCTCCATGCCGACCGTCGTCGGCCGCGATGGCGTTGTCTGCCGCGTCCCCGTGCCGCTGAACGATGACGAGCAGCATGAGCTCACCGCCTCCGCAAAGGCCCTCAAGGACATCATCGACAGCGTCGACTTCTCCTGCTAAATCAAGCTCTTTTGGGCAACAGGCTACAATGAAAGGCGTCCGGGCCACACGGTCCGGGCGCCTTTTTGGTGCAAAGTAACCTGACCCCAATGCACCATAGTTGATGGGAGGGCCATGTCGGATTCGCCTAATTTTTTGACCTATGCCCAGACAGCGTTTGATCCGTTTGAGGAACGGCCGTTCTGCGCGGTGGATAGCCTGGTCTTTGCGTGGTTGTCCTATTTGCGTTTGCCGGGTGATATGGCGGAGCTGACGAACTGGCAGGGCCTAGACGTACGCGAGCTGCTGCGCGCCGAGTGCTACCAAGACATGATTGGCGACCTGTGGGATCCGGAGGGGAGTCGTGCCCTGTTGGAGGCTGTGGCAGCAAGCCCTCGCTACCGTGGCGTTCGTGTTTGCGGCTATCGTAGCGTGAGTGATGCCGAGACAACGGAGCAGTTTGCGGCCATGACGTTCCGATTTCCGGCGGGGTTTAGCTATCTTGCCTTCCGGGGGACCGACAGCACGATTGTGGGCTGGAAAGAGGACTTTAACATGGCGTTCCGGTGTCCTGTGCCGGCCCAGGAATCCGCGGCGCGTTATGTAGACGAGGCGGCGGATGCGATTGACGGGCCGCTTTTGTGCGGAGGTCATTCCAAGGGTGGAAACCTTGCGGTGTACGGTGCGGCGATGTGCCCCGATGTCGCCCGTGAGCGAATCGAACGGGCGTATTCCCATGATGGTCCGGGCTTCGTCGAGGAGTTTCTGAGCGGCAACGCCTTCGCCGATCTATCCGGTCGAATCGACAAGACGCTACCTCGGTCGTCGATCTTTGGCATGATGTTCGAGACACAGGAGGACTATGCCATCGTTGAGAGCACCGAGTTCAGCCTGCTTCAGCATAATCCCTTTAGCTGGGTGGTTGATGGTCGCGACTTCGTGTACTGTGAGCGCCTGTCCGCCGGTGCTCGATACGTTGATGGCTCCATTCGCGAGATGCTGCTTGCGGTGTCGCCTAACGAGCGCGAGCGTTTTGTAGATGCGTTGTTCTCCGTGCTTGAGGCTACGGGTGCTGAGCGGTTTGCGGATATCGCTGGGAATCTGCGCGAGAGCCTGCCCGTGATGCTCCAGGCTGCGCAAGGCTTTGACAAGGATACGCGACGCTTTGTCTCGCAGACTATCGTTGCGATTCTTAAGTGTGCGCTTCTGCCCAAACGTCCCCAGATCGACATGCCCGCTGCCGGCAAGAGCTTGGCAGAACAGCTCGAGGCTTGGCAGTCCGAGCTCCTGCGCTAACCATTGGTGCAAAGCAACCTGTCCCCGATGCACCAATCTTCGATGCGCCTGGGGCGGGATCGACCGCTATACTGGTTCGTGCCGAAATCGATCTAGAACGGAATGCCGTATATGAAAATCAATCACGCGATTCTGCATATCCTGGACTTTGACTCTGCCGTCAACGTTATGAGCCAGCGCGAGCTCGATATCGAGAGCCGCACCGTGCGTAATTTCGTAACCACGCACCTGCGGCGCGCTCGTACCTCGGCTGATAACAAGCGTGCCACGTTTGCCGAGAACTCCGCATTCGGCGGCGAGCTCAAGGGCTATTTCTTTGGTGAGCGTGAGTTCGTGGATCTGTCTCAGCAGATTGCGGAGTTCATCTCTTCCGAACTTACCAAGGCCGAGAAAGCCGAGTCCACTGACGTGCTTGTGGCGGACTTTGATGACGATGAGGATGCCCGCTGGTTTGCCGTGATGCTGCTGGGCTCCAAGCAGGCTTTTATGCACGAGGTGGGTCGCGAAGAGGGCGAGGTGCGCAACGACATTGCGCGCCACTACGCCATTCTGCCGAATCCCTCGCAAAAGGTGCCGAGCTATGCAATCGTGCGTGCAAGCACCATGGAGATCGGCTATGTGGATAAGAAGCGCAAGATTGCCGGCGAGGATCGCATGCTCATTCCCGATGGCCTGCTGCAGTGCGACACGGGGGTATCGGGCAAGGAGGTCATCGACACCGTGACGCGTGTGGTCGAGGAAGTCGCCGAGGAGCACGGTGCCAACACGGCTGTAGCACTCGCCAAGGTTAAGGCTGCTGTTGCCGAGAAAGTTGAGGATGACGAGGAACTGCCCCCTTGGGATATCGTCGATGAGGTCTTTGAGGACGAGCCGGTTATCAAGGAGAGCGTGCGCGCGGCACTGACTGAGGAGAAGGTGCCTGAGCGTGTGCCCGTGGAGCGCAAGCAGGTCGAACGCGCGGCGGTGCGCAACCACAAGATCCGTACCGACACGGGCATCGAGATCAGCTTCCCGGCCGAGATGGGTTCGAACTCTGAGTACATCGAGTTTGTCAACGAGCCCAACGGCCTCATCTCCATCGAGCTCAAGAACATCGGAAGTATTGAGAATCGATAAACTGCTCTTGGACGTTGCAAAAAACAAAGGCCGAAGCCTTTTGGGACTTCGGCCTTTTTTGTTTTCGGCTTGGTGGCTGACATTGCGCCGCAGGTTGAGCTCACGTCAGCGAAAACGCCCCTAAGCGAGCAAGGTGACGTGAAAGAGGAGGGAAGCGTACTTCGGTACGCGACCGACGATTGAACGTCAGATTGCCGCTTAGGGGCGTTTGCAGCGTCGGGCCGTTACGGCGTTTGGTAAAACGCCGTAACTATTAAAGCTGGCGCAGGCCCTCTTCCAGGCCGGTCTTGCTGTCGGTCTTCTCGTCGCGCATCTTGATGACGCGGGCGGGGACACCGGCCACGACGGCGCCGACGGGGACGTCCTCGACGCACACAGCACCGGCAGCCACGACGGCGCCCTTGCCCACGCGCACGCCCTCCAGGACCACGGCGTTGGCGCCAATCATGACATCATCCTCGATGATGACGGGCGTGGCGCTCGCGGGCTCCACGACGCCCGCCAACACGGTGCCGGCGCCGATGTGGCAGTTCTTGCCCACGGTTGCGCGGCCGCCCAGGACGGCGCCCATATCAATCATAGAGCCCTCGCCGATAACGGAGCCGATGTTGATGATGGCGCCCATCATGATGACGGCGCGGTTGCCGATCTCGACGCGGTCGCGGATAATCGCGCCCGGCTCGATGCGGGCGTTGATGCCCTTAAGGTCGAGCATGGGCACGGCGGAGTTGCGGCAATCGTTTTCAACGTCGTAGTAATCGATGGAATTGGCATTGGCGTCCAGGATGGCCTTCAGCTCATCCCAGTCACCAAAGACGGTCTTGCCACGACGACCGCCGTAGACGTGTGCATTGCCCCACTGGACCTTCATGCCCGGCTTCTCGCGCACGTACAGCTTGACGGGCGTCTTTTTGGGCGCGGTGGCGATGTAGTTGATAATCTCCTGTGCATCCATCTCGGCTGCGTTGCTCATTCGCTATCTCTCCTTTGGGTGGATTCGGTTGATACCTGGTTAGGCAAACATGACCTGGTCGAACGTATAGAAGCCGGGTTCGCGGGCGACGAGCTTCTGCGCGGCTGCCAGGGCGCCGTTGACAAAGATCTGACGGCTCGTGGCGCGGTGGGTGAGCGTGACCTCCTCGTCCTGGCCAAAGAAACTCACTTCGTGGACGCCGGCGACAGTGCCACCGCGCAGCGAGTGCATGCCGATCTCCTTGGGATCGCGTGCTCCGCACATGCCCTCGCGGCCATAGACGGGGTGGTAGCCTGCCTCGGGCTCGGCTTCGACGACGGCGTCGAGCAACAACTTGGCAGTGCCGCTGGGGGCGTCGACCTTTTGGTTATGGTGCGTCTCGACGATTTCGCAGTCAAAGCCGGGCAGCTCGCGTGTAGCCTGCGCTACCAGATGGCGCAGGGCTGCGATACCGATGGAGTAATTGCCCGAGTGCATAACGCGGGTGTTCTGGCCCAGCTCACGCAGGCGGTCCATCTGCTCGGGGGTGTAGCCTGTGGTGCCTGAGACCAACGCCGCGCCCGTGCGCTCGACATAGGCGACGACAGCGTCGAAGGTCGCGACGTTCGAGAAGTCGATAATCACATCGGCAGCCGGTGCGTTCTCGAGCTCGCTCAAATCGAAGCCAATCTGGGCCACGATATCAAAAACGGGCTGCCCGGCGGCATCGACAATGCTTTCGGCGGTGGTGCGGATGAGCGAGCCCATGCGGCCCGTTCCCATAATGACGGTCTTAATCAAGCAGACCAGCTCCCTTCAGAGCATCGGTAAGTGCGGATCGCGTGTCGTCTGCCATGGGGCACAGCGGCATACGGTAGTTTGCCTCGATCATGCCCATCTGGGCGAGCGCTTCCTTAACGGGGATGGGGTTGACCTCGCTAAAGAGGGCATTGATGAGCGGCTGACCGGCAATCTGGATATCGCGGGCGCGCTCCACGTCGCCGTCCAAATAGGCGTGGCACATGTCGTGCACGAGCTGCGGCTGGACATCGGCCCACACGCTGATGGTGCCCGAGGCGCCCAGGCTCATGAGCGGCACGGTAAGCGCGTCCTCGCCCGAGTACATGCGGAAGTCGTCTGACAGCAGGTGAGCGATCTTGGCCGCGTAGGCGACGTCGCCCGAGGCTTCCTTAATACCCATGATGTTGGGATGTGCGGCCAGGCGCTCTACGTTGTGCTCGCTGATACCGCAGCCGCAACGACCGGGGATGTTGTACAGGATGCAGGGAATGTCCACGGCATCGGCTACGGTCTTAAAGTGCTGATAGATACCCTCTTCGTTAGACTTGTTGTAGTAGGGGGTAATGAGCAGCAGGCCGTCGGCTCCCAAGCCCTGGTAAGTAAGCGACTTGGTGAGCATGGTCTGCGTGGAGTTGGAGCCCGAGCCGGCGATGACGGGGACGCGTCCTGCAACTTGCTTGACCACCGCGGCGACAACGGAGTTGTCCTCGTCGTCGGTCATCGTGGCGCTCTCGCCGGTGGTGCCTAGGGTGAGGATGGCGTCGGTGCCGTTTTGCAGGTGGAAATCGATAAGGCGCCCAAGCGCGTCAAAGTCGACACTGCCGTCCTTTTTAAACGGCGTAACTAGGGCGACGGTTGAGCCCTCGAGATTGCGGATGTCCATGTTCTTCCCCTTCGCCTCTGCGATCTGGATGCGTTTGTTCCATTGAGCTGCGACTGCCAAGCGCTCGTCTTTGGCGCGACGGCGTGCACTTTCGGCGCGCGACTTGGCCAGCAGCTCTCGGCCGCACGGCAGCACGTCGAGCGTGGCAAAGTAATCGCCCGGGCGCTCGGCGCGGCGGATGAGGTCGGCCGCGCCATCGGGGCGCAGCAGGACCTCGGCCGAGCGCAGCCGTCCGTTGTAGTTGTAGCCCATGGAGTAGCCATGCGCACCGGTATCGTGGATTACAAGCAGGTCACCCATGTCGATATGCGGCAGCTCGCGATCGATAGCGAACTTGTCGTTGTTCTCGCATAGGTTGCCCGTGATGTCATAGGTGTTCGTGACGGACGCTGTGGCCTTGTCGGCGCCGCCCGGCTGACCCATTACCGTAATGTGGTGGTAGGCGCCATACATGGCAGGGCGAATCAAATCGACGGCGCTTGCATCGACACCGATATAGTCCTTGTAGATCTGCTTCTCGTGGATGGCCTTGGTGACCAGGCAGCCGTAGGGGCCCATCATAAAGCGGCCCATCTCGGTGCAGATCGCCACATCGCCCATGCCGGCGGGAACCAGGATCTCGTCGTATGCCGCGTGTACTCCCTCGCCGATGGCGCGAATGTCGTTGGTCTGCTGCTCGGGCAGGTAGGGGATGCCGACGCCGCCGGACAGATTGATGAAGGCGACGTGTGCGCCGGTCTCGCGCTCCAGGCGTACGGCAAGCTCAAAGAGGATGCGCGCGAGCTTGGGGTAGTAGTCGTTGGTGACAGTGTTGCTGGCAAGGAATGCGTGGATGCCAAAGTCCTCGGCGCCCTTGGCCTTGAGCATGCGGAAGGCCTCGAAGAGCTGCTCGGTGGTCATGCCATATTTGGAGTCGCCCGGGTTGTCCATGATGCCGTTGGAGAGCTGGAACAGGCCGCCTGGATTAAAGCGGCAGCTGACCGTCTTGGGGATGGGCCCCGCAACGCGCTCAAAGAACCCGATGTGGCTGATGTCGTCAAAGTTGACGATGGCACCCAGCTTGTCGGCGAGCTCAAAGTCGGCAGCCGGTGTGTCGTTGGACGAGAACATGATGTCGTGTCCCGTGATACCCAGTGAGCGGGCGATCATGAGCTCGGTATAGCTCGAGCAATCGCAGCCGCAGCCGTATTCGTTGAGAATGGAGATGAGCGCCGGGTTGGGGTTGGCCTTGACGGCAAAGTATTCCTTAAAGCCCGGGTTCCATGCAAAGGCGTCGCGCACTTCTTGCATGTTGCGGCGGATGCCCGCCTCGTCGTATAGATGAAACGGCGTGGGGAACTGCTCGACGATATGCTCGAGTGTCTCCTTGTCCACAAACGGCTGCTTGGCCGCATATGCCTCGTTGGGGGTCAATGCCATGTCCCGTAAACCTCGCTATCCAGACGGCGCCATCTGCGCATCGAATCCGCATAGCGTGGACCCAATGTCCGGATAGCGCTCCCGCATTGCTGCAGACAGTCCTGTGGGTGTTTCCCACAGGCCCACCAGGTTGTTCGTGCCCGAAAAGCCCAGTTCGGCGGGTTTCGCCTCCCCACGGGGTCAAAGCCTGCCGGCTCGCCCGCGGTTCTTCGTGCCCGCGCCTCTATCAAGTGGTAACGACCCTACCACGTTGCACTTTACCAAACAAGAGTATTCGTATATAACGTTTAAAAAATGCAGGGATATGCTGGAAACATGTGCGCCACAATCCTGTATCACAATAAGTTGCAACAGATGTGCCTCACGAAGGGATCCTCTATGACCGAGCTCCAAGAACTCCGTCGCTATCGCCGCGATCTCCATCGCATTCCGGAGCTCGATTTCGATCTTCCGCAAACCATTGCCTATATCGAGGGCGTGCTGGCACCGCTCACCTGCGAAGTGACCCATCCGTGCCCCAGCTGCGTCTGTGCTTTCTTCGACGCCGGCGTTGATGCCGCGCATGCCACGGCGATTCGCGCCGATATGGATGCGCTGCCCATCGCGGAAGCGACGGGAGCGGCCTTTGCCTCAACCCATCCCGGCAAGATGCACGCTTGCGGACATGACGGACACATGGCCATGGCGCTTGCCGCCGCGACGTATGTCGACCGTACGATTCGCGAGCATCCGGGCGCCATTAGGCGCAATGTTCTCTTTGTGTTCCAGCCGGCCGAGGAAACGACCGGTGGTGCCAAGACGGTATGCGAGAGCGGTGTGTTCGAGCGCTATGGGGCCGACCGCATTTTTGGCTTCCATGTGTGGCCCGATCTGCCTGCCGGCACGTTGGCGAGTTGTTCCGGTCCGCTGCTGGCGCGTTCGAGTGAGACACACATTCATATTCACGGGACGAGCATCCATATCGCTAAGACCTATGGCGTTCCGGTCGAGGAGTCGCACGATGCGGCGCTGGCGGCTGCCAAGTTCTTGGTTGCCGAGCGCGAACTGATGGACGAGCTGGGCACCGACAAGCCCTGTATCGGTAAGTTTGGTCTGCTGCAGGCCGGTACGGTTTGCAACGCGGTGGCGGGGGAGGCCCATGTGGCCGGAAGCCTGCGTGTGTTTACGGACGACATGTTCGACCGGGCGCGCGAAGGCGTGCGCCGCGTGCTGGACGATGCCTGTGCCGCAACGGGCTGCACGTATGATCTCAACTTTGCCGAGGGCTATCCGCCGGTCGACAACGACCCCGAGTTGTTTGCCAGCGTCGCGCCTGCCTTGCCCGGGCTGCAGCTTGTGGAGGAACCGCTGCTGATCGCCGAGGATTTCGCGTTCTATCAACGCCATCTGCCGGGCGTGTTTTTCCTGCTGGGCACGGGTATGCCAGAGGACCAAGACAACCCGAGTGATTCGGATGGCTGTCCCGCCTATGCCACAAGCGCTCTGCATACCGATAGCATGCTCTTCGACGAGGAAATCCTTCTCAAAGGCCTCGATGTCTACAAACGATTGCTTTTGCTTGACTAAGGCGCAAAGGACTATTTGTTCTAGAAAACACGAACAAACGTACGATATAATAGAGATGTAAGTCTATAGAAACGTTTGACGTTACTAACGTAAGGCGATACTATGATTGCATCGTATAAAGATGAGGATACCGAACGCTTTGCCATGGGTGTGCGGGTCAGGAGGTTCGTGCCCTTTGAGCGTGTTGCGTTGAGGAAGATTCGCCAACTGCAGGTTTGTGCTTCGCTTGATGATCTTCGCGTTCCACCGGGCAACCGCCTGGAAGCTTTGAAGGGCGATCGTGCCGGTCAATATAGCATCCGTGTTAACGAGCGCTATCGGGTCTGTTTTGAGTGGAGACAGGAGATGGCTTGGAATGTCGAAATCGTCGATTATCACAAGTGATGAGACTTCGGCCGATTTGCTGTCGCCGGTGACTCCTGGTGAGCTTCTCAAAGAGGAGTTTCTTGTTCCCATGGGCATTTCTCAATATCGCCTTGCGAAAGAGACTGGGATTCCGGCTCAGCGTATCGGGCAGATTGTCTTGGGAAAACGTCGCGTGACGGCCGACACCGACCTCCGTCTTTGCCGTTATTTTGGCCTGACGGATGGTTATTGGCTGCGCGCTCAGGTGGCGTTTGACCTTGAGGCCGAGAAAAGGCGGATCGAACCGGAGCTGAATAAGATCGTTCCTGTCCAGCAGGCCGCTGCGTTGTAGTGCTCAAAGATATTGAGGTTGGAGTGACGATGGAACGACGCCGACAGTCTGCCGTTTATAGTCCCGGTGGGTGTGGATGCGGCTTGTTGTTGCTTCCGGTTATTGCTGTGAGCATTGGCGTGATGTTTGCGCTTGCTGGGCTGGCTGCGGCGGCACTCGTACTGTTTATCACTGCCATCGGCGTGACGATTTGGCTCTGCCGCAATCGCGAGCGACGCCGTGCCGGCGGTAAAACCAATGTCGGCTGGGTTGTATTCCTGGTCATTGCGTACCCGCTGAGTGTCAGCTACCTGGTGTTCTTTGTCCTGTTGATGGTCAGTGCCTTTACCGGGGAATCCGTCACGGTGGGTTGATGCGCTGCCGGCAGACGGTCGCGCAAAGTGCGTTTGCTCGGCGTTTGGATAACTGCATTGGCCGTTTACCGCAACCTTAGCTCTCAGCTAATGAATTCAAGTTTAATCCTTCCTACGATGTGCTGTGTGCCGGCACGGTAGCCGGATCGTAGGAAGGATGAATAATGGCAAAAGAGGGAAAGAAGCCGATCGGTAAGATTGTCCTAGGCGTCATCGTGGTGCTGGTTATTGTCGGTGCCGTGGGCTCTATGGGCGGCAACTCAACCGATTCGCCTGCGAGCGATTCGGCAAAACCTGCCGGGACGACACAGCAGGCTGAGGAGCAAAAAGAACCGCAAGAACCGTATACCATTGCTGACGAGGCTGAAGACACTTCCAATCAGTTTGCCTATAAGATCACGGGGACGCTGACCAATAACACGGACAAGGAAAAGAGCTACATTCAGATTGAGTATGTTCTGTATGATGCTGATGGCAACCAGGTTGGAACGGCTCTTGCAAACACCAATCATCTGAAGGCGGGCGGCTCCTGGAAGTTCGAGGCGCTGGGCACGGTGTCTCCCGATCAGGTCGCCAGTTGGGAGCGTTCGGACGTAAGCGGTTTTTAGCATGTTGTATGCACTGGGGGAGGTGAAGTCGTATGCCCGATAAAAAGCTGACTGACGAGTTACTCAATGAGCTTCTCGACGCGCCAAACATCGATGGCTATATCAAAGAACACGACTTTGCCGCCCCGTCGCTTTCGGACTACCTGAAGCAGCTACTGCAGGAAAAGGGCTTGGAGCGCTCGCGCGTGGTTCGTATGGCCGATCTCAATGAGACCTTTGGCTATCAGATCTTTACCGGTGCGCGGCATCCGAGCCGCAATAAGGTGCTGCAGATTGCCTTTGCGATGGCGCTGGCGCTCAAAGAAACCAACCGTGCGCTGATGGCTGCCGGGGTAAGCGTCCTTAACTGCAAGGACCGCCGCGATGCGATTATCATTTTTTGCATCGATCGCGGGTGCAGCCTCCAAAAGGTCAACGAGGAGCTGTATCGCTTTGGCGAGGAGACGGTGAGTTAGCGGCTGATATCTGAGCCGGCGGAGCTGCCGAACAACGATGCAAGCGAACGGGGCGCAGATGCCATGGGGTGTCTGCGCCCTGCGCTATGATGGAGGCTATGGATACTCAGAGCCCAACATATTCCGATGACGAGCTGACCGCAGCGCTTGCCGAGCACCTGGCGTCGCTCGATCGCGACGACAGCTATCGCGTGGAGCGTGTACTTAAGCGCTCGTCCGTCGAAACAACCGAGCTCGTGTACTTTGAAGGAACCGGCGGTGGTTCGCTCGGTCCCTTTGTTCGTAAACGCATCGATGCCTCGGCTCAAATCGGCGGGGCATACGAGCGTCTGTTTGCCGCTCAGCGGGCAGGCAGGCGTTTTGAGCACCTGCCCAGAATCGTCGATTGTCGTCGTGTGGGCGACGAGCTCAACGTGGTTATGGAATACATCGAAGGGGAGACACTCGGGGCGCTGGTGGACCGTCTGGGAGCCACCCCCGATTATGCGCGTGAATTGTATCCTGCCCTATGCGATGCCGTGGGCGAGCTCCATGCCGGTTTTGCAATGGTGGGGGAGACGTCGGCGCCGGTGATCCATCGCGACCTCAAGCCGTCGAATATCATCGTGACAGGTGCCAACTATACGCCTGATGACGGCCTGGCATTTTCATCGCTGGTGATTATCGACCTGGGGATCGCGCGCGTATGGCGCGATGGCGCCGATGCTGACACCGTCAAGTTTGGCACGCGACCCTATGCGCCGCCCGAGCAGTATGGGTTTGGGCAGACGAGTGTGCGCAGCGATGTCTACGCACTTGGGGCCCTGTTGTTCTTTTGCTTGACGGGAGTCGACCCTAAACCAGGGCTCGACATGCGCGAGCAATGTGAGGCATGCGGCATTCCCACTCCACTTGCCGATGCCGTCTGCATGTCGATGGCGCTCGACCCGGCCAAGCGTTTTGCGAGCGCGGAAGCGTTGGGACGGGCGACGCGCGCGGCATACGATCTAAGTCGCCCCGTGCGGCCTCCTGCGCCTGTGCTTGTCCGTACTCCGGCCTCGGAGACGGTGTTGACGCCCCAAGGACTCCAGAACCCCACAGGGCTTCCTAGGCCTGCCGCCTCCACTGCATGCGGTCTGCTCTCTCGCGTTCCGGAGTCTCTGGGGCGCATTTGGAATACGCTCGTCTTCTTCTCGCTGCTTGTGTTCTTTGCCGGAAGTCACTTTGCCGTCTTTCACCCCACGGGAGCAAACCAAAGCTACCCGACGTGGCTTCTCATAATCGAGTATTTTTTCTTTGTCGATGGCCTTATGGTGCTTATGCATTTTGCGCTGTTCGACAAGCGTCGTCTTCGTCGGCGATTCGCGCTGCTCGACAGCTATCGCGGCAAGAAACTCGCGAAACTCTGGCTCAAGGCATTGGGTGTGCTGCTCCTATGCATGATCGTCATAGTCGCGGTTGCCAATGCGACCGGCGTCGTCGATACCTCCGCTACCTAAAAGAAAAGGGCCCCATTGGGGCCCTTTGCAGTTGCACTTAGATGCGGTTCATCTGAGCGGCGACTTTGTTGTACCAGTCCTGCCACGTGGGCGGGCAGTACTTTTTGGCTGCTGCCGGGGTAAGGGTGGAGCCGTAGTTGGCGCCCAGATAGGCAACGTGAGCGGAGATGCCCTCGCTCCAGCTGCCAAAGCTGCGCCAACCGCCGCCACGGGCACTCCAGCCCCAGGCGTTGTAAGAATTGGCGCAATAAGCACCCTTGGTGCTCTCGATGCAGGCGATGGCGGGGGACCAACGGGGGTCGACACCGGTATTCCAAGCGGCGACGGCAAAGTTATAGCCCTGGCCTGCCATGGGGGAGCCGGCGAGATAATTGTCGATGCGGCTCGTCCACTCATTAATGAACGAATCGTAATCGGAGCTACCGGTATTGGCGTTGTTCACCGTGGTGTCGATGGTGGTGTTGGTGTTGGTGGCCTGGCTGCTGGAATTGCTGCCGCTTACGCCCTCGCCCGAGAGCTTCTCGGCGGCAGCGGCCTTATCGGCCTCAAGCTTGGCAAGCTCGGCGGCATTTTCCTGCTCGGCTTTTGCCTGTGCCTCGCTGCGGAGCTGCTGGGCCTGTGCCAGCGCATCCTCGGCGTTTTTCTGCTCTGCCTCAAGCTGAGACTTGGCCTGCTGGAGCTCAGCCTTGTTCTGCTCGAGTTCGGTTTGCATGTTATTGAGCTGTTCGATCTCGTCGACGCTCGAGCTCGTGATCTGGTTGGTGTATTTGCAGGTCGTGATGAACTCACCCAGGCTCTGTGCGTTGACCAGGAAGCTCACGATGGGATTGGTGCCCTTCTGATACTTGTACAGATCGCGCATGGCGGAGCTTGCCTTGGCCTGCTGCTCGGGAAGCTTGGCCTCGATTTCCTCGATGCTTGCCTCATTGGAGTCAATCTGCTTTTGCAGGTCATCGAGTTTGGTGCGGGCGTCGTTGTAGGCGCTCGTGGCGGCTTCGATCTTCTGCTGGGCTGCGGAAAGCTGGTCCTGCGTTGCCTGCGAGGCGGCATACGCCGCAACGGGGGAGAGCATCGGCGTGGCCGTCAGCGCAACGGCGAGCACGGCGCTCGTGATGATACGAGCCGGCTTCGACGCAATGAACGCTGCGGTGCGATGATTCGAATGCTGCATCCAGTCCCTCTGCAATCAATCGTAGGTTATGGTTCGAACGGTATTCTACTACTGCTTTCGACCTCAACTTGAACCTTAAAGGTTCCAAAGGGTCAAGTTGAACTTGAGGCTTTGGCTTTGACCTGCAGTTATGATGAATTGTTGAGAAACCATAGAGTTCAACTTTAACGTTACAGAGCTCTGTTTGAGAGGAGTTTTGGGCTGTAAAAGCCATCTCAACGTGGGGTTTTATAACTACAGCGTGCCCTTCTGGCGAGCCTGCTCAATCTCTTCGAGGGCCTCGGCGGGGGTGAACGAACAGGTGGCGTCGCCGAGCTTGACTACCTGGATTTCGTCACCGGCGTTGGCCTCTCCGCCCTTTAGTACCACGCCGAAAACGCCCTCGTGGGGAAAGATGCAGTCGCCGGCGAGATAGTAGATAGCGCAGCGGGTGTGGCAGACCTTGCCGATCTGGCTGATCTCGACCAGAACGTCGTTGCCGATCTTGAGCTGTGTGCCCAGGGGGAGCGAAAGCAGGTTGATACCTTGTGTGGTGAAGTTCTCCCCAAAGTCGCCTTCGTGCACATCGAGCCCGCGATGCTGGGCAGTCTGGATTGATTCTGCGGCCAAAAACGAGACTTGGCGGTGCCAGTGCCCGGCGTGTGCATCGGAAGCGAGGCCAAACTGCTCAATGACGGTGTCGTGCCCATCGGAGACGGGTGACTTGCGTGTGCCTTTGTGCGCCGACGTGTTGATCGAAACGATGCGGGCGGGTCCTTCGTAGGCGTTGCTGGCGGTGCGTAGGGGAGCGGTCGTTTGAGAACGTTCCGCTAGCTCGCGTTTTGCAGCGTCAAGGATGGGGTTGTCGGTCAGATGTTCTTGGGGCACGCGTGCGCCTTTCGCTTTGAGGATGACAATATGTTGAATCCTACAACAACGGTAGGTTCATTGCCCGTTGTCGTACAGCGGTGAGGGCCGTCTTTGCTCGAGTCTGATCCTCCGATTGCCATAGATACGGTGGAACTTTGGGTGCTGGCGGTTTGGCACGCTAGAATGAATCGGTTGCACTAAGACCGCCCGTTGTGCGGGCAGTTCATGATAGGAAGTTTCCATGGCATTGCAATTTACAGAGCGCGAGTTCATTCCCGTGCTGCTCGGTGGCGACATCAACGCCTATTCGGTGGCGCGCGCCTTCTACGAAGAGTATCAGGTCAAGAGTCTGGTCTTTGGCAAGTATCAGACGGGCCCTGCGTATCGAAGCCAGATTATCGACTACACGCCCAATGTCGACATCGATACCATGCCCGTGATGCTCGAGACCGTCAACGGCATTGCCCAGGCGCATGCCGATAAGACGATCGTCCTGATGGGCTGCGGCGATAACTATGTTGCCCTGGTGGCCCAGGCAAAGGATGCCGATGAGCTGGCGGATAACATCGTTGCGCCCTATGCACCCTACAGCATGCTCGAGCAGTGCCAGAAGAAGGAGATCTTCTACGAGCTGTGCGAGAAGCATGGCGTGCCGTATCCGCACACCTTTACCTTTACTGCGCAGATGCTCAATGCGCAAGGCGAGGCGCCGGCCGAAGTGCTCGACCAGATCGACTTCCCGTTCCCGATGATCCTGAAGCCGTCCGACGGCATCATGTGGTGGCAACATGAGTTCGAGGGCCAGAAGAAGGCCTATGAGATTGCCGACCGCGCCGAGCTGGAACAGGTCATTCGCGATTCGTATGCCAGCGGCTACACCGACGACCTGATCTTGCAGGACCGCGTGCCCGGCAACGACGAGTACATGCGCGTGCTCACCAGCTATTCCGATCGCAACGGTAAGGTACGCATGATGTGCCTGGGCCACGTGCTGCTCGAGGAGCATCAGCCCCATGGCGTTGGCAACCATGCCTGTATCATCACCGAGCCCAATGACGAGCTTATGGGTGGCGTGCGCAAGCTGCTCGAGGACCTTCACTTTGTGGGCTATTCCAACTTTGACGTGAAGTATGACGAGCGCGATGGCTCGTTTAAGTTCTTCGACTTCAATACCCGTCAGGGCCGCAGCAACTACTATGTCACCAACAGCGGCTTTAACGTTGCCAAGTACGTGGTAGACGAGTATGTGTTCAACCGCCCGTTTGAGCCGGAGTTTGTGACGGCGCAGGACGAGGCGCTGTGGATGGTCGTCCCCATGGGTGTCGTCGACAAGTACGTCAAGGATCCCGAGCTGCGCGCTAAGGTGCATCGCCTGGATAGGGAGGGCAAGGGGGCCGACCCTTCGTTTATGAAGGGCGACTTTGTCTTTAACCGCTGGCTGCGCATGTGGCACACCAAGCTGCGTCACTTTAAGCTGTTCAAGACGTATTACAAGTAGACGAGTGCGGCGCCCGTCCGGTTTACATCGGGCGGGCGCGGGTATGATACGCGCAATTGCGCAAGCGTCACCAAGGAGGCGGCGATGGAAAAGCTGGGAGTTATCGGCGGCATGGGCGCCGAGGCCACGTCGTATTACTACGACCAGGTGGTGCGCCATACGGCCGCTACGTGCGACCAGGAACATATCGACATGGTGGTGCTTTCCAAGTCGACCATGCCCGACCGCACGCTGGCCATCAAGACCGGTGAGCATGCCGAGCTGCTGGCGACCATGAAGGAGTGCGCCCAGGCACTTGAGTCGCTGGGCTGTGCGCACATCGCCATTCCCTGCAACACGTCACACTACTTCTACGACCAGATCCAGTCGTTTACGACGGTGCCGATTATCCACATGCCGCGCGAGTCGGTGCGCTATGCTCTGGCCGGTGCGGTGATGGGGGAGTGCGAGTTCGATCCCAACCTGAGCATGCCGGCAGAGCCGGTGCGCAAGATCGGCATCATGGGCACCGACGGAACCGTGGGTGCGGGCGTCTATGGGCGCGAATGCGAGGCTGTGGGCGTCGAGGTTGTCTACCCCAGCGAGAAGCGTCAGGCCGACGTGATGTCGCTCATCTACGGCGACGTCAAGGCCGGACGCGAGCCCGATATGGACAAGTTCGACCGCGTGATGTGGGAGTTCGCCCGCAGCGGCTGCGACCGCGTCATCCTGGCCTGCACGGAGCTTTCGGTGCTGCAGAAGTACCGCGAGATGCCCGAGATCACCCTCGACGCCATGGACGTCCTGGTGCGTGAATCCATCATTCGCAGCGGCGCCCCCTACCGCCAATAGCCCTCGACCTGCCAAAAGGGGACAGGTATATTTTGGTAGGTTTTTATCTGGGGAAACAGTAAAGGCCTCGGCTCGTTTGGTGCGAGCCGAGGCCTTTTGCATTAGGCGGTTGGTGCTGACGATGAGCTAGAACAGGAATCCCAGGATGATGAGGGCGGCGCTGATGGCGAGCACGGCGATATCCAGACCCTT
Organism: uncultured Collinsella sp.; assembly: GCA_900544935.1. Classification (GTDB taxonomy): domain Bacteria; phylum Actinomycetota; class Coriobacteriia; order Coriobacteriales; family Coriobacteriaceae; genus Collinsella. Next base: position 62,013 of record UQXB01000001.1, read on the forward strand.
GATGGGGTAACGCTTATACGAGCTGGCGCGCGTGCGCAGATAAAAGCCGCGCTGCTCGGCGGCAAGCGCGGTGGCGTCGGTCTTGCCCACGCTCGAGATAAGCAGCGGCACGCACAACGGCAGCATGAGTTTGAGCTTCTTGATGGGGTTCTTGGTGTCGTACTCGACGCCGCGCGCGGTCTGCGCCTCCATGATGGCGTTCATCTCCTGGCCAAACACCGGCACAAAGCGCAGTGCCGTGGTAAAGGTGAAGGCATAGCGATACGGCACGTGCAGCACCTCGACGCAGGCGTTGGCAAGGTCGTTGAGCTTGGTCACCATGAGCATGAGGATGAGTGGTAACGCCACGCCCAGTAGGCGCAGACAGGCCTTCGATCCTGTGATGAGGCCCGTGTCGGTGATAAAGCCCCACACCACGTTGCCATCGCGCATAAAGGCCAGCTGGAGCACCAGCATGATAAGCGCGAGCGGGATCAGCAACTTGAGCAGCGAGAACAGACGGTCGACGACGCCGGCATAGGCACCCAGCGCAAGGGTGAGTGCCAAAAAGCCCAGCAGCGCCACGTAGGTGTCGGACAAGAAGATGCCGACGATGATGGCGGCGGCGAGGCCCAGTTTGACGACGGGGTTCAGGCGATGCAGCAGCGTGTCACCCGGCATGTAGTCGATGACGTTAACCACGGTGGACCATCTCCTTGGTAATTCGAACGACATCGGTGACCTCGCTCACCTGCGCAAAAGCGGGCGAGACGGAAGATGCCAGACGGCGCGAGAGTTCAATAACCTGGGGAGGCTCCACGTAGGCACGCCGCATGAGATCGATGTTCGAGAATAGCTCGTGCGTGCGGCCGCGGTCGAGGATGCGACCGTCGGCCATTACCACAATGCGCTCGGCAAAATCCGAGACGACTTCCATATCGTGGCAGACCATGATAACGGCGCAACCGCGCTCGGCCATGGTGCGCACCGTTTCCATGACGGTCATGCACTCGCGGTAGTCAAGGCCGCTCGTGGGCTCGTCGAGCACGACGATCTTGGGCTCAACCACTACGACGGAGGCAAGTGCCACCATTTGTCGCTGGCCACGCGAAAGCGAGAACGGTGCCTCGTCGGCGGGCAGACCAAAGCGGTCGATGACCAGCTGGGCGCGACGCAGAGCCTCGGCACGGTCCATGCCGCCCAGCTCCAAGCCAAAGGCGACCTCGTCGAGCACGGTATCCTTGCAGATCTGGCGGTCGGGGTTTTGGAAGAGCGTTGCGACCTCGCGGGCGATACGGCTCGTGGGGACCGCGACAGTATCCAGTCCCGTGACGCGCACGCTGCCCGAGGCGGGCTTAAGCAGGCCTGTGAGCAGTTTGGTGAGCGTGGTCTTGCCGGCGCCGTTTTGGCCGACGATGCCCACGAGCTCGCCAGGATAGAGCGTCAGGCTAAGGTCGTGTACGGCGGCGCCGCCATTGGGATAGGCAAACTCAACATGGTCGAAGGTGAGTACGGGTTCGGCGTCCTTGGCATGAGGACGCAACGACGGTGCATGCGGGGAACCGGTGGGCGCCTGGGCTTCGATGGCCGCGTGTGCGGGGTCGACGATGCCCGAAATCAGGCGCTCAGCCTCATCGACATCCAAGCAGGGGGTACCGCTTACCAGGCCATCGGCCTCGAGGCTATTGAAGATACGCGTGACGCGAGGGCAGTCTACGCCGATGGCACGGAGCTCGTCGGTATGCGCGAAGACCTCGTGTGGCTCGCCCTGCAGCGCAATTTCGCCATGGTTGAGCACGAGCACGCGGTTGCAGTACTCCGAGAGCAGGGCGACCTTTTGCTCAACGACGACGATGGTGATTCCAAGTGCGCGGTTTGCCTCACGCAGCGTCTCGAAGACCAACGTGGAGCTGGCGGGGTCGAGTGCCGCGGTGGGCTCGTCGAGAACCAAGACGTGCGGGCGCATGGCGAGGATGGCGGCGATGGCTACCTTTTGCTTCTGTCCGCCCGAGAGCGTGGCGATCTCGCGGTCGCGCAGGTCGCTGATGCCGACGGTCTCGAGCGTTTCGCTCACGCGCTGCTCGATCTGGTCGTGGGGAACGCCAAAGTTCTCGAGGCCAAAGAGCATCTCGTCCTCGACGACCGAAGCGACCATCTGCGTGTCGATATCCTGCAGCACACTGCCGACGATTTGCGACACGTCGGTGAGCGAGACTTCGCAGGTGTCGTGGCCGTCGACCATGACGGACCCAAAGAACGCGCCGGTGTAGTGGTGGGGCACGGCGCCCGACAGGCAGGCGGCAAGCGTGGACTTGCCGGCGCCCGAGGGCCCGATGATGCCGATGAAATCTCCCTTGTTCACGCCGAGCGAGATGTGGCTGAGCGCCTGTTCGGTCTGCGTGCCATAGGAGAACGAGACATCGTCGACGTTGATGATCGTTTCCATGGATACCTTTCATAGTCATTGGGGACGTTCTTACATGACTAGTCGTTTAAGAGCGTCCCCAAGAGCTCCCAGGTTGGCGCGAAAGAGGAGCGAAGCGTACTTGGGCACGCGAGCGACGAATGAACGCCAAGATGGGGTGGCTCGTAAAGCCGAGCGGGTTAGTTGAGCTTAAGGGCCTTCTGGATGGGCAAGTAGAGGGCACCGACCAGAATGGCGTTAAAGACGGCGGTCATGGCGACGACAGGCAGCATGGCGGCAGCGAGCTCGCCCACCACGCCGAGCATTGCCATCTTGATGATCATGAAGATAACGCCCGAGACAAAGGTGGTCACGAAGGTGGCGACAATGGCGACGACAGGCTTAACTTGACCGTTCTTGCCGGCGGCGTTGACGATGGCGGCCATAAGCATGGCGGCGATGCCCTCGGCGGCAAAATCGATGAACGGCGAGGTGGTGGTGATCTGGATCACGGCGGCCGAGATAAGGCCGATCACGAGCGCCTGACCGATGTTGGGGCGAACGACCAGGATGGTGAGGCAGAAGGCCGAGATGATGAACTCGGGGCTGATCATGCCGCCCGAGATGCCCGAGATGGCCTTACCGACGGTGAAGTTGAGGATGAAGCCGGCGGCAAGCAGGATGGCGAGCAGGACGAGGGCGCGGACGTCAAGCTTGCCACGGTCAGCGGCCTGGACGGTGCGGGGCTGGGTGGCGTTGGTGTTCTGAGGCATGGTGAAAATCCTTTCGGAAGGGGAATGCAAGAGAAAAGCGGAGGCGCGTGATGCGAATGCGATCGGGCTCGAGATAAAAATAGGCCCCCGGTCGAAACCGGAGGCCTTCCAATCACCTAGAGCGCAAGTGCAGGCGTGAGGGACTCACTGTCGACCGATCGTATTCGCATCACGCCACCACCAGTTGTTGAGAGACTTCATCGTGTTCTTCATGTTGGTGGCTCCTTTCGTGATGCCGTGGCGCGGTCGCACCTAGTTGCTGTTGCGCTGCACTATAGCACAGCGAAGTGTGTACTGGGAAATCTTTTTTGAAAAGATTTCGACGGTGTTTCCCACCGGTCAAAAAGGCGGGCTGAGCGGGCGGGGCGACCCGTGCCGTCCCACCCGCACCAGCGAGGGATTACTCCTTGTTGCGGCGATAGAGGATATAACCGCCTGCGGAGATGACGGCAACGCCAGCGATGGCGAATACGGCCACCATGCGGCCATCAAAACGATCGCCAGTGGTGGGCAGGCCGCCCTTGGTGTTCGTCTTGTTGGTGGTTACCGTGGTCGTGGTGTTGTCCGACTTGCCGGGCTTCTCGGGCTTGGTGGTGGGCTGTTCGGGCTTAGCGGGCTGCTCAGGCTGCTCGGGGGTGCCGGGCTGCTCGGGCTTGCCGGGCTGCTCGGGGGTGCCGGGCTGATCCGGGGTGACCGGGTCGGTGGCAAGAGCGTCCTGGGCGTAGGTAATGGACACCTTGAGGCCCTTGGTCTCGGTGTTCAGATCGCTTGGGGTGAAGGGCTGTTCGAAGTTTCCGGCCTTCTGATAGGCGCGCATCTCCTGGAGCAGGGCCTTGCACTTCTTGTAGGTGTTCTCGGTGGCAGCCTTGCCGGCCTTGTTGGCTAGGGCAGTGCGGCCCTCGGTGGTCGTTTCGGCCAGCATGGCGGCGTCAACTTCCTTGTTCTGCTCGATGAGCTCATTCTGGAGGGCGTCAAGATAGGCATGGACGCCAGCACCGAGGGTGGCACGATTCTCGAAGGCAAGCGAGCTGATGTCCATAAAGACGTAGTTGATGGAGTTCTCAGGCTCTTCGTTGTTTACAACGTCTGTTTCGTCGCAGTGGTCGAAAGATACGGTCTGGTCGCTGAAGTAGGGGCTGACCTCGGTCATCAGGGCGGAGTACAGCGGGATGGCGATGGAGAATTCAGCTCGAGAGAGCATCTCCCATTGGATGGTCGCAATTTCAGGGTTGAGGCCGTTGCGAATCTGGAAGAGATGGGCCTCACCGTTGCGCTCGGTGCCGATGCAATAGGCGCCATCGGTGTTGGCGCTGAGGCCGGGAACGTTTTCGCCACGATTGCCAAAGGCGCGAATAAGTTCAAAAGTATTCCAACCGGACTTTTCGGGTTGGAAGAACAGCGGCTGCATTTCATTTACCATGGCGCCAACCTTAGCGCGCGGTTTTTCGCTAGTGTCCTGGACGATTTCATAGTCGGTGCCCTCAGTAAGCGGAGCCCCAAGGTAATCGCGGCCCTGGACGTAGCGCGACCAAGCGTGAACGGAAGTTTTGTCGATGGGCGAACCGTAGGTCTGGGCAACATCGAACTGTCCGTCGTCGAAATACTTGGCGAAACCCTTTTCTTCAGGTAGGGACTTAATGTCTTCGGAGTGAATGCAGTTTACGGTGTCATCGAGGTTAACCTTGAAGTTGAGATTGCTGATATTGGGATTGAGCGATGCGATATCATCGGTCAACTTCATGGCAATCCACTGATGGCCGGAAAGCGCGGCGAACAGCCAGGTCTCATTGTTGTCGGCAATGATGAGCTGGTCGTTGGCGTTGGCGCCCTGTTCGTTAATGAGCCTGCCGATGAGCTCGACTCCCTCGCGGGCCGTGCCGCTCTCGCCAAGGATGACGCCGGCGTAGACGTATTCGCTGATGCCTGTTTTGGTCAGGGGATCTGCGGCCTTTGCTTCGTCATTCATGCTCGTGCTCAGCGTGGCAGAGCAAGAAACGCCCTTCTCGTTAATTCCCGCTTCGGAGTAGGCGTCCCAGCGTCCGTGCCACTGCGAAGGGTGGTCGCGCACGTAGCTATAACGATATGTGGTCTTGGTCGAGGTGTATGCGAAGTCGGACTCGTCTGAGCCGTAGATATGGCCGGGACCATGCGAGGGTTCAATGCCATAGTGCTTGAGGTAACGTGTGCCAACGTCCTCGGTGCGGCCATAATACGTATTGCCATCGGCCGTTAGGTTTTTGCCCATGTAGATCTGCGTGCAGGCGAGCGCAGAGGTCGGCATGGACATGATGGTTGCAGCTCCAAAGGCGAGGCCTATGCCTAGCTTCTTGAGCGCGTTGACGGGGTGAGTTTTCCTCATAATCCCTCCCAGCGTGCGAAAGCCCTCTGTCGCCAGAGGGCTTCAGCCAATAAAGACACCCCACTAGCGTAACGAACTGGAAACAATATTCATCTATGAAAGATACTTACTCGATAAGCGTAATGAAATATGCGATGAGTGGTTAATTATACTCAGTTTGTAGCTTTAGCCAAATAAAGACTCCCTGCAATTACTGCACCTGAATAAAGCGTCTGGAAATACCCGAAATGAAAAATCCCCCGCTGTTTGGCAAATGCATAAACAGTAGGGGAGACGATAATTGGATGAATATCATACCAATGTGGAATTACTTCTTCCGGCGGTGGATCACGTTGATCGCATAGCCGACGAGCATGGCCAAAACGATGATGATAAAGCCGAGCAGGGGATTGTCGTTCATAGGGTCCTCCTATTTTCCGAGCGGGGAGAATTCGTCGACGATGAGGTCGAGGCATTGCGGAAGCGCGCGGGCTCCAAAGACGCCCGAATTGCTGGAGATAATCTCGCCATCGAACTGCATGCCCAGCGACGGGGTGCAGGTGATCTTGGCTTCCTTGGTCTGGATGATCTTGAACTGCGGGCGGCCGAGTACCTTGCCGGCGGGGTCGAGTGCGGCGGTGATCACAGTCGGTAGAAGCTGCACAGTTTTTACGGGTTCGATGACCGCAATGTCGACCATGCCATCGTTCATACGGCAGTCGGGGAACAGGTTGATGTCGTTTTGGATGACCGAGGTGTTGCCGGCCATGCAGCAGATGCCGTCGAGCTCCTCGACAATGCCGTCATGCTCAATCGTAAAGTGCGCCACCGTGGGATTGGGCGTGGCGAGCGCGGAGAGGAAGTAGGCGATCTCGCCGATGTCGTTTTTGGTGGGGGCGGCCTTCATCATGATCTCGGCGTCGAAGCCCGAGCCGGCGATGATGATGAAGCCGTGGCGCTTCTCGTTGCCGTTCTCGTCGAGCCAAAAGAGCTCGCCCATGTCCACTTTGACCGTGCGACCGGCGCGGCAAGCCTTGGCAAGCGCCGCCGCCTCGGGGGCATTACCGATGTTGTTGAAGAACAGGCAGGCCGTACCGGAGGGGAAGACGAGCGTGGGGACACCGCATCCGCGCATCTGGTCGAGCACGTTGGAGACGGTGCCGTCGCCGCCCGAGACCACCACGCGATCGAATTCGCGCACGTCTGCCACGGCGTCCTCGGGCTCCATGCCATCGCCGATAAAGCGCATCACGACCTCGTCGCCGCCCTGCGCGAGGGCGTGCGTAAATGCGTAGATTTCATCTGAGCTGGGGCCCGATGCCGGGTTGTGGATGATAAGGCAGCGCATACTTACGTTCCCGTTCTGTGACTAACCGAGTATAGTTGTAAGGCAATGCCGATATCCTACCCGTGTTTTTCGGGCCTAACCTTATTCGATGGGTTGATATGTACATTTCCACACATCAGGCTCTACTCGACTTTTGCCAGCGCGCCCGTAAGTTCGACGCGATTGCCGTCGATACCGAGTTTTTGCGCGAGCGCACGTTCCATCCGCGTCTGTGCTTGGTTCAGATTGCCACCCCTGCCGAGAGCGTCGCGGTCGATCCCCTGGTAATCGACGACCTCTCGCCGCTGGCCGAGCTTATGGCCGACGAGAGCGTGACCAAGGTCTTCCACGCCTGCTCGCAGGATATGGAGGTCATGCTCCATACCGTGGGCGTGCTGCCACGACCGATTTTCGATACGCAGGTCGCCGCCGCTTTTTTGGGCGAGCGCCAGCAGATTTCCTACGGCGCGCTCGTGCAGACGTTTTGCGGCGTCTCGCTGCCCAAGACCGAGTCGCTGACCGACTGGTCGCGTCGCCCGCTGACCGATAAGCAGATTGAGTACGCGATCGATGACGTCAAATACCTGATCGTCGCCTATACCGAGATGATGAGCCGCCTGCGCGAGCTGGGCCGCGTGGACTGGGTGCTCGACGAGTTGCGTCCTCTGGCCGACGAGTCGCACTACCGTGCCGATCGCCATGAGGCATTTCGCAAGGTCAAGCGCATCAACTCGTGTAGCCGTCACCAGTTGGGCATCGCGCGCGAGCTCGCCGCTTGGCGCGAGGACCGCGCCGAGCGCCGTAACATCCCGCGCAAGTGGGTCATGTCCGACGACACGCTGCTTGCGCTCGTTAAGCGCAATCCCGTACGCGTTGAGGAGTTCCGTAGCATTCGCGGTACCGATCAGTTGGGGGAGCGCGACGTGGACGGTGCGCTCATGGCCATCAAGCGCGGCGCGAGCTGCCCGCACGATCGCCTGCCGCTCTTGGTGCGCGGGCATCGCCAGATCTCTCCGGAGTTGGAGAGCGTGACGGACCTGATGTATGCGCTCATTCGCCTGGTTGCCGAGCGCTCGGGCGTGGCGACCTCGGTCATTGCCTCGCGCGATGACCTGGCTGACTATATTGAGCATCCCGAGCAGAGCCCCTTGCGCGAAGGCTGGCGCTTTGAGCTTGTGGGCTCGCGCCTGGACGATCTGCTTTCCGGCAATATGGGGTTGACGGTGAAGGACGGAAAAATCGAATTGCTGTAAGGAAGCCTAGCCGTTTGAGTGGGTAAAATGCCTCCAACGTGTAACTCGATTCGGAGGAATTCGCATGCCTTATTACTATGGATACGGCTTTGGCATCGACCCGCTGTACCTGCTGGTTGTTCTTGTCTGCACGGTGCTTGGCCTTGCCGCACAGAACTATATCAACTCGACGTACAAAACCTGGTCCAAGGTTCGCTCGGACGGCGATACGGGTGCCACAGTCGCTCGCCGCATGCTCGATGCCAACGGTTGTAGCGCCGTGGGTATCAAGGGTGTCGCTGGCGAGCTCACCGACCATTACAACCCGCAGGACAACAACCTGTATCTGTCGGATGCCAACCGTTCGGGCGGATCGGTCGCAAGCGTTGCCGTCGCCTGTCACGAGGCAGGCCACGCCGCCCAGCGTCAAAGCGGCTATGCCATGATGAAAGTACGTACCGCCCTGGTCCCGGTTGTCAACTTTACCCAGAACACTTGGACCATCGTGTTGCTCTTGGGCCTGTTTATGAACATTGCCGGGCTCACATCCCTCGCGTTGATCTTCTTCTCGTTTAGTGTGCTGTTCCAACTCGTTACGCTGCCTGTCGAGATTGACGCCAGCCGACGCGCCGTGGCGTACATCGAGCAGTCGGGTATGAGTTCCAAGCAGGTCAACGGTGCCAAGAAGGTGCTGACGGCCGCCGCGCTTACCTATGTTGCCGCTGCGCTCACCTCGATTATTCAGCTGCTCTATCTTATGGCTCGCTACAACAGAAACTCCAACCGATAACAAATGGGACAAGCAGGCGCCGCGGGGATTCGTGTCCCCGCGGCGCTGTACTATGTGTTGGACTTGAATTTGCGCAGGGCCGGAGCCTCTGTGCACGATGGCGAAAGGAGGCTGCGTGGCAGGCTGGAATCTAACCGGCAATGCCGTTTCCGCCGAGTTTGACGGTTCGGATGAGCAGGAGCGCAAGGAGCTCAGCGTGAGCCAGGCAGTGGAGATCGCCGCTGGTGCGCTCGATGCCATTCCGCAGCTGAGTGTCCTGGGCGAGGTCACGGGTTTCCGTGGTCCCAACGCCCGAAGCGGCCACTGCTACTTCCAGATTAAAGACGACTCGGCCGCCGTCGACTGCATCATCTGGAAGGGCGCCTATCTCAAGCGTACCTTCGATCTGCGTGACGGCATGCAGGTGAGCTTTAAGGGCAGCTTCAACCTCTATAAGCCCACGGGTCGTATGAGCTTTGTCGCTCGCTCGTTTTCGCTGGCGGGGGAGGGTCTGCTGCGTCAACAAGTGGCGCAACTGGCCGAAAAGCTACGCCGCGAGGGCCTGATGGACGAAGCGCGCAAACGCCGCATCCCGGTGTTCTGCTCACGCGTGGCGGTTGTCACCTCGCTTTCCGGTGCGGTAATCGACGACGTCAAGCGTACGCTGCGCCGACGCAACCCGCTCGTCGAGCTCGTCTGCGTGGGCGCAAAGGTCCAGGGCGAGGGTGCGCCGACAGAGCTTATTGAAGGCTTGCGCCGCGCCGCTGCCATTACGCCGGCGCCCGATTGCATTTTGCTCGTGCGCGGCGGCGGCTCCTTTGAGGACCTCATGACCTTTAATGACGAGGAGCTTGCCCGCGCGGTGGCGGCTTGTCCCGTGCCCGTGGTGACCGGCATTGGCCATGAGCCCGATACCTCGATTTGCGACATGGTGAGCGACCGTCGCGCCTCCACGCCTACGGCGGCGGCCGAATCGGTGGCGCCGGCTATGACGGAGTTGGCCGATGTGCTCGAGGCGCGCTATCAACGTCTGGGTGCTGCGATGGCATCGATGATTGGGTCGGCCCAGGTCGACCTGGAGATGCTCGATCAGCGCGGTCGCCGTGCCTGGGATACCTATACGGCTCGCTTGGGCGATGCGCTCGATGCGGCTGCGTGCCGCCCGTGCCTCAACGACCCAACGTTTATGGTTGAGCGTCGCGAGTCTGAGCTTGCCCTGACGGCCGATCGTTTGTCCGGCGCCATAACGCGTTCGGTTGGGGCATTCCGCTCCAACTTTGAGCGTCTGCCCGAGCGCTTGATCGCAAGCACCTCAGGACTCGATGGCAAGCGCCATGCGCTCACGCTCGCAAGCTCCCGCCTGGAGCATCAGGGGCGCACGATGCTCAACAAGCCAGCATCCGACCTGGGCCGTGCGGCAGCCTCGCTCGATGCCCTGTCGCCGCTCAAGGTGCTTGCCCGTGGTTATTCCATCGCGTACAGCGATGATGGGGTGGCCACGAGCGCCAAGACCTTTAAGCCCGGTGACGCCATTCGCGTGCGCATGGCAGACGGCAACGTGGCGGCAACGGTCGATACGGTCGAGTAGGCCGCGTTTCATAGCGATAAACCTTTAGGAAAGGAAACAGATATGGCAGAGAAGACCCCGGTCGAGCAGCTTACGTACAAGCAGGCTTCACAGGAGTTGGAGCTCATCATCCGCAGCTTGGAGTCGGGTGATATGGAGCTCGAGGAGTCGCTTGAGAGCTATACCCGCGGCGTCGAGCTCCTCAAGAGCCTGCGTACCCGCTTGTCCGATGCCGAGCAGAAGGTCTCGGTGCTCCTGAAGGACGTCGACGGCAACGACGTGCTCGCCGACGGCGAAGCCGCCAACACCGACGACAACCTTTCGTTCTAACCATCCCGACCAAATATAATTACCTTGGTCTGTGAGAAAGGAACCAACCATGTGTGATTGCATCTTCTGCAAAATTGCCAACCACGAGATCCCCTCGACCGTCGTCTACGAGGATGACCAGGTCATCGCGTTCGACGACCTCAATCCCCAGGCGCCGGTCCACACGCTCGTGATCCCCAAGAAGCACTACAGTGACATCGCCGATAACGTGCCCGCCGAGACCATGGGCGCCATGGCCCACGCCATCCAGGAGGTCGCCAAGGCCAAGGGTCTGGAGGACGGTTTCCGCGTCATCTCCAACAAGGGCGTCAACGCCGGTCAGACCGTCATGCACTTCCACATGCACGTCCTCGGCGGCAAGAACCTGGGCGAGAACCTCATCTGAGGACGCACGGCCCGTCGCCTTGGCTGCCTTTGGAGTAACCTATGCAGTTTTCTCAACTCGAATACCTTCAAGCGGTAGCGAACTACGGCGGCGTGCGCAAAGCGGCTCGCGCCGTTCACGTGAGCCCACAGGCTGTCTCGTCGGCAATTAAGAAACTGGAGTCTGAGTATCAGATCGTTTTGCTCAATCGATCGGCGGGGGAGGCTGTTTTGTCTCCGGCGGGCAGAGAATTTGCGCGTCGTGCACGCGTTATCCTGGCACAAGTCGACGATCTCAAAAAGTACACCCAATCGGGGAACGGTGGCGTTTCGCCCGACGGCCACTTTCGTCTTTACGTCCCCTGTCTTCACGGGCGGGGGCGTCTTTTTTCCGAAAACTGGTACGACTCGTTTGAAAGCTCGCACCCTCAGATTCACCTTGATGTGTGGCATCAGCCAACGGCTACATGCTTTGAATCACTTGTGCTTGGCATTTCGGATGCGGCCATCTCATTTGAGGAACCAAGGGACAGTGTCCTTTCTTCGAAATACTTGGGTGAAAAGGAGCTCAAGGTTCTTTCGTGCCCAGCGGGTCATCAATCTGTGGGTGCTATGACCGTTCGTGAGTTACTGGGCGGCAGGTTAGCTGTTCCCATTAATTTGTCGCCCTGTCTCAATGCGATCAATCAATGCCCCGAAGCTCAGCTGGTTAATTTCCGCTTCCGCGACGTCGAATACGGAAACAGAGCGCAGGCTGAGTTTCTTCAAGCCGGGGGATTGATATTGGGTTTTTCTGGCTCTTCTCTCGCATCAGATGGGTCGGAAGTGAGCGAGTACTCTATTGAAGGTTCGCATGACGTAGCCTTGCCCATCTACTTTTGCTATCGACAAAATGCCTGGACCGATCGACACCAGACGGTATTTCTTCACCTATTGCGTCATCTTGCTTCGTGAGGCCATTTGGCCTCGTGTCGTCAAGTGAATGTTGACGCCTTGTAACACATGACTGACGGCTTTGCCCTCATGCTTTTCCAAGATTCCGATTTAGATTGTTGACTCTTGGAGGGCGGAGCATGAAAAACCGTACGGTTTTGCTTTATATGACGTTTGTTTTTCTGTCGAACTTCAGCACCATTTTGTATTTTCTGACGGTTTACCTTGAATTCGTCGGATTCTCGATGGTGGCGATTTCTAGCATGATGATTGCATATCAAGTGAGCAAGTTCATCCTTGAAGTTCCCACTGGCTATATTGCCGATAGGTTTGGACGAAAGACAAGTGGTCTCGTTGGCGTCGTGGGGATGCTTGGATACTACGCCGCCCTGCTTCTCGTCCGTTCTCCTCTGCTTTTAATCGGCGCGTTTGCTCTCAAAGGTTTTGCCGCTGCATGTATGAGCGGGTCCATGGAAGCGATTTACATTGACAGCGTCTCTCTGGACCAGCTCGTAAGGCTTAATGTCGTTGAGCGATTTGTTTTCTATGCCTCTTATGCCCTCTCCGCTTGTGTGGGCGGTTTCATTTCGTCCGCTGGCGCGTATCTCATTGGTCTTTTGGCAGATATCATCGCAATGGTGTTGACGTTGGTTGTCGTTGTCTGCATTCCTGAGATGCGAAGAGGGGACACTACAGCGACACCTAAGCGTGGAATTAGCCCGAAGATGATCGGTGCCGCTATTGCGCGTAACGGCATTCTTCGTTCAGCGTTCATCATGGACTGCTCTCAGGCATTTGCTTTTGTCGCCCTGGAAGACTTTTTCTCACTGTTGCTTGCGGGTCGCGGAATGAATGCCGTCGCTTCGGGTGTGATCATTGCGGTCCAGCTTCTTGCCTCGGCCTCCATGGGGCTTATTGTGCCCAGTGTGATTGCTCATGTCGACAAGGGCCGTTTTGCGCGTATTTGCGGCATCGTGCGCCTTTCCCTGGCTGCTCTGTTTTTGATTCCCTTTACTCCGGTCTATTTGCTGCCCGTGTTCTATGTACTGCAGACGGTCGCGTACTCGTTATTTGCTCCAATTAAATACTCAATTTTTCAAAATGCTGTCGATTCTTCGATGCGCTGTTCACTGATTTCGGTCCAAAGCCAGATGGTGGCGGTGGGTGCCATCCTTTTCTATCTGTTCAATGCTGCGTTGAGCAGCATCGCGGGCATTCGAGTCGTATTGCTTGTTGCGCTCGGGATTTCTTCCCTGGTGTATATCCCCGCGCTATTTCGTCTTACAAGTCAAAGGCCATGAGTATTTAGGCACCGATAACTTATATATCAACGCAATAAACCCGAGCGCGAGGGCGTTTGGGTTTATTATTGAAGCGTATGTAACCTGGCGGCGCCACACCGCCTGTTAGTAGGGAGACACATGAACGTTCTGGTCGTCAACGCGGGATCTTCGACCCTTAAGTATCAGGTCATCGACACCAAGTCCCATAAGGTGTCCGCAAAGGGCTCCTGCGAGCGCGTCTGCTTTACCGGTGGTACCTTCACCCATGCTGCCAATGGCTCCAAGAAGGTGACCGAGAACATCGAGTTCCCCGACCACAAGGTCGCCATCGAGGTCGTCCTGAAGGACCTTGAGGCCAACGGCGTCAAGATCGAGGGCATCGGCCACCGTATCGTTCAGGGCGGTTGGTACTTTGGTGATTCCTCCCTCGTCGACGAGGACGTCCTCGCCAAGATTCGCGAGGTCGCCCCGCTGGCGCCGCTGCACAACAACCCCGAGGCCAACGTTATCGAGTACTGCCTGGAGCAGTATCCCGATCTGCCCAACGTCACGGTCTACGACACCGCTTTCCACTTCAACATGCCCGAGGTCGCCAAGACCTACGCCCTTCCCAAGGATGTTTGCGACAAGCTGCACATCCGTAAGTACGGTGCCCACGGCACCAGCTATCGCTACATCTCCAAGAAGGTCGCCGAGATGACCAACGGCGAGGCCCGCAAGGTCGTCGTGTGCCATATCGGCTCCGGCGCTTCCCTGTGCGCCATCGAGGACGGCAAGTGCATGGACACCACCATGGGCTTGACGCCGCTCGACGGCGTCATGATGGGCACCCGCTGCGGCTCCATCGACCCGGCTACCGTGTGCTACCTGCAGCGCGAGGGTGGCTACACCTTCGACGAGGTCGACGAGATGATGAACAAGAAGTCTGGCCTTTTGGCTGTGACCGGTGGCAAGACCAACGACTGCCGCAACGTTGAGGAGCTCGCCGCTGCTGGTGACCCCGAGGCTCAGCTCGCCTTCGACATGTTCGTCTACAAGATTGCCGCTAAGGCCGCCGAGATGGCCACCTCCATGTGCGGCATGGACACCCTGGTCTTTACCGCCGGCATCGGCGAGCACGCTCCGGCCGTTCGCGCTGGCGTGGCCGATCGTCTGGCCTTTATGGGCGTCAAGATGGATCACGCCCGTAATGCCCTGCGTGGCGACGGCGCTTGGTGCCTGTCCGCCAAGGATTCCAAGGTCAAGATTTTCGTCATCCCTACGGACGAGGAGTTCATGATCGCTTCCGACGTCGAGCGCATCGTCAACGGCAAGTAATTGCAAGAGGGGAGGGGCTGGACGACCGAGCGCCGTTCGGCCACTCTTTTGCGCGCGTTGGGCGATATGCTGATATCTATTTATCAAGATATGATAACTTCTTATTAAAATGCGGCCGCCTTAAGGGGCCTGCGTCGACCGTATTGCACTGCGAAGGAGTCTCATGAACGTACTTGTTGTCAACGCCGGCAGCTCAAGCCTTAAATATCAGCTTTTGGATACCGATACCCGCAAGGTTTTCGCCAAGGGCAACTGCGAGCGTATCGGATCGGACATGGGCATCTTTGGCCACTCCGAGAACGGTGGCGCTAAGCAGACCGAGGAGGTCCCTTTCCCTGATCATCGCTCTGCTATCGCTCGCGTGCTCGAGGAGCTCGAGAAGACCGACTTTACGATTGATGGCATTGGGCATCGTATCGTTCAGGGCGGCTGGCACTTCGATGATTCCGCGGTTGTCGACGACGAGGTTATGGCCAAGATTCTTGAGGTGGCACCGCTTGCTCCGCTGCACAACTACGGCGAGGCCGCGGCAATCGAATATTGCCGCGAGAAGTATCCGGAGCTGCCCAACGTGGCGGTCTTCGACACCTCGTTCCACATGACCATGCCCGAGGTCGCCTACACCTACGCGCTGCCTAAGGACGTGTGCGACAAGTACCACGTGCGCAAGTACGGCGCACACGGTACGAGCCACCGCTACGAGTGGATGATGGCCAAGGAGATCCTGGGCTCGCGCTGCCACCGCCTGCTTTCGTGCCATCTGGGCAACGGTGCTTCGCTTGCCGCCATTGAGGACGGCGTGTGCCGCGACACCACGATGGGCCTCACGCCGCTTGACGGCCTGATGATGGGTACCCGTTGCGGTTCCATCGACCCGGCCACCGTGTGCTATCTTCAGCGCGAGGGCGGCTACAGTTACCAGGAAGTCGACGACATGATGAACAAGCAGTCCGGTCTGCTTGCCATCTCGGGCATCTCCAACGATGCCCGTGACATCCGTACACGTGCCTCCGAGGGCGACGAGCGCTGCCTGCTCGCCTTTGATATGTTTGCCTACAAGGCCATGCAGCAGGCCGGTTCCATGATCGCTTCCATGGCGGGCGTGGACACCATTACCTTTACCGCCGGCATCGGCGAGAACGACTGGTCGATCCGCAAGGCCTTCTGCGACTGCTTTGAGTGGCTGGGCGTGCGCATCGACAACAACAAGAACCGCGAGGCCGTGGGCAACGGCCCACAGGTCATCAGCGCCGCCGGCTCTTCCGTCACGGTTATGGTCATCCCCACCGACGAGGAATACATGATCGCCCACGACGTCGAGCGCCTGACCAAGAACAACTAACGCGCGCATTTGCAAGTAAACGAAAGGCCTCCAGAGCAACAGCTCCGGAGGCCTTTTTGCTAGCAGGTGGAAATTCCTGTCCCGAGGGGATATGTTCGCTACTCAGCCATCTGAGCCTGGACGGCGGTGATGGCCACGACACCCACGATGTCGTCGGCAGAGCAGCCGCGCGAAAGGTCGTTAACCGGCTTGGCGATGCCCTGCAGGATGGGGCCGTAAGCGTCGGCGCCGGCGAAGCGCTGGACCAGTTTGTAGCCGATGTTGCCGGCCTCGAGGTCGGGGAACACGAGCACGTTGGCCTTGCCGGCAACGGAGGAGCCGGGGGCCTTGAGCTGGGCGACGGTGGGGACGATAGCGGCGTCGAGCTGCAGGTCGCCGTCGATGGCGAGCTCGGGAGCCTTCTCCTTGCAGAACTTCACGGCCTCCTGGACCTTCTTGGCGACCTCGCCGCCAGCGGAGCCCATGGTGGAGTAGGAGAGCATGGCCACATGCGGCTCAACGTTGCCCATGAAGGTGGACCAGGAGTGAGCGGAGGCGATGGCGATCTCGGAGAGCTCGTCGGAGGACGGGTTGATGTTGAGGCCGCAGTCGGCGAAGATCAGCGTGCCGTCGGTGCCGAACTGCGGGGTGTCGGTGCACATCACGAAGAAGGCCGAGACCAGCTTGGTGCCCGGGGCGGTCTTGAGGATCTGAAGCGCGGGGCGCAGGGTGTCGGCGGTGGAGTGGCAGGCGCCGGAGACCAGGCCGTCGGCATCGACCATCTTGACCATCATGGTGCCAAAGTAGGTAGCGTCCATCACCTGGGCGCGAGCCTGCTCGATGGTGACGCCCTTCTTGGCGCGGAGCTCGGCAAACTTCTGCGCGTACTCCTCGTGCTTCTCGGCATTGCGCGGGTCGATGACGGTGGCGCCGGGAACGTCGATCTCGTCAGGGTTGCCCAGGATGACGATCTTTGCCAGGCCCTCCTCGATGATCTTGGTGGCCGCGACGATGGTGCGCGGATCCTCGCCCTCGGGCAGGACGATCGTCTTAAGGTCGGCCTTGGCGGCAGACTTCATACGGTTAAGGAAATCGCTCATGTTACTCCTTACAAGCGTTTCACTAAGCTCCAGGCGCCCGGCTGTTCACGAATAAACCCGCTGCTAGCGGGTTTACCTTTCAATTATGTACGCCGCGGTGCTTGAGCTTTCCTTGTGTGGCAAGCTCATTATAGGACGCATTAGCGCTATAATCGCTCTGATAAATATGTCTCGAAGAATGTTCGAGAAAAGCCCAGCTAACGAGCCCGTGGCTTTTGACAAGGAGTATCGATGCAGATTACCTCAGGCCTGCCTGAAGGCTTTAACGCCGGCGCGTACGACATGATTGTCGTCGGTGCTGGATATGCCGGTGCCGTTTGTGCCCGCCGTCTTGCCGAGACCATCGGCTATCGTGTTGCCGTTTTGGAGCGCCGTAGCCACATTGCGGGCAATGCCTATGACTGCACTGACGAGGCCGGAATCCTGATTCACGAGTACGGTCCGCATATCTATCACACCTTTAACGAGCGCGTGCACAATTTCCTGTCGCGCTTTACCAAGTGGACGGATTATCAGCACAAGGTGCTCGCCAACATCAACGGTACCCTTATGCCCGTGCCCTTCAACCATGCGAGTCTCAAGCTCGCTTTTGGTGACGAGCGCGGCGAGGAGCTGTATCAGAAGCTCGTGGAGACCTTTGGCAAGGACGTCAAGGTGCCCATCATGGAGCTGCGCAAGAAGAACGACCCGGATCTTGCCGAGGTCGCCGATTACGTCTACGAGAACGTCTTTTTGCATTACACCAT
The DNA here is from genome assembly GCA_900544935.1 of uncultured Collinsella sp. GTDB lineage: Bacteria > Actinomycetota > Coriobacteriia > Coriobacteriales > Coriobacteriaceae > Collinsella. Next base: position 79,795 of record UQXB01000001.1, read on the forward strand.
GAAGCAGTGGGGCCAGACGCCCGACCAGATCGATCCCTCGATCACCGGCCGCGTTCCCGTCTTTGTGGGCGATGATGACCGCTACTTCCCGCAAGCTCCCTTCCAGGGCATGCCGCAGGAGGGCTACACGGCGCTCTTTGAGCACATGCTCGACCACGACCTGATTGACGTGTTCTGCGACGTGGACGCCCGCGATCTTTTTGAGATCGACGAGACCACCGTCAAGGTCGACGGCAAGGTCTACGGCGGTGAGATTGTCTATACCGGTCCGCTCGATGAGCTGTTCAACCTCGACTTGGGCGCGTTGCCGTACCGCACGCTCGATATGAAGTTCGAGACGCTCGATATGGACCAGTTCCAGCCCGTGGGCACCGTCAACTACACCACGAGCGAGGACTACACGCGCATCACCGAGTTCAAGAACATGACCGGTCAGGTCCTGCCCGGCAAGACCACCATCATGAAGGAGTACTCCAAGGCCTATACGCCCGGCTCGGGCGAGACGCCGTACTACGCCATTCTTGAGCCCGAGAACCGTGAGCTCTATGAGCGCTATCTTGAGCGCGTCCAGAACCTGACGAACTTCCACCCGGTGGGTCGTCTGGCCGAGTATCGTTACTACGATATGGACGCCGTGACCAATTCCGCCCTCGATCTTTCGGATGAGATTATCGCCTGCCATGCATAAAGTCATAACATTCGGTATTCCCTCGTATAACGCCGCCAAGGACATGGACCATTGCATCACCTCCATCTTGGAGGGGAGCAATTACGCCACCGATATCGAGATTATCGTGGTGGACGACGGCTCCAAGGACGAGACGGCCGCCAAGGCCGACGAGTGGGAGGCCCGTTATCCTGGAATCATCCGCGCGGTGCACCAGGAGAATGGCGGTCACGGTATTGCCGTCCTTTCGGGTCTGCGCGAGGCGCAGGGCACCTACTACAAGGTTGTCGACTCGGATGACTGGCTCGACGCTGCGGCTCTTTCGACTATGCTGTCGATTCTGCGTGGCTTTGAAGAGCGCGATCAGCGCGTTGACCTGTTTATCTCGAACTACGTGTACGAGAAGGTTTACGAGGGCACGCATACCGCTATTGGCTACAAATTTGCCCTGCCGCGCAAAAAGATCTTTTCCTGGGATCAGATCGGTCATTTCCGCCTGGACCAGAACCTACTCATGCACAGCCTGTGCTATCGCACGGATGTGCTGCGCGAGTCCAACCTTCCCATGCCGCCGCACACGTTCTATGTGGACAACATCTACGCCTACGTGCCACTGCCGCGTTGCAAGACCATGTACTACGCCGACATCGACCTCTACCGCTACTTTATCGGCCGCGAAGGTCAGAGCGTCAACGAGGCAACGATGGTCAAGCGTCTGGACCAGCAGTTCCGTGTTACGCGTATCATGATGGAGTCGTACCACCTGTACAGCGATGTTGAGTCGTCGCGCCTGCGTTCGTACATGATGGGCTACTTCACCATGATGATGGCGATCTGCTCGGTGCTCACCAAGCTTTCCGAGGAAGATTGCGCCGACGAGCGCCTAAAGACGCTGTGGAATGATTTGAAGGCCTACGACGAGCGCATGTATCGTCGCGCTCGCTACGGCGTGGTCGGGTTCTTCACCAATCTGCGCGGACGGGCCGGAGATAAAACCACACTCGGCCTATACCGTCTTGCCTCAAAGATCTTCAAATTCAACTAGCTGCTGAGTAATCGCTGCTGATAGGTTGACTGGGCCCCTTGGCCTTTAGTTTGCTACTGCGAACAGTCCTGCTCGCACGGAAAGCACATTAAGTGCTTTCCGGCTCGTGCGGAACTTGTATCAAACTAAAGGCCAAGGGGCCTCTGCTATAAGAATCGATTGTCAGGTTATTTGAATTTGAAGATCTTGGACGCGCGGTACACAGGGGCCTGGGCTGAAAAGAATCTGGTTGGTAGGTTGCCCGGTGGGGCTTGGCTATGTTTGTCGCGAGTTCCGCACGAGCCGAAGAGCACTTAATGTGCTCTTCGTGCGAGCCAGGACTGTAGAGCAGCAAACATAACCAAGCCCCACCGGGCAACCGGTCAGGTTAGGCTACTTCGCGGCGCCGGGGATGCCGTGGGAGGTTTTGGCGGTTTTGGCTCCGTTTACGATGGCAGTTTCCAGGGCCCTTACTGCGAGCATGCCCAGCAGGTCTAGGGGAACGGCGGCGCTTGCCTGGGCGCCCAGTTTGCCGCTGGCGAGGGTGTAGATGGTGTCGCCGTCGTTGGTGGTGTGCGTGGGACGGATGGGGTGTGCGTAGGCGTCTGCGGCCATCTGGGAGACCTTGGTGGCTTGTGCCTTAGTGAGTTCCACGTTGGTGACGATGCAGCTGATGGTGGTGTTGGTGCGGTCGAGCGGCATCTGCATGGATCCGGCGGCGGCAAAGGCTGCGAGTTCCATGTCGATAATCTGGTCGCTATCGGCGGCGGCGCGCATGCCGGCTACCCACTCGCCGGTGAAGGGGTCGACCACGTTGCCGCAGGCGTTGACCGAAACCACGGCGCCTACCTTAACGGAACCGAGCGCCACGGCGGCAGCGCCAAGGCCGGCTTTCATGCAGGTGGTGGGCCCCATGAGCTTTCCGACGGTGGCACCCGTGCCGGCACCTACATTGCCCTGTTCGAGCGTGGTGGGGGTGTTGTCGAGTGCCTTGCGCACGGCTGCGATGCCGGCTTCAATGTCGGGGCGAACGGTGGGATCGCCAAAGGCGAGGTCGAAGATACAGCTGGAGCACACGATAGGCACCTGCGTGGGGCCGACGGGAAGGCCGATGCCGCGGCTCTCAAGCTCGCGAGCGACGCCGCTTGCAGCCTCCAGACCAAAGGCCGATCCGCCCGAAAGGCAGACGGCGTGGACCTTGTCGACGGTGTTCTCGGGTCGCAGTAGGTCGGTTTCGCGCGATGCTGGAGCACCGCCGCGAACGTCAACGCCGCCGGTGGCGCCCTCGGGTGCCACGATTACGGTGCAACCGGTGCCGGCCTCCTCGTCCGTATAGTTGCCATAGCAAAAGCCATCGACATCGCAGACGTCAATGGCCTCGAGCAGTGTATCCATGTTTAACTCCTATCGGTTTTCCGCCGCGCCTTGTGCCCGGTCGGGATCCGTACGGTACGCCAAAATTGTAGGCGCTGGGGAATACCCAGCGCCAGATGCAATTACGAGAGTTTTTGAATCGCGCGCGCGACGCGGGCGATGGGTAGGCCCACCACGTTATAGAAGTCGCCCGAAATATCGTGCACGAGCATGCGTCCTCCTGTGCCCTGAATGCCGTAGGCGCCGGCCTTGTCCATGGGCTCTCCCGAGGCGACGTAGTGCTCGATTTGCTCGTCGGTGAGCTCGTAGAACGTCACGTCGGTCACATCGACAAAGGACAGACTCTCGGCGGCATGCGGGGCGGCCGTATCGCCTGCCTTAACGATGCAGACGCCGGTTGCGACCTGGTGCGTGCGGCCCGAAAGCTCACGGAGCATGGTGCGCGCCTCGTCCTCGGTTGCCGGCTTGCCCAGAATCTTGCCGTCAAAGGTGACGATGGTGTCGGCCGCGACCGTCAGCTCATTGGGCTCGGCATACTCGGCAGCAACGGCAGCCGCCTTGGCGCGTGCCAAGCGCTCGACAAGCGTGAGCGGGGCCTCGCCATCAAACGGCGTTTCGTCGATATCGGCAGGAATGATGCGAATGTCATAGTCCGCCTCGCGCATCAACTCGAGGCGGCGCGGTGATTGCGAAGCCAAAATCATAGCTGAATGCCCTCGGCGACTTTCTCGACGGCCTTGTCGCCGGCGAGCGTGCGCAGCAGCTCAAGCGCAAAGGGGAGCGACTGGGCCATGCCGCTGGCGGTGATGATGTTGCCGTCGTGCGTGACCTTGTCGCCGGTATAGGCGCCCTCGGGGAAGCTCTTCTCAAAGCCGGGGAAGCACGTAGCGTGGCGTCCCTCGAGCAGGTCGAGCTCGCCCAGGATAAACGGGGCGGCGCAGATGGCGGCGACGTGCTTGGTCGCGGCGAACTCGCAGACTACGTTGCAGACGCGCTGGTCAGCGCGCAGGTTGGTGGCGCCGGGCAGACCGCCGGGCAGCACGACGCAGTCATACTCGTCAAAGT
>UQXB01000002.1:0-76483 GCA_900544935.1 uncultured Collinsella sp.
GTGGTTTCTGATGCGGCGCGCTGCGCGCCCCGCACAGGCTAAAGCCTCTAAACAACAAAAACACGCCGCTCGGGAGCGGCGCATTCATTCGAATCCATATTTGAGTGTATCAGCGAACCCAAAAGGTTGCGCAACGAATGAGCAAATTAAGGATGCGAGCGGAAGCATCCATGCGATAAGCGGATACGAAGCATCTTTGTTGCACAACAAACTCACAGTCGCACGGGGAAATTATGACTACCCCGTGCGACTGTGAGGAAAACATACGGCAGGAGCAGGCTCGCCACCTAAATCGCGCGACGGGCCTCGATGGCGCGGCCAAGCGTAAGCTCGTCGGCATACTCCAAGTCGCCGCCCACGGGAAGGCCGCTTGCCAGACGCGACACCTCGACACCCAACGGCTTGATGGTACGGGCCAGATAGCTCGCCGTGGTCTCGCCCTCAATATTGGGGTTGGTGGCGATGATGACCTCGTGGATGTCCTCGTGGCCCAAGCGTGCCAGCAGCTCTCGAATGTGCAGCTGCTCGGGGCCAATCTTGTCCATGGGACTGATCACGCCGCCCAATACGTGGTAGAGGCCGTGGTAGCTGCCCGTGCGCTCGATCGCCTGGACATCGCGCGGCTCGCCCACCACGCAAATGCGAGTGGTATCGCGCATCGGGTCCTGGCAGATGGAGCACTCGTCGGCCGTGGCGTAGTTAAAGCAGCGGCTGCAAAAGTGGACCTCCTGCTTGACCTCCAGGATGGCCTCGGCCAGGCGGCGCGCCTCCTCGGCGTCGGCCTCCAACAGGTAATAGGCGATGCGCTGGGCCGACTTGGGACCAATGCCCGGCAGACGGCCCAGCTCATCGAGCAGTTTTTGCAGACTGTGGTTGGCACTCATATATATGCGTGTCTTAGAACGGCATGCCCGGGATGTTGAGGCCGCCGGTGATGGCGCCCATCTGCTTGTTGGCGAGCTCGTTGACGCCGCGGACGGCCTCGTTGACGGCAGCCATGATCATATCCTGCAGCATATCGACGTCCTCGGGATCGAGCGCATCGGGATCGATGGTGAGGTTGACGAGCTCCATCTCGCCGTTAACGGTCACCTTGACCATGCCGCCGCCGGCAGAGGCGTCGACGGTCTGGGACTTGAGGTTCTCCTGCGCGGCGGCAAGCTGCTCCTGCATCTTGCGAGCCTGCTTCATCATCTGCTGCATGTTCATACCGGCCATGATGGCTCCTTTACGTGCGGCCGCACGCCGAGCTGCAAGGGCAGCCGGAGCACGGCGGGACTTTCAAACTCAAAAATCGTACCACGGCGCGCGGCGAGAGAGCGGGGCGGACGTGTTACCTCAGTCGATATACATGTCCTCCAATACAAACCGCACTCAAAGATTATGCAAGGTCGAATTATGCAAGGTTGCATAATATCGCACACTCAATCTAGTAGAGCCGAATCCGGCATTTCATGTGCGCCACTAAATAGCTAAATGCCGAACCGCTGCTCGAGGCGGCGCACATGGCGGCAGGGTATAATTTGATTGTCATAGATAGTAATTTGGAGGTGCCCCATGAATGCCCCCAACGCGCTCCAAAACATCCGCTCAAAACACCCCGTTGCATATGTGGTTCTCTATCTCTTTGTCGGCTGGGCATTGCTGGTTGTCATCACCCATGCCATAGCTTTTGGAGCAGAACTGCTGATAGCCAGCTCGGACCAGCCCGTCGTCAAATGGGAAGCGACCGATGAGTGCACCGACGGAACCCGAACCGTTTACTACAACAGCCCGTCCCTCTACCAAGAGTTCAAGGTCAAGATAAAGGACTCCAAGATTGTCGATGCCGAACTAGGCGCTTTCTTGACAATCGGAGCAACCGTCAACGCCGAGCAAGTCGAGCACACGGACAGCCATGCGACGTATCGTATCGACCTCAGCATCCTAGGCCGACCGTCACGTACCTGTCTGCTCGAATGCGAGATACGCGGCACCGCGTTGCACATGTCCGAAATACAGATGCGCCCGGGCAAAGAGATCTCTTCTTGAGCAGCATACCCGCCCGCACGGTTACTCCACCGGTTTGAAGATGGTGGACTGGCCGAAGACGCTGCGGATGAGGGCTTTGGCCTCGTCCTCGGTCTGCGGGATGCTCGGGGCTGCACCCTGATGGCCGAAGGGGCTGCCCGCACCGGGGTTGGACTCCCAGGGAGCTGCAGGAGCGCCCTCCTCTTTGGGGGCAGTTGCAGCGGACTTGGGCGCGGACGCCGCACCCGGCACGTCGAACGGAGGCAGATCGTCCCCGCTCGCATCGCCGGCAAAGCCGCCGACCATAGCGTCGTCGTAGGGCACCTGCTCGGATTCCCACGGCGCGGGCTGCGCGACAGGCTGAGCCTTGGGAGCGGACGCGCGCTCGGGCGCTCGGGGTGCGGGCTCGGTCGGGAGCTTACCCGTGACAGGAGCGCCGGCGGGGTTGTCGGAGCGTAGCCAGGGGGCTTTGCCCAGGTCAGACGACTTGGGCGCGGGTGAGACGGGCTTGGGCGCGGGTGTCGGAGCAGCCGGTTTGGGCGCTGCGGGCTTAGGCGCCGACGGGGTCGATGCCGCTACCGGCGCCGCTTGCTGCTGCGGCGCGCTGGCGCTCGAGGATACAGGGGCCGCCGAGGACACGGGTTGCGGGTCCGCAGATGCCGCAGCCCGTGCAGATGGAGAATGCTCCTCATGTTGAGGAGCCGGCGTGCCACCCCCATCCAGGACATAGTCGACGGTACGACGACCGAAGACCGCGCAGACCGTCGGCAGGACCACCGACTGCGTATCGGCGCGACCGAGCATCTTAATGGCAAAAGTCGAACCCGCGGGGAACGAGACCGTGAGCTTGGAGCCGTCGTCGGCCGTGGCGCGGGCGTTGAGCAAAAGCCCTGCGTAGGAAGCCTGACGCGCCTTGACACGCTCGACAACCTCGGCCCATTTGCGCTGCAGCTCTCCGGCATCCTCGACCGCGGGCGTCTCGGCGGCACCGGCGGCGGCAACCTGGGCGGCGTTGTTGGACTGGGGCTTAGGTGCCGGAGCGGTGGCAGGCGCGGGGGCCGCAACGGGCTGAGGCGTCGGAGCCGGCGCAGGCTGAGGCGCAGGCGCTGCAGGCTTGGAAGCTGACACGGACGCAGAACGGGGCGCAGGCTGAGCCGTCGGAGCGGCAGCACCACGGTCCCAAGGCATACCGCCCTGGCGCGCGGACGTAGCAGCGGGGGCAGCGGATGCCGCCGGGGCGGCAGCGCGGGCGCCCGAAATGAGCGTCGGCTGTTGGGCAGCAGCGGGTACGGATGCTGCAGGCGCGGCGGCCTGAGCAGCAGCCACGCTCGCCGGCACGGCGGCGTTGGCAACCATGGCCTCCAGGCGTGCCACGCGCTCGGCCAATGCCTCAATCGTTAAATCAGCCTCGGGACGCGCCAGACGCGTGCAGGCAATCTCGAGCACCAGGCGCACGTCGCTCGCGCCCCTCATCTCCAGTGCGGCATCGTCGAGCACTGTCAGCACACGAGCCAGGCGGTCGGCAGGATGCTCGCCAAAGGCAGCGGCCTCGGCAGCAAGCGCCTCGGCCTGCTCGGAGCCGCCCTCAAACAACTCGGCACGGGCACGGGCAACGCAGGCAACATACACGTCGCGCACGTGCGCCACCAGGTCGCGCGTCAGCTCCAGCAGATCGTTACCTTCCTCGACCTGCGCGCGAATAAGCCCATACAGCTCGGCAACATCGCGATCGGCAATGGCGCGGGAAAACTCGCCCAGAATCTGGTCCGAAACCTCGCCTAAAAGCGAGCGGGCGTCGTCCGCATGCACAGAACCGTTGCCAAAGACGCTCAGCTGCTCCAGCGTGGAAAGCGCGTCGCGCATACCGCCCTTGGCATGGCGCGCCACAATGGCGAGTGCCTCGTCGTCGTAATCGAAGCCCTCCTGCTCGCACACGTATGCCAGGCGATGCTCAATATCCTCGTTGCCGATGCGATGGAAATCGAAACGCTGGCAGCGCGAGAGGATGGTCTCCAGAATCTTTTGCGGGTCGGTGGTGCACAGCACAAAGATCACGTGCGCCGGCGGCTCTTCAAGCGTCTTGAGCAGCGCGTTGAACGCCGCCGTCGTGAGCATGTGGACCTCGTCGATGATATAGATCTTGTACTTGCCGCGCACCGGGGCAAAGTTGACGGAGTTGATGATCTCCTCGCGCACATTGTCCACGCCCGTGCGGGAGGCGGCATCGAGCTCGTAGACATCGGGGTGGTTACCCTCGGCAATGAGCTCGCACTCCTCGCAAGTACCGTCGGGCATGCAGCCGCTTGCACCCTCGGCGCGCGCCGCCTCGGCATTGCGGCACAGCAGCGCCTTGGCCAGAATGCGCGCCATGGTGGTCTTGCCCGTGCCGCGCGGTCCGCAGAACAGGTAGGCGTGGGACAGGCGCCCCTCGGTGATGGCGTGCTCGAGCGTCGAGACGATATGCTGCTGGCCCACCACGGAGTCAAAGGTGAGCGGGCGATACTTTCGGTACAACGATTCCATGGGTGCTCCCCCGGGTATACTGAGTCTTGTTGCCGCGGCGGCCATGCGGTCGCACGGCATACTGCATTCCATAATACCCGTACGGCGAGCCCGCCGCGATAGGAGTCCAAAGAGCATGGCAGACGCAGAGAGCAACCTCGTCCCCTCCGAAGCAGCCGACCAGGTCGAGGTCGCGCTCGAGGAGCAGGCCGCAGCCGACGACGGCATCCTGTACCTCAACGAGTACCAGTACGAAAACGACCTGGTCACCGACTTCGCCCGCCTGGTCGCCTCGCCCAGGCGTCGCGGCTCGCTGTATGTCGCCGCGGCAATTGCCGCGCTCATCGGCATCGGCATGCTGGTGGCCGGCGGCAACTGGATCAAGTTTGGCGTCGTCCTGATCGTGTTCGGCGCCTTTTTGGCCTGGTGGAGCAAAAACCTGCACCACACCCTCGCCCGCGACTTTATCGACGCCGTTGAGGCCGACGAGTCCATGGGTGGCCGCTATCGCCGCGTCGCCGCCAACGAGGACGGCCTGATGGTTTGGGGCAAGAGCGGCAAGTCACAGTTCTTCCCGTTTGAGAAGCTCGACCACGTGCTCGACGGCGAGCGCATCTTTGTGGCCATGTTCGCCGACCAGGGCGTGACGATTCCTAAGGACACCTTCGTCCGTGGCGATGCCGAGCAGTTTGGCGCCTTCCTTAAGGCGCGCATCAACAAAAAACTCCGCATCGAGACCAAGAAGAAGAAAATGAAGGCCGAGAAGGCCGCTGCCGAGGCCAAGCAGGGCGACAAGCCCCAGGACAACAAGGGCAAGCAGCGCAAGCGGAAGAAGAACAAGAAGAAGCACTAGGCCGGACGCAGGGTCCAGACCCCAGACGGAGCTTAAATTGAATGTCGCCCACCTGCGCGTGCTACACTAGCAGCATCTATGCCACCGCGAACGGCTCGGCCCCGCGCCCGCCGCTCGCAAACGAACTTTAAACGCACGAGGGTTGGCCATGCCGCTTTTCTCGCAACATACCGCCCGGTTCTCGCCGGACGTTCCTTTGGAGGGCACCAGCTCTCGCGAGCTGCTCAAGCGGTACCAGCCGCTCGAGACACTTGCGACCGGCGGTTTTGGCTCCATCGAGATCTGCCGCGACACGCACCTGCGCCGCCGCGTCGCCATTAAGCGCATCCCCCTTATTAACGGTGTCGGCATGCCCGCCAGCGACATCATGGATGTCCTGCGCGAGGCGCACACTGCCGCCATGCTTCAACATCCCAACATCGTGCAGGTCATCGACTTTACGCACGACACAGCCTATGCCTACCTGGTTATGGAATATGTCGATGGCATGTCGCTGGCCGAGTTTTTGCACCGCGTGGACGGTCACTCACTTACCTTTGACGAGGCCGCGGCCATTGCCGATGCCCTAGGCCAGGCGCTCACCTTCGCCCATAGTAATGGCGTACTCCACCTGGACATTAAGCCCGCCAACGTGCTCATCGACCACTCGGGCAATGTAAAGCTCACCGACTTTGGCATGGCGCGACTGTCGTCCGCCGGTGGCTTTGGCGGCTCGCGCGGCGGCACCATCGGCTACATGCCGCCCGAGCAGCTCGATATCGAGACCGGCACGGTCGATGAGCGCGCCGATGTCTTTGCCCTCGCCTGTGTAATCTATGAGGGCCTGTGCGGCAGCGCTCCCTTTATGGCGGCCACGCCCGCCGACTCGCTCGACCGCATCATCGGCGGCGCCACCTATCCCAGCGAGCTGATACCACACTTTCCCCCGGGAGCCGAGGCCGCGCTCATGAGCGCGCTCTCCCCCATGCCGCAGGACCGCCCCAGCAGCATCGAGGCATTTTGCGACCAGCTCCTTGCCGGTCTGGGCAGCGTACGCGAGGGCCGTCGCAGCCTGGAACAAATGGTTGGCGAGCTTTCGGATGACGAGCAGGAGCTCGACGATATCGAGCCGTCGCACTACGAGGACGAAGCCATCGAGGTCGACCCCGCACTTGGCTGGGCGGGCACGCGCTGGAGCCATGCGCGCGACTACACCATGCGCGCTATCTCGGCGCTAACGTGCGGCACCTTTAGCTTTTTGCTGATGCAAACGGCCGGGGTCGCGGCGCTTCCCGGCTTGGTCATTGCGGCCATCGCGATCGGAGCGGCGGCTGGCCTGGCCCCCCAGATTGGCTCGGCCATCTCGGCTGTGGGCTTTTTGGTGCTCATGGCCAACGCCACCATGCAGGCGCAGGGCATCCTGTCGATGCTGCCGGTCGCGGTGATCTTTGCCGCTGCCATGTCCGGTTGGTGGATCGCCTGGGGTCGCACCGAGGCTGCCGCGAGCGCCGCGCTCACCTGTGCACTCGCGCTTGGCTGTCTGACCGGCAATACCTTCCTGGCAGCTGGGGTCGCCGGCGGCGTCGCGTCATTTTGGCTCGGCCCGGCAAGCGCCGCCGCGGCAACGGGCATGGGCGCGCTTTTTGCCCGTCTGGCCACGGTCGCGCTTTCAGCCGGAGGCGTGCTGGGGCTCGGTAACGTTGCCGCAGCGCTGGGAGACCCGCTCCTTTGGGCTGCCTTTGGGCTAGTCGCGGCAACTGCCGCAGCGTCATCCGCGCTGCTCAATGCCCATGCCAAGCGTGCCGATCAGGGCTCAAACCTTGCCGCAATCGCCGCCATCGCTGTCACCGGCATCGGCTGCGCAGCGGCGTCCTGTCTTGCACACCATATGGAAATTGCCAGCCTTGCAGCCGCGGTCGTCGCCAAGGCGGCGGTTGCGGGAACCCTATCCTCTATAATCGTTGGGATATGCCTATATTTGCTCGGATACCAAAGAACCTATACGGAGAGTGATCTTTCGTGAACTTCCTGAACATCTTCGAGGACCACGTGGCCGGCATCTTCGGTGCCACCCGTGCCCCGTTCTCCTTTAAGAAGCTTGCCAAGCAGGCCGCTCGCGACATGGAGGATCAGACTCTGGTGATCAACGGCGTCAACACGGCGCCGGCACTCTATACCATCCTTATCGCCGCCGACGACGATCCCATGCTCGCCCCGTTCTACCCCGAGCTTTCGCGCGAGGTCCGCGAGTTTGTGAAGGCGCAGGCCGAAAAGCGCCGCTATGTCTTTGTCGGCGAGCCCCTCGTGCGCTTTATGATCGATCCGCAGCTGCGCGCCGGCAAGTTCTCGGTCTTTGCCGAGAACGTCGATGCCCCCACGCTCGGCCGCCTGTACGAAGAAGAGCGCGCCTATCAGAACGGCCTGGGCCAGAACAACTCCGCGGCAAGCCGTGCCGCCAGCGCCCCGCGCGCCGGCCAGCAGCAGTTTGCTGCCCCGCAGCAGCAGCGCCCCGCCGCCATGCCCCAGCAGCAGCCGACGCCTCGCGCCGCCGCTCCCGACCCGCTTGCCGTGGCAGACCCCTTCGCGCCTAGCGTCCCCGACCCCGCCGCCGCACCCATCCCGGTGCCGCAGACCGTCTCGCGCGACGCGCTTGCCGGCATGGGCGGAGCCGCCGCGACCGGTGCCGCCGTGGGCCTAGGCGCCGCAGCCGGCATCGCCTCCAACATGGCGAGCACTCGCGCCCCGCAGCGCCCGCTCGCCCAGCTCGTCGACGTCGTGAGCGGCGAGAGCCATAGCATCACCTCCGCACAGGTGACCATCGGTCGCGAGCGCTCAGTTTCCGACATTGCCCTGCGCGACCCCAACGTGTCGCGCCGCCACGCCCAGCTCACCTTTACGGGCTCGGATTGGTCGATCGAGGACCTCAATTCCACCAACGGCACGCTCGTCAACAACCGCCGCATTACGCGCTGCCCGCTGCGCAACGGCGATCTGCTGACGTTTGGCCTGAGCACCTTTGAATTTAGGGGATAGTCGCTTATGAACATCGATATCGTCCTTTTTGCAGGCCGCATCGTCCTGGTCGCCCTGCTCTATATCTTCCTGTTCGCCGTCATGAAGACCGGCGTGGGACTTGTGCGCGGGCAGCGCCGCGACTCGGCCATTTGGACGATCGATGTGGACAAGGGTCCGCGCGGTATCCGCGGCATCCACGTAGACATGCTCGGCCCCGTCATCGTCGGTCGCTCGCCATCTTCGGACATCTGCATCAACGAACCGTTCGTCTCGGCCTCGCATGCGCGCTTTTCGCTGCAGGGCCCGGCGCTCATCATCGAGGACCTCAACTCGCTTAACGGCACGCTCGTCAACGGCCGCCAGCTCGTGGAGCCCGCGACGCTGCGTGAGGGCGACGAAGTCCAGATTGGCGATGTGGTCATGAAGGTGAACCGTCGATGATCGACGAGGAGAACAAGTCCGCAACCATGCCCGAGACGCCGACTGCACCCGCAGTTGCGCCGGCTCATGCCGCTCCGACGCGCCCTGCGACCGTGGAGCCCGAGGACACGGTGTTCTCCCTGCCTCTTTCGCATGTAACTCAAGAATATCCGGCACTCGTCGATGACGAGGACGCCGACACCGAGCAGCTCGATGCCCCCATCGGCGCGCACGCTGCCGAGCAGCCCGCGGAACCGGAGGCAACGCCCGCACCGGCCCACTTTGCCGAGCCCGTCGCCGAGGCGATCAACGAGAGCGCTACCGTGTTTGCAGCCCCCGAGCCTGCCGCGCCGGTATTCCCCGTCGCCCCGGCAAGCGAGGCGGCACCCGCATCTGCAACGCCTGCCGAAGTCGAGCAGCCCGTTGCCGCGCCCGCCGCAGCTCCCGAGTCCTCCGCTCAACCCCAGAGCACGCCTGCGCCGTCGCACTTTGCGACGCCCGAGCCGACGGCTGCCGAGCCGCAGCAGGACGGCGATCCCGCCGACCGCGTAACCGAAGATCTCAACCTTCCGGACGTCTCCGACGTCGAGTCGGGAGACGATGCCGACACCGTCTCCCCCGGCGACACCGCCGAGATCGATGTCGCGGCCGTGGAGGCAAAGCTCAAAGATCCCGGCTCGACCATGAGCTTTGAGCCGCTGACCGACGAGCGCATCGAGACCGACTCGACCTACGACGCCGGCACCACCACGCAGCTTATGTGGGGCGCCCGCTCCGACGTCGGATGCGTACGCCCGCACAATGAGGACTCCTATCTGGTGCAGTCGCCGCTCTTTTGCGTGTGCGACGGCATGGGAGGACACGCCGCCGGCGAGGTGGCATCCTCCATCGCCGTCGAGACCATCGCCAAGACGGCGCCGCAGTCCGCCGACGCCGCGCGCCTGGCCGCAGCCGTCGAGGCCGCCAACGCAGCCGTGATCGAGGCCGCCCTCAACGGCCTGGGCAAACCCGGCATGGGATGCACGGCCACCTGCGCCTACATCGAAAACGACACGCTCGCCATCGCCCACGTGGGCGACTCGCGCGCCTACCTGCTCCACGAGGGTACGCTCATCCGCGTGACCCGCGACCACTCCTACGTGGAGGAGCTCGTGGATGCCGGCGAGATTACGGCCGACGAGGCCCGCGTCCACCCCAACCGCTCGGTCATCACCCGCGCGCTGGGCTCGGATCCCGCCATGTATGCCGACCACTTTACCCTGCACATCGAGGAAGGCGACCGCCTGATTCTGTGCTCCGACGGTCTTTCGAGCATGATTCCCGATAGCGATATCGAGAACATCGCTACGCAGTCCTCGAGCGCACAGATCTGTGTCGACAACTTGGTGGACGCGGCGCTCGCCGCCGGCGGCCACGACAATGTGACCGTGGTGGTCGTCGACCTGGTCGACGACGGCGTCATGCGCGAGGCAAAACGCGTCCGACGCCGCAATGTCACCATCGCCACCGTCTTGGCCCTTGTCTTTGTGCTGGTAGCAGGCATCTGGGCATACACGGGCGTCACTGGCTCCTATTACTTGGGAACCTACCACGGCAATGTCGCCGTCTGGCGCGGCCTGCCCGGCAAGACGCTCGGAGTCGAGCTCCACTGGCTCGAGAGCGAAACCAGCATCAAACTGTCCGACCTGCCCGAAGACACGCAAAACCGCCTGAAGGCAGGCATTCCGCAAACGAATGTCGACGATGCGCAGGACACCATTTCCAAGTACCGCCATCAGATTGACGAGGAGCAGACCCGTCAGGTGATTGACGCGCAAACGATTCGCGACAACACCGATCAGGAATCCACCTCCGAGTCAGATTCCGAGAAAACCGCCGAACAGTCAGCCGAGGCCGAAGCCTCCGATAAGAATTAGAAAGGGAGTGCCGCTTATGAGTCGCCGCAACACCGAACTGCTCTTGCTCATCGCCTCGGCGTTCCCCGTCATCCTGCTCTATGCGATGTACGTGCTCACCGCGGGCGCCACGATTTCCTTTGAGACGCTCGCCGTGCCGATCGGCCTGTTCGCCGCCTTCGCCGCGGCGCATATCGCCGTGCGCATCCTGGCGCCCGGCGCCGACCCCGCCATCCTGCCCATCGTCTTTGTGCTCTCGGGCATCGGCATCACATTCGTGACGCGCCTGGCCCCCGACCTCGCCATCTCGCAGCTCATCATCTTGTTTGTCTCGGTGGCGCTCATGGTGGGAACGCTCGCGCTGGTCAAGAACCTCGATGTGGTCATGCGCTACAAGTACACCTTCGGCATTATCGGCATCATCCTGCTGATGCTGCCGATCTTTATCGGCACCACGATCTCGGGCTCCAAGCTGTGGATTCGCATCGCGGGCTTCACCATCCAGCCTGGCGAGTTCGCCAAGGTCTTCATCGTCCTGTTCCTGGCAGGCTATCTGGCCGAGAACCGCGAGCTGCTCTCCATCTCCAACCGCAAGATCCTGGGCCTCAAGATTCCGCGCTTCCGCCTGCTGCTGCCGCTGTTTGCCGTGTGGGGCGTGTGCCTGCTCATCGTCGTCTTCGAACGCGACCTGGGCTCGGCCGTCCTGTTCTACACCATCTTTTTGCTGATGCTCTATGTTGCCACGGGACGCTTTTCGTACGTCATCATCGGCCTTGCGCTGCTGGCCGTTGGAGCCGTGGGCGCCTACAAGTTCCTGTCGCACGTGCAGGTGCGCTTTCAGGTCTGGGTCGATCCGTTTAAGGACGCCCAGGGCCAAGGCTACCAGATCGTACAGTCACTTTACTCGCTGGCTGACGGCGGCCTGGTTGGCGTCGGCATTGGCAACGGCATGGCAAACAACATCCCCGTCGTCGAGTCCGACTTTATCTTCTCGGCCATCGGCGAGGAAATGGGCCTTTTGGGCGGCGGCGCCGTGCTCATCCTGTTTATGCTTTTTGCCGTGCGTGGCCTCACCACGGCCGCCCGCGCCAAGTCCGACCTTGCCGCCTTTAGCGCGACCGGCCTTACGGCGGCCATCAGCTTCCAGGCATTCTTAATCGTTGGCGGCGTAACCCGCTTGATTCCGCTGACCGGCGTCACCCTGCCCTTTATGAGCCAGGGCGGCTCCTCGCTGCTGGCGAGCTTTATCATCGTCGCGCTGCTGCTGCGCGCCGGCGACGAGGCAACCGGACGCGAAGCCGAGCTCACCGGCACCGGCACCATGGCCGCCATCACCGATGACCAGGTCGCATCCGCCGCTGCCCCGACCGGTACGCGTTTTGCCAGCGCACCTTCCTACAGCCACGGCAACCACTCCGCGGGTTCTCGCATGCGACGTCGCCTGCTCGACACGCCAGAGTCCGGCGTGCTCGGCCGCGTTGCACTTGCCAACCGTCTGACTCGTGCCGTGTTTGCCTTTACGGCGCTGTTCGCCATCCTTATCGGCAACCTCACCTATGTCCAGGTCATCAAGGCGAAGGATTACCAGGACATGCCGACCAACAACCACACCATCGCCCGCTCCAAGTACATCCAGCGTGGCTCCATCATCACGTCCGACGGCGTGACACTAGCCGAGTCGCTGCAACAGGAGGACGGCACCTACGCCCGTTCCTACCCCAACGGCAACATGGCCGCGCACGTAGTGGGCTACGTGAGCCAGCAATACGGCACCGCCGGCATCGAGAGCGTCATGAACGATACGCTCACCGGCTCCAAGGATTACTCCAGCTGGAACAACGCCATCGCGTCGCTCGCGGGACAGACCCAGCCGGGCAATACCGCCAAGCTCACCATCGACTCGCGCATCCAGACGGCTGCCGAGCAGGCGCTCAAGGGCTTTAAGGGCGCTGTGGTGGTCATGGATCCGCGCACCGGTGCGGTCCTTGCGTGTGCGAGCTCGCCCACCTACGACAACACCAACATCGATGCGCTGCTCCAGTCGGGCGGCGGCGAGGACGGCTCCATGTACGACCGTGCCATGGACGCGCTGTACACCCCGGGCTCGACCTTTAAGGTCGTCACACTCTCCGCGGCGCTCGAAACCGGCACCGCCAGCCTTACCAGCACGTACCAGGCGCCCGGCTCCATGGACATCGGCAACGCGCCGGTCACCAACTCTGCCAACGAGAGCTACGGCACCATCAGCCTGCAGCAGGCCTTCGCCGTGTCGTCCAACGTCGTCTTTGGCCAGGTGGCCAACGAGGTCGGTGCCAGCTCGCTCGTCCAGTTTGCCAATGCCTTTGGCTACGGTCAAAAGCTCGGTCAGGATCTGACCACCGCGGCTTCCATCATGGCCGACCCGTCGCTTATGACCGAGTGGGAGACCGCTTGGGCAGGCGCCGGCCAGCCCGTCGGCATGGACCACACGCCTGGCCCGCAGACCACCGTTATGCAGAATTGCGTGATCGCTGCCGCTATCGCCAACAGCGGCGTGGTCATGGACCCGTTCTTTGTGTCACAGATACTCGCCCCGGACGGGACCGTGGTTAAGACCACGCAGTCCCGCTCGCTGGGCCAGGCTGTCAGCTCTGCCACGGCCGACCAGGTTAAGCAGGCCATGCTCGCCGTCGTCCAGTCCGGTACCGGCACCGATGCCCAGATTCCGGGCGTCAAGGTTGCCGGCAAGACCGGTTCGGCCGAGACCGGCGGCACCAACGTCAACTCTATGTTTGTTGGCTTTGCACCTTACGATTCACCCACGGTTGCCATCTCGGTGGCCTTGGAGGATTACGACAAACACGATGTCGAGGCGGCCAAGATTGCCGGCATCGTCCTGACCGCGGCGCTCGCCGCACAGGGAGCGTGATGCCCATGATCAAAGCGGATACTTATGGCGCGCCGCGGCCGATGAGCTAGCGGCAACGCTCCACACGGCCCCAGCGGCCACACATTTGGTACTACACACATCGTTGAGCGAATAGTTATGTTAGGAGCAGGAATGGAACAGAGGGTCCTCGGGGGAAGATACCTCCTCAAGGATAAGGTGGGAACGGGCGGTATGGCGACCGTCTTCCGTGCACAGGATCAGGTCCTCGACCGCACGGTTGCCGTCAAGATCATGCTGCCGCAGTATGCCGGCGATGCCACCTTCGCCGCCCGCTTTAAGCAGGAGGCCCAGGCAGCTGCCGGCCTGTCCTCCCCCTATATCGTGGGCGTCTACGACTGGGGCAAGGACGGCGACACCTATTACATCGTCATGGAGTACCTGCGCGGTACCGACCTTAAGAGCGGCATCAAGAGCCACGGCGCCCTCGATCCCAAGAAGGTCGCGCAGATCGGCTCGCAGATCAGCTCCGCGCTTTCGGTCGCACACAAGCACGAGATCATCCACCGCGACATTAAGCCGCAAAACATCATGGTGCTGCCCGACGGCAACATCAAGGTCATGGATTTTGGCATCGCACGCGCCAAGAACAGCCACCTCACGCAGGATAACAACGTGCTGGGCACCGCCCACTACGTCAGCCCCGAGCAGACCCGCGGCCAGGACCTCGGCCCCACCTCGGATATCTACTCGCTGGGTGTCGTCATGTACGAGTGTGCCACCGGCCGCGTACCCTTTGACGGCGACGACGCCATCTCGGTCGCGCTCAAGCAGGTCAACGAGCTCCCCATCCCGCCGAGCCAGATCAACTCCGGCGTCGACGCCGACCTGGAGCGCATCATCCTCAAGTGCATGGAGAAGGACCCGGCAAACCGCTTCCAGACGGCCGACGAGCTGCGCCAGGTGCTCAACAGCTACCTGTCCGGCCGTGCCGTCAACGTCTCGGAGCCCACGCGCATCATTGGCGCCGCGGGCGACCTGGGCGCTACCAAGACCCGTGAGCTGTCTGACTCCACGCGCGCTATGGTTCGCCCCGTATCGGGCGTAAGCGGACAGACCAACCCCCGCAGCGCCGTCTCGGGTTCCACCGGTTCCTACGAGGTCGATCAGCCCAAGTCCAACAAGAACAAGATTATCGCCGCCGTAGTCGCCGCAATCGCCGTGGTTGGCGTTGTGGTGGCCTTCGCCACCGGGCTCTTTGGGGGCGAGCAGGTTACGGTGCCCGATGTGCTTAACAAGGACCAGCAGACCGCTATCGAGCTGATCAAGGAGGCCGGCCTTGAGGTCGGAACTGTCGACCAGAGCTATAACGACGATGTCGACGAGGGCAAGGTTGCCGAGCAGACCCCCAACGGCAACACTAAGAAGCCCAAGGGCTCCAAGGTGAACCTGGTGATCTCCAAGGGCCCCAAGCCCTCCGAGAAAGTTGAGGTTCCGCAGCTCGTCGGCCTAACCAAGGACCAGGCCGAGGCCGCGCTGGCAAGCGTGGGCCTGAAGGGCAACGCAACCGAGGAGGCCAACGAGGCCGACGAAGGCCAGGTCTTTGAGCAGGGCACTGATGCCGGCAAGGAAGTCGAGAAGGGCACGACCATCTCGTATAAGGTCTCCAGCGGTCCTGACACCACCTCCGTCCCCGATCTGACCGACATGACCGAGGCCCAGGCACGCAACGCTCTCGACATGGCTGGCTTTGGCGTCGACGTGAGCTACCAGGAAAACGACTCGGTTACCGAGGGCACCGTAATTAGCTGGAACCCTAGCGGCAAGCAGAAGCCCGGTGCCACGATCACCGTCGTCATCGCCAAGAAGTCCGGCAAGGCCAGCGTCCCGGGTAACCTGTACGGCAAGAGCATCTCCGCCGCCGTCACCGCGCTCAACAACGCCGGTTTCTACAACATCGCATTCTGCGATCAGAACGGCAACCCCGTGAGCGGCAACGAAAACGCCACCGTTACGGGCGTCTCCCCCACCGGCAAGCAGTCCACCGACAGCACGATCACGCTGACGGTTTCGCTTTCTGGCTCTGCCTCGGGTGACGATTCCGACACGACGACTAACTAGTCGACAACCCATCACCTGCAGCGGCTATGGCCGCAAACATATTCGCTCAACGGCGCCCGCTTGCTCCCCAGCAAGCGGGCGCGTTATTTATCGACAGGCCAGGGCTCCATAGCAACGCAAAGAGGCCCGCAAAAGCGAGCCTCTCAGGTAACAACAGATATGTGATGCAGTAATTACTAGCCGCAGAACTTCACCATGGTCTCGACCATGGACTCTTGCCTATAGACAAAATGTCCAGAAGCAAGGAGATGAAAGAGTAAGGACAACGCCCTCTAAAAGAAGGCCGTATATGAAGATTGCATATCCCTTTTGCCTTCATATACTCAAGAAGCACCCCTCGAAGCGCTCCTGAGAGGCCCCCTTGGATGCAACCCAGGGGATCCAGATTCTGGTAGACATCGGCACAGCAAAATCCTGCCGCGCAGGCACGAACGGACATCTTGACTCCCAACGCAATGCGGGGCGCCCCAAGACACCCCGCCACGACAAAAAACTAGTTCTCGTAGACCAGCGGGTGGCCCCAACTGCCCTCGATCTTGCAGGTCTGCGCCGCAAAACCGGCAGCGAAGTCCAAGCTCTCGCGAATTGCGGCCTCGCCGCACTCGCCGGCCTTCTTCTTGGAAAGATAGGTGACCAAAAACGCCGTCAGCAGTGAATCGCCGGCCGCCATAGCGTCTTTGAGCTCCTCGGGCGCCACGGGCTTGATGCCCTGCTCGTAGAAGTTTTCGCCGTCATAGGCGACGGAACCCTTGCTCCCGCGCGACGCGCATACGATTTGAGGGCCAAGGGCCTTCACCCACTCGAGCTTCGCCTTGATATCCTCCAGGGAAGCGTCGCCCATGGACATAAAGGCGTACGTCACAAATGGCGCAATCTGCTCGAAGTACTCGTCGGTGGAGTCATCGGAGAAGTCGAAGCTGATAGGCACACCGGCAGCCTTGATCTTGGGGAGCTCGCGCTCGGTGAAGCAGTAGTTGCCGCTGTGCACCAAATCGAAGCCGCTGACGTACTCGGCGGCGAAGCGGTCTATCACGTAGCGCATGTCGCCACGTATGCCGCCTTCATTGGAGCCCAGGAAGATACGGTCCCCGGTCTTGTCAACGGTCACGCGAGCGGCGCCGTTGACGCCCAGGACCTGCTGGCAGCGAAGAAGCTCGACGCCCTCGTCCTCAAGCGATGCTATAACGTGCTCGGCCTCCTCATCTGATCCGAAGATTCCCATGTAGGCGCTGCGATCGACACCGAGCTTCTTGGCGAAGACGGCGAAGTTGACTGCGTTGCCGCCGGGATACATAGTCTTGATATGCTCGTACTTATCGACAACGTTGTCTCCAAAGCCGAGCACGCTTATAGGATAGGCTGCCATGGTTATCTCCATTCAGGTAAACCGCCGTGGCTACGGCGAGCAGAAGAGGCGCGAGGATTCGCACGTCTCAACGCGCTTCGCGCCCCGTTCTAAAATCGCTAGTACTTCTCGATGCCCATGTAACGACGCACGTCCGGGTGATGGTCGAACACCTTGCCGCGAGCGGAGCGCAGCTCACAGTTCATCGCGTAGAACAGGATTGGATCAAGGAACGCGCGAACGCTTGCCGGTACTTGGTCCATGCCGTACTCCATGGCGTCGAGCACCATAAGAGTGTCGGTATGGGTCTCGAGGAATGCGAGGGCGCGCTCATCCATGGCTCGGCACTCACTGGAAGACATCTGCAGGAAGTAGAAGACTCCGGGCTCGGTCACCTCGAAGGGGCCGTGGAAGTACTCGCCGGAGTGGATATAGGCG
Source organism: uncultured Collinsella sp. (assembly GCA_900544935.1). Classification (GTDB taxonomy): domain Bacteria; phylum Actinomycetota; class Coriobacteriia; order Coriobacteriales; family Coriobacteriaceae; genus Collinsella. The sequence continues at coordinate 17,445 of UQXB01000002.1, forward strand.
CAGCTCTGCCACTGCATCTCCATAAGCGAGCAGATAGCGAAGCCATAGGTCTGGCTAAACACGGGACCGGATCCCAAGATATACAGGAACTTGTGGTCCTGGCACAGGGCAGCGAAACGGTCGCAAAGTTCGGCGTTGACCTTCTCGCGAGCCGCAGGCAGGATCCGGTCCATCTTGGCGATGCCTTCGTACATATCGGCAAGGTCAGCATAACCTTCCTGCTGATCCAAGAGCTCGGCAGCGAGAGCCAAAGAGATGCCGGCGGGTACCTCCGCCTGCGGAACTCCCTCGCCCCACGGATATACCCAGCACGTCCACTCACCGTTATCGATGCCGGAGCCGGCGTTGTCGGTCTGTGCGATAACGGTTGCGCCCGCCGCCTTGGCGATCGAGCACGCATCGATTACCTCGGGAGTGTTGCCGGAGTGGCTGCAAGCGATAACAAGGGACTTTTCGCCCAGGCGCTTGGGACGCATGATATCGAACTCGCGGGCGGTATACGCCTCACTGGCAAACGTAGTCGCCTCGCGCTTAAGCAGCTCATGGGCGGGCAGCAGGTCGATGAGGGAGCCGCCGCAGGCAACCCAGAAGACGCTATCGAAACCGCCCTTTTCGGCGATTGCGTCGGCGATGAGATCATGTGCGTTCATTGTTATTCTTCCTTTCGATACGGCGGACGAATCCGCCAACGTTTACTGCAAGTCTTCTCGTCAAGCGTGTTGACTGCCCCACGCGAATGGGAGCTACGCGCTAGTCGACAAAATACCTCTCGAAGGCGTCCATGTTGCGCCGGTCCGCTGCTGCGGGATCATCGAAATACCTTCCATCGGTGATCTCCTGGCCAAGATAGCCCTCGAACCCATGCGCGTTGAGGACACGCACGAAATCGTCCATGCTGTGCTTTCCATCGCCCCAAACCAGATGGCCGTATGGGTCGCCATCAATGAAGTGCATGTTCCTTATGGCACCATCGCCAAACTCGGCAAACCACTCTTCAAGGCTCTCGCCGGCGACTCCCATAGCAGTAGTGTCCACCATTGGAGTAAGGTGCGGGTTGGCTACTTGGTCAAGCATGCGCCTGGCATCCGCGAGTGTAACCACCAAGTTGCTCTCTTCCGGCCTCAGGCTCTCCATGCAGAGGGTCACGCCGTGCTCGCCGGCATAGTCCGCAAGAATCGCCAAGTGCTCGGCAGAGCGCTTCCAAGCTTCCTCGCGGTCCTCGTCCCAATCGCCCCAACCGGAGTTGATGGACATATACGGGGCGCCGAGCACCTCGGCGAGCTCGATGCCGTGCTTGAAGTAAGCGAGGCTCCGCTGCGCGTGGAGGGGCTTTCTGGCAGCGTACTGCCACGGATACACCACGTTCTCCGGGCACAGGGAGCTCCCGGAGAGTCCGCGGGACTCGATCTTGCGGCGAAGCTTGTCGGCCTCGAAATACCCCGTGTGGTCCAGCGTCACGTGCGGCTCGGCCGCCCAAAGCTCGATGGTTTTGAAGCCAAGGCGCTGCTGAACATCAAGGAAATAATCGAGCGACCACATGATGTAGTGAATGTTCATGCCGGCGACCTGCTCGCGACGCAGGCGGGGCGCGGAAGCGTTTAAATCCATGCTGGGCATCTCCTCTCCTAGCAATCTTCGTACACGACCCGACCATCGCTCAGCGTGAGCGAGACCTGGATGTCTCTGGCATCTTTGGGGTCCACCGCAAACATATCGCGGTCCAAAACGCAGATGTCCGCGAGCTTGCCCGCCTCGAGGGTGCCGAAATCGTTCTCGCGAACCAGATCGTAGGAACCCCCGGCAGTCCATGCCCGCAGCAGCTCGGCAACGCTAACGGTATTCTGCGGGTTGACGTCCAAACCGTCGGCGAAGTACCCTCCGCAGGCGCTGTAGATCGAATCTCCTAGATGCGGGATAAGGAGGGGAAGATCGGTTCCGCAGCACAGCACACATCCGCCATCCACCATGGCGCGACGGTTCCAGCTGCGGGAGAGCCTCTTCTCTCCTATCTGGCGACGCATGGTCGAAAGGCAATCCTCGCGCTTATCAAGAGTAAGGATCTGGGGATAGACCTCGCAGATACCGCCGATGGCGCCCATGCGCGCCAGGTCAGCTGGATCGGAGTTCTCAAGGTCCGTAATCGAATGCCTGCGAGCGAGCCTTCCCGACTCATCACGCGGTAGCCGCTCATACAGGTCGATCGTCTTGCGAACGGCCCCATCCCCCTGGCAATGCAGGGAGTAGCGGAATCCCTGGGCATCGATCTCGGACAGCTCGCGAGAGATGAGGTCCCATTCGGGCTCCTCGACCACGGTCTTTCCGCCGGCACCCGCATCGGCCCCCTCCTCGTAGGGATCGATCATCTCGGCCAGGCCGCACCACACGCCGCGATCGGTCATGCGATTGAAGCCGGAGAACCTGACGAAGTCTCCTTGGAAGCGGTCGCGCGCCGAGCAGGCGTAATCAAGGTCGGCTCCATGCCCGACGGGCTGGCTCATCATGTCGACCCTAACCGTAAGTTCGCCTTCCTGCTCGCGGCGATACATCTCGTCCGCAAATCCGTAATAATCGTCAAAGCACATCTCCTTGATGGCGGTGACGCCACGGGAGTTAAGCATGGTCATGTAGTCGCCATACGCATCGCGGACTTCCTGAAGAGGTAGATAATCGCGCATAAGGTGCCAAATCATCTCGGCATAGCAAGCCTCGGGCGTAAAACCATAGCGCGCAGATGCGGCGGAGTTGAGCACGCAGGTCTCCGCGCCGGCAGTAAAGGCGACGGCAGGCGTGGATGAGAACTTCTCGTCCAACATATCAACCAAGTCGTCACCCATAAGGGTCTCCGGAAGGTTCATGCCCAACGCCATAGGGGCCTGGGGCCGCTCCTCCTTCCAATTCGACATCGCGGTGAAAACATCATCTGCCGAGGTCGCATCGATAAGATCGGCGCCGATGCGACGGAGCACCCAGCCGGTAAAGAACGTGTGCACGTCGACAAGGCCTGCCATGACGGTTCTGGAGCCAAGGTCGCGAACCTCGTCCGCATGCGCAGTATATTCGGCAGCCCGATCAGAGGCGCCCACGGATTCGATGCGATTACCGCGAATCGAAACATATCCGTCGATCGGTTCATCGGAAAGGCCGGTAAAGATGCTGCGGGACAGCAATACTAGCGAACGATCAAACACCGGGCACCTCCTACATCGGCAGTAGGCCGGAGATCACAGTCGCGACCAATCCGAACAGAACCATGAAGATAAAGAACTTCCAGATGGTCTTCCACCATTGCCCGAAGGAGATCTTCGCCACGGCAAGACCCGCGACGGTCATGCCCGCAACGGGGCTGATGGTGTTGACGGTCTGGTTCGCGAACTGCAGAGCGGTGACGGCAGCCCCGGGATTGAGGCCCATAAGCTCGGTCAGCGGGCCCATGACGGGCATGGTGAGTGCAGCGAGGCCGGAGCTGGAAGGAACCAGCAGCGAAAGCAGGCCGAGGACGATGTACATGAAGGTGGTATAGATGAAGGACGGAGCGCCCGCAAGGAGTCCGACGAGCCAGTTAAGAATAGAGTCGATGATCATTCCGCCCTCTGCGACGACCAGGATGCCGCGGGCGATGCCGATGATGCAGGCTGCGTAGGCGAAGTCGGCGATTCCGCGGACGAACTCCTCCGCAATGGTCTTCTCGTCCAGGCCGCCGAGTATGCCGGCAAGAAGGCCCATGGCCAGGAACACCATGGAGATCTCGTCCATATACCAGCCCTGGGTAACGAGGCCCCACACGATAACGCCCATGCCGACCGCGAAATCAATGAGGACGAGCTTGTGGCGAAGCGTGAACTCCTCTTCGATAGAGGCATCGGTGACAGAGAACTCGATGCGCTTCTGCTTATCGTCCTCATAGGTGATGGAGGACTTGGGATCGAGCTTGACGCGGCGCGCGTAGCGCATGGCCCAGAAAATGCCCGCGGCGGTGAAGATGACCCACAGGATGGCGCGGAGCCAAAGCTGGGGATTTCCCTCGATGCCGATAACGCCCTGGGCGATCAGCACGTTGAAAGGATCAATAGTGGATGCGCAGTAACCAAGGTTGGGGCCGAGGAAGCAGATGATGAACGCGGTCATGGAGTCATACCCGATGCTCAGCATGATGGGGATGAAGATCGCGTAGAACGGCAGCGCCTCCTCGGACATGCCGAACGTGGTGCCGCAGATCGAGAGCAGGATCATGGAGATGGGGATGATCAAGATGTCCTTGTTCTTCAGCTTCTTGATCACGCGGCTCATGCCGGCGTTTAGGGCGTTGGTCTTGGTGACGATGGCGAACGATCCGCCGATCAGCAGGACGAACGCGACGACATCGGCCGCAGCCTGAATGCCCTTGGCGGGAGCCTGCAGGACGGCATCGATGCCCTGTCGCAGATCGACGGTCTCCCCCGTCTCCGAATCGGTGTAGACCTTGTCGACCTCTTGGTACGTTCCGGCTACGGCGACTTCTCGCTCGCCCGCGGCCGTCTGAATGGTCTGGCGGTCGAACTGACCCGATGGGACGATCCATGTGAGCACCGCGAAGAACACGATCAGCATGAACGCGATGGTGTACACATGGGGAAGCTGGAGATGGAATCTGCGCTTGGGCTTCTCCTGTTTGGCATCCGGCATTCTTAACCTCCTGCCAGAGCAACGATGCTTGCCAAAAATCCTTCACGTATAGGCAAACATCTTAGGTTGTTCTATGTATAACCTGCATGAAGGCGTCGGTCAAGAAACATATTAGGTTGTTCTATAAGTGGTAACTTTTACGCGCTAAACGGACCTGCCGCGGCAATACGAGAACAGCGCTGTGTGAGACAGAGCCGCTAGATATCGAAGCTGTAGCGCGAACCCACGTAGTACTGTCTGCCATAGCAGAAGCGCTCTCCGTTGGAATCGAGAAAGCCCGCGTTCATGAAGAACAGCGGCTCCCCTACTGGGACCTTGAGCTCGCGGGCGGCATCAATTCCCGCACGGGCGATCTCCAGCCTGCAGGGATCGGACGAGCAGGGATACCTACCCGTACGCTCCCCCACGGCCTCGAATATCGAACAATTGGAGAGACCGATATCTTTGAGAAATTCGAATCCATCGACAGGATAGTAGTTGTTCTCGAACAGGACCGGCACGCCGTCTGCGGTACGCACGCGTGAGACCAAGATGAGGTCAGAGCCTTCATCCAAGCCAAAGAAAGAAGCGAGGTCGCGATCGGCGGCAACGGTCTTGCGGGCAACGACGCGAGCGCCCGCCTTCATGCCGTTTTCAGCGCATGCTTGGGTAAAACTCTGAACATCGTCCTTCTGATGCACCTTGCGAATTATCTTTGTCGCGGTCACAAACGTACCACGCCCCTGCCGCTTGGTGAGATACCCCTCGCCCACAAGCTCCTCTATTGCGCGGCGAACCGTGACCCTTCCCACGCCGTACATCTTAGAAAGCTCAAGTTCCGTTGGAATCTGCGAGTCAACGGGATATGTCCCCTGTTCGATATCGCTCTTAAGCAAATCGAGCACCTGTTGATACAGCGGGGCGGAAGAGCCCCCATCCAGATGCGCATCCACAAAAACTCTCCCTTTAAGGCGTTCGCGATCTCAACGACTCCATTCTACCGCACACGGAAAAATGAGGTTAAACACATAGGGGCCCTGCATGTTTGAGCGTATCGGGAATCTGGTCGCTGATTTCGTCCGCATTTGCTTGCGAAAAACCAAAACGCTCCTCGCGCTTGGCGAACACGGTGAGGCCCGCCGCCTTGCACGCAGCGATCGATGATGCTCGTGTGATGTTGGCTTCCTTCCTTTGCTTGCGAGGCGCGTCACTCGTCCTGCTGAGCCGCGGGCCCATCGTTCGGCGTGGCCTGCCTGCGCGGGGCATGCCGGGAATTGATGTAGTCGTATGCGTAGGCGATCTCCGTGACGGGGACCTCCACGTGGTAATGGGCGGAAATGTCAGAGAAGCTCGTGCGGAATGCGATCGAGGTAGGCTCTGTGTCTCGGGGATGTTCATGCGGCTGGTCCTCCTTTCGCCACACACCTTACGGGCGGGGTGGTGCGCGGAACGGGTTGGCGCCAGTGTTTCGTCACGGGCGCGTGCACTTCGGCACTCCATGCTACATCTGAGTGGCATATGGCGACTTCTCGACACTCGCGCTCGACACAGCGAGCGGAAATGGCGCTGCCTGCCGAGCGCCTCGCGGGCGCATCCCGACCGCAGAAGTGAGCGCGAAGGCTCGTCGAAGTGCTGGGTGGGGGACCGGCGGTCTGGATACGCGGTTTCGTTCGGCGAAGGCGGCGAGGCGAATGGCATGGCGAACGTACGGGTTTGACGTGAACGGGTTGCCCGTGGCGGCGTGGTATCGGGAGGAGACGGTCGAGCAGGTGCTCGCGCCGCTGCTCGCCCGTCTCGCGCGCTCGCATCAGGAGAAGGGGTCGCAGGCCCATCTCGGCAACCCGGTGCGCATACGCTATTGCGACCGGGACGGCCACGTGTCGCGAACGGATATCGTCCGCCAGGTGGACGTCGCGCCGCGAAATGCAGACTCGCCTCAATCGTCGGTAAGGGGTGCCGCGGGCGATACGATGGAATCCACGGACCGCACCGCGCCGCCGAGATTGCGACGCGAACGCAGGCGATGCGCCCGAAAAACTCCTCCGCGCATGTAGGGCGAAACGCCAGATTGGAGCTCCATGAACGATTTCTCCTTCTACTCCCCCACCCGCTTTGTCTTTGGGCGAAAAGCGACCGACAAGGTTGGGGGACTCTGTCCGCCTCCGGCTACCGCTGAGCGCTCATTGTCTACGGCAGGGGTTCCGCAGTTCGCTGCGGAACGCTCGTCCGCGTGAGGGCATCGCTCGATGCCGCGGGCGTGGAGCACATCGGGCTTGGAGGGGTGCGTCCAAACCCCGAAATAGGCTTGGCACGAGAAGGCGTCGAGCTCGCACGGGCAAACGACGCCGACATCATCCTGCCCGTGGGCGGCGGCTCCGTCATGGACTGCGCGAAGGCCATCGCACTGGGGCGGTATACGACGGCGACGTATGGGACTTCTTCCGCAAGCGCGCCGTTCCCGCCGACCGCATCGACGTCGCCTGCGTGGTGACCATCCCCGCATCCGGTTCCGAGGCCTCTAACTCCTGCGTTATCAGCAACGACGAGGAGCACCTCAAATGCAGCATTAACACGGACCTCAACCGCCCGGCCATCGCCTTCCTCGACCCGGAGCTGACCTTCAGCCTGCCCGCCTGCCAGACCGCCGCGGGAGTGACCGACATGATCGCCCATATCATGGAGCGACTCTTCTCCGGCGAGCCCGCCGTGGGCGTAACCGACAACATCGCCTGCGGGCTAGTGCGCGCCGCGAGGGAGGCGGCGCCCAAGGTGATGGAGAACCCCGATGACTACGACGCCCGCGCCGAGATCATGTGGGTGGGTACGCTCGCCCATAACGCCCTGCGCGACGGCGATTGGACCTGCCGCGGCCTTGAGCACGAGCTATCCGCACTGGACACCAAGATCACGCACGGCGCCGGCCTCGCCGTCATCTTCCCCGCCTGGATGCGCTACGTATGGCGAGAGCACCCTGAGCGCTTCCTGGAGTTCAGCGCCCAGGCCCTTGGCATCGAACCCATCGATTCGGACGCGGACGAGCTCGATGTGGAGGTAACCCCCGAGCAGGCAATCGAGTACGCGGTCGAAGCGACCATCGACGAGCTGCAGGATTTCTTCGTCTCGCTGGGAATGCCGCGCGCGCTATCGGAGTTCGGAGTCACCGAGGACGATATCGAAAAGATGATTCCGGGCCTCAAGATCAACCGCGGAGAGCTCTTCGGCAGCTTCAGGAAGCTCACGCTGGACAACGCGAGAAAGATTTACCGCAGCGCACTCTAGGAAACAGATGCCAGTCCCCCACGGGCGAGCAGCACGGCGGCCCCCGCAAACCAGAAACGGCGCCGCTCCCGCGACGCCGTCATATTCCCTGGTGCCCCCGGGCGGATTCGAACCGTCGACACCCGCTTTAGGAGATATGATTTAATGCTACCCCCTACCATTCATCAAGCATCATTGAACAGCATATAACCGCAGATAAACATAGCAGTTTGTGTCTTTTGCCTCCGGTAGCTGCGCCTACGCTTTTACAAACATATTACTAACAGCTTTAGCTAAACTGCACTCAATGAATTGTTGAAAACTATTCAAAGAAACGGAGCGCAAAGATGACAGAACAGCCACTAATTAGCGGAAGAGGCACGTGTTGGAAAGACAAGAGATCACCTAACACCTATCGCTATTATTTTTCCCTTGGAGTCAAGGACCCTAAGACGGGGCGCTACAAACGATCCCCAACTTATACAGTCCGTTGCAAGACTAAAACAGAAGCTAAGGCTGCAATGCAGGCCAAGCTGGCTGAAATCAACTCCTCTGGCACGATCACTAAAACTAAAAAGCCCACTTTGCTTGCGTCCTACTGCTGGGCCTTTCATGAAAATAGGGACACCGAGCTTGCGCCAACGAGCTATGAAAGAGAAGCGTACGATTGCAGGCATATCGAAGACCTATTCGGTGCGTTTCAGACAATTGAGGGGCTAACTCCCGATCTAATCGAAGAAACATATGCCGAAGCTCGTCGTACGGGAAAATACAAACCATCAGAGCTTGTACGAATCAATGCGAAACTGCGTCAGATTTTGTCGAATGCAGTCGCAAAGAGAATAATTGACCGAAACCCCTGCGCTACCGTTCATGTTCGCAGACCACGCAACAAAAGAGAATCACTGACAATCGACCAAGTAGCTACCCTATGCACACATCTTCAACACATTGAGCTCACCGCCGAAGCTGTTGGTACACTAGTACTAGTGTATACGGGCATGCGGAAAGGCGAGATGCTGGGCCTCGAATGGCGCGATTGGGACCCTGCCAATAAAACCTTGAAAATTGACAGGCAGTACACCAACGACCATGAACTGAGGGCACCCAAGTCACAAGAAAGCCAACGCAAAATCCCCGTTGGAGAAACCTTGGCCGAACGTCTTCAATCATGGTCAGCCATACAAAAAGAGCTCCTGGCCTCTCTGGGGCTGTCCCAGACTGGCAGCACTCCCATCATTAGCGATATTGCTGTCGAGCAAGGGATCCCTACTGTCTGTCACATGAAAAACTACATCTTCAACCATTGGTTTCGCGATTTCGCAGTTAGCTGCAATCTTGGAATCTATGAGCCGAACAATTCGACTGGCGGAAAACTATATAAGGGCATCTGCCCGCATCAGCTCAGGCATTGTGTAAGCACTTTTATGCTGGCGAACGGATCGGACGTTAGAAGCGTGCAAGGTATTCTTGGCCACGCGGACCCCAATATCACGCTCAAAACGTATACAAGCCTCGTTCAACAATCAGAAATAAAAGCAGTTAAAGGCTACGAAGCCTTCATCAACGCCTATATACAGAGAAGCGAGAAATAGCATGTTTTTCATTCATCGTTTATTTCATAATATTACGGTACTATAATACCGTTTCCGCAGGTAGATGCTTTATTTGATTGACATCTAATGCGTTTTAATACATGCTAAAGCTGTCAGATGGCTACGCATGTAGTCATAGAAACCGGCCCCCCAAGTGCTTATGAACCTGGTACGTCTTACAAGCACAGGGAGGGCCCTCATTGAAAGGATAGCTCATCATGGCTACTCCAAAGATTAGCACTCAGGCGTCCACACCGACTTTCCCCACTGGTGCCGCTCAGTGCGATCGGTTGCTCCGCGTTAACGATATCCGCGAACTCACTGGCTGGAGCGAAAACACCGCACGCAAGTTTATGCGAGAGTCCGGCAAGCTCATCCAGATCCATCGCTCTAATTACATGTTTGAAAGCTCGTTCTACGAGCTTTTCAAGCAGCTTGAAGGTCGTACCGCCCACCTTGATTAGGTGGTAAACATGAGCGAGCTTCCGTCGATTTCCGACATATTTAGCGATGATGCTACTGAGCAACGAGAGATTACGGGAAAAATGGATAAGGCTATTTTTATTTCAGTGCCCGAGTGGGCGTGCTGCGTCACCACCGTTGCCGCCGAGCGTCTCATCCTCGGCCTTGTATGGAAGTTTGGAAAACCTTCCAAAAACAAACGGCCCATGGGCTTCTGCGCTAAAAGCAAATGGATTGAGGATCACTACCGCCTGAGTAAGAACACGATATCCCGGGCCTATACCTCTCTGAAGGATAAGGGGTATATTCAAAAAGTTGGTGATGGCAGCTGGATGCTTAATTACGCCGCAATCTACCGCGCCGCGATTGAAAACGCTTGGGAGCCTCCGAAACTTTAAGCCCACAAACCGACTATCGAGGTCGTGAGAGTCGGTCACCGTCAGGATGCCCACAAGAACATGCCGCGGATGTAAAATGAAGCAGGGTCGAACCGAAACAGTTCCCGGACAATTGGTGTCCGGCCAGACACTTCGATTCGACCCTTTCTCATGCCTGCATCTAAAATACTCCCACAATCATTCTCGACATCTTTAACGCCCTCACCTCCTGCCACCAACACGTCGTAGACGCTATTTACAACGAATCGATATGGCCGCCCGTTCTTTAAGGCACGTGTTACCATGAAAACGTGCGGTATTTCTCCAACCGAAAACCTGCGTGAACGCATGACTTGAGACGCCTTTTAGAACTCACCGATCGCAGGGCGAACACAAATCAACAGCGGCCGTGCATTGTTCCCAGCCATATGGCATGGCGGAGCCATGCCCGTTGTTGATTGGAGTGCCGCACCATGGCAGACGAGAAGAAAATCAGGGAGATCTACGGCGTGAAGTCCGTCCTCGATGAGGCCGCCGAGCGGATCGAGGCGACGTGGCGGGAGAAGCTGCTGCGCGAGACGGGCGACCTCAGAACCGAGAACGCGTTGCTCAGGGCCCAGCTCGACGAATTCAACCGCAAGCTCGTCGAGGCGAGAGACCGGAACGAAAGACTTGAGGCCGACTGCAATGAGCGGGTCGCCTTTATCGAGGAGAAGTTCGAACTCGATACCGCGAGCCTCGAGCTCGAGAACAACGAGCTTCATGCCGCGAGCGTCAGATACCTCGCCGATGCCAGGGAGCTCGACAGGCAGGTCGTCCAGCTCCATGCCGAGGCCGTGGCCATGGTCGATGAGATCGAGCGCCTGCGCGGCGAGCGTGACGCCGCGCTGAAAGCCCAAGCCGAGTTGAACGACGCACTCCTGGCCCAGCGCGACCTGATGGCCGAGCTCGCCGCCCTCAAGGACCGCCTTGCCGCCTCCGAGCAGCGGGCGGCCGTGGCCGAGGCCAAGGTCGAGGTCATGACCCAGATGAAGGACGAGTAGCCCCGCGCTTCTCCTGTCAGGCTGCTGATTTCTAGGAATCTTCTAGAGCGCTTCCAGAAGGTTCCTAGAACCGGGCGCAGCATCTTCGATCGGCACGATGTCTCGGTAGATCAGGCGATGTCTGTCGTCGCGCCATTCGTCGCCGTGATAATGTCCGAAGAACCAGGCTCGGTAGCCGAGCCGCCCGTCGAGCTCGCCAAGGAATCGTTGCAGCCGGTCGCCTCGATACTCGCGCCCGCGCTCGCGGCACAGCTTCTCTGCCAGGACGGCAGGGGCCTCATGCGTCACCACGTAATCGACCCTCCAGCCTACGCGGTCGAGCGAGGAACGGCAGTGGTCCATCTCCTCCTCGCTCGGCATCTCCTCGGGCCACCAGCTCCTCCCCTCCTTGCGATACTGCCTGTCGTTGCTTGCGGCACCGCCCATGGCAAGGACCGTGAGCCCACCGATGTCGAACACCTCCCCACGCATCAGGTGCAGCACGTGCGGTCGCGCCTCATGGACGAGCCCACCGTTCCACTCCCGCACCGGCAGTTCTGCCAGGGCGTGGTGGTTCTCATGGTTGCCGTCTACGAAACACGTGGTCCAGGGCTTCGACTCGAGCCAGTCGAGCCAGTATTTTTCGGCGTTGGACCCATCCCAGACAAAGCCGAAGTCGCCGGCCACGATCACCGCGTCATCGCGCGTCAGGGTCCGGCCCAGCGGCCAATTTTTGAAAGCAAACCGGCTGGACCCGTACTCGGCCCTGCCGTGCACGTCGCCTGTCACATAGACCGTCATCAGTACGCACCCCACGGCAGGAGTTTGCCCCCGAGCCTCACGATCCGGTCATACAGCACCGTGTGCCGTTCGTCCGGATTGCCGTCTCGGTGAAAATGTCCGTAATACCAGTGCTTATAGTCCAGGCGGTCTTCGAGCTCGTCGAGGAATCCGGTCAGCCGGTCCACATCAGGGCGTTCCCAGCCTGGGTCCGGGTAGAGCGTCGGCGAGAGCATGCGCGTGGCGCAGGTATGGGTGATGACGCAGTCGACCTTCCAGCCGACCTCGTCGAGCTTTGCCCGCGCGGTATCGAAATCGCGCTCGTCCGGGAGCTCCTGAGGCCACCAGCTGGAATACGGCACGCGGTATTCCCTGTCCACGCTCGTGGCACCGCCCATGGTGAAGACCGTCGAGCCGTCGAGCTCGAAGACCTCCCCGCGCATGAGGCGGCGGATGGACGAAGTATCCGACAGGCGCTGCGTCAGCCCGCCGTGCCACGGCTCCATGGGGCGCTCCTCCCAGTGGTCGAAGCGCTCGTGGTTGCCGTCGACGAACAGTACCGTGTAGGGGCGCGACTCCAGCCAGGCGATGTCGGCGCATTCCTCGGCAGAGAAGTCCCACGGAAAGCCAAAGTCGCCGGCAACGATGAGATAGTCGTCGCCGGTAAGGCTATCGCCAAGCTCCCAGTCGCGGAGCTTTTGCATGTCGAGCCCACCGTGGATGTCGCCCGTCACATAGACCGTCATCGGATCGCCTCTTCCCTCTTGTACGCCGCCAGCTCGCGCTCGACCTGCCTGTCGCCGGTCTCGTTGACCCACCAGGGCCATTTCACCCGGCCGCACGGCTCGTCGACTCCGGCGAACCATTCCCTCAGCTCGTCAAGACTCACCGGGGAGTGCCCGTTGGCATCGCAACCGACGTCGTAGCGCAGAAGGCCCTGCTTGCGGTTGAACCCGTTGTACGCGCCGCCGCTGCTGTGGATGTGCCCGTGGAGGTGCCACGATCCATGGCTCATGCCCTGCCAGTCGGCCATGGGGTAATGGCTCAGGACGATCTTCTGCCCGTCGATCTTGAGCACGCAGATCGGCGGCTCCACGGTGAAGGCGCCCGCGACCGCCGGCTGGGTCCAGTCCTTGTCGTGGTTTCCCGGGACGAGGTGGATGCGCCTGCAGGCGATCCGCTTGCGCAGCCCGTAGGCGTCCTGGGCGGTCATCTTGAATGAGAAATCACCCAGGATGTAGAGTTCGTCGTCCACGGCAACCCTGCCGTTGATGCTGTCGACGATGGCGTCGTTCATCTGCCAAATCGTCTCCCACGGGCGGTCGGTGAACTTCAGCACGTTCTCATGCCCGAAGTGGGTGTCGCTGGTAAACCAGATCATATTTATGTCTCCTTCTGTCGCTAAAAAACGTTCTCCCTCGAGGTCAGGAGACGTTTTATGAGCGACATGAGGTGCATATCCCTCATGTTTCAAGCTCCAATCTGCCGGATTTGCCCAACTAAAAGTTTACGCCCACGCGCGAACAGGATTTGATTTTTGAAATATGGACGAATTCCTCGTCAGGAGGGTAAAATGGTGCCGACGGCAGCCCAAGTTGTAGAGAGCTGGGCAGAGCCGTTGCTTAACGAAGTTAGGTCATCGTCTTAGCGACGGTGGCCTTTCTTTTTGGGCTTCGAACCCTGCTTGAGTGCCTTGGAAAGGCCGACAAGGGCCGTGAGGAGCGAGACCATAGCGGTCAGGAGCTTCACGGACTCAGTGAAATCGGTCATGGGCATCACCTCCCATCGGATGGAGGACTCTGCCCGGCACGAGAGCTGCCGCCAGCAAGGACGATTCTATCAGAGCGGCTGACTCCCGCCGATCAATTCATACTCCTCACCCTCGCCGAATTGCGAGCATGAAAGAATCGGCACTGAATAGCAGCGCGCTAGGGCACCGACGATAGGCTTTCCAAAACTAGCGAGGCGTGTTGCCGTGCGAGTAGTCACCGCGATCGACGACGCGATCGTCCATCTGCCGCGATGCGGAGCTTCCGCCATGTGCTTGGCCTGCGGCGCGAACGCGGTCGTCGCCGGCATCGGGAACGGCGCCGGCGTAACGATTGCGAATCTCCCTTGCGTAACCGCGACGCGCAAGAAGCTCATCGCGAACCGCCGGATCTTCGAGCAGATCTTCATCGCACTTCGGGGCAACGAATTTAGGAAACGAATTGTAGGCGACGCCTTTGCTCGCCTTCGCCTGCTCGACCCACGCCGAGTATGCTTTCTTGAGACGCTTGATGTAAATCTCACAACGTTTCTCGTATGGAAGGGCTCGCTCGGCTTCCAACACGTTATTTTCGAAAGCCATCTGCAACGACTTCAACGCGAAGCGCCCGTCGAGACGGGTCAGGTTGAAAGTGCACTTCGGATTGCCGGCCTCTTTGATATCGAGATCTGTCGCATAGACTCGATTGTTCTTGATGAAAATGTCTACGCCCCATGAGGCAAGTAATTTCTTGAACTGCTCCATATTCTTTACGCGACCTTCGTCGATCGCAATATGGATCAGCTCGCGCAGATTGTTTTTATAACTGTACTCACCGCGACCGATAATCTCCTTTTCTGTGTCGCGCGGCTGGCGATCGCGAATCTTCGAATTCTTCTTTCCCTTTTCGAGCTGAGTGAGATTCCAGGCCTCGTCCATTTCACGAACCCATGCAGCGCGTTCGTACTTTCCCTTGCGACCGCCGATGTCGCAACGCTTGCCGGTGTCAAGGTCTGTCCGGTTGATCGCCATGTGCACTGCGTAGCGTTTTCCCGCCTTATCGCTTTCTTCATGCAGCGCGAGAATCACTTGTTGATGCGGATAGTGCTTCGCAAGCCATTGCTCCGCGTAGGCCAAACATGCATCGGGAGTCATCTTGCCCCCGTTGCATGAGCATTCTTCCGGAAGGAACGCGAGGATCTGATGAAGCAGGATTACGTTTTTGGCTCCGGCTCTCGACGGTTTGTCGTGATGGAAAACCTTTCTGGTTCTATCCATTTTCGAAAACCAGCGATCGCTGTATTCGATGTTCCAGCCACCACGCACAAGCGCATCTTTTCCGTTGATGTATTTACGGACGTTCTTCGCATACCGTTCACTCGAAACACTCTTCTGCTTAATGACGGTCATTTTGGTCACCGCCGACGAAATATCGCTTCTCAAACTCGTCGATGAAACGGTCCAGCTTACGCCCAACTTGGTAAACCTTTTCGAGCGTGCGGAAAACAGCTTTCTCGTTGTACGCGGGAAGCCCCTGGGCGTTCACAAAATACATCAGCTGATTGAGGTTTGTTCCTTCCTTCAAAAGTTCGTGATAAATCTTGTCGATCGACGCCCGATCGACATCGATTTTCTCGACATTCCCTTTGAGCAGTACGCGACGTGCATACGCACTGACAGTCATATCGAGGGAATCAGCATTGCTTTCAATTTTCGTTTTTTCTTCCGGTGAGACCCGGACGTGAATGTCATCGGTTCGGAATTTCTGGTCAGCGATTTCTGAAAAACCAAAATCGATATCGAGATCGTCGGCATTGCACAAAGCAAAGCGGATGAGTTCCGCCTCGCTCATCTCATGTCGCTTTGCGATTGCAGTGATGGCTTTCTTCTCTTCATCGGAAAGAGACGCCTTGACGGTGTGTGGGCGGAGCCTACTCATGATTCCTCCGGAAAACGAATCAGCGATCGGAGAGGCCTCCGATCAAAACCTGCTATGCGATTCGCTTTCCTTTTAATGAGGAACGGCTGGCGTCGTTCCAAAATGAAGAATCGTCTCCGCGATTCTTCATCGCGAAGTTCCAACTTCACGATAACCTTATCGCCGTAGCAGGCGGTAAGCAAGGTCTGTGGCGTGGTGTTTTTGGGGTCCGAATGGGCCCACAAAAATGCCACCCACAGTCATCTTGCAATCACCGGTACGGCGATTGGGCGGAACGCAGTGTAGACATGGAATAAGAGGCCTCATTCCAAGCGAGATGCCTCGCGTTGTCGAAACGAAAAGTGAAGACCGTGAGCGGAAGCGAACTTTTAACGCGAGGGATGCCGAGTGTTAAGAGTTCGCTGTAGCGAGAGCGAAGCGGTACTGCGAATGCGAGGGATGCCGAGTTTTTGCATTACCGCGCAGCGGACTCCGGGCGAGGGCTGGAGCAAGTTGATGGAAGACCTTACCGATTTGCGGAAGGTTTTGCCCGAAGCATCCGGCACCGCCGGATTCTTTTGGAACGGCCTCTCGTTTGATTGCTTTCCTATCGTTTGCTCCCAGACTGGGCGTCTAAAAAAGGCGGCCGAAACCGGCCGCCCGCAAATAAATATTTATTTACCGAATGTAAGAGGAGAGGAACGATGCACATTACTCCCAGTGGCCGGCGACGTCGACAACCCAATGCTGCCCCGTAGCCTGCTGTTCATAATGTCCCTGGTCCTCAGATGTGGTATACGAATCGTTTACGACAGATCCTCCGATGCCGCCGTTGTCCATATCATTATGAGCCCACGAATAGGCGGCATCTTCGGAATCGAAGGGCCCTACCATAGTACCACCATGGTTGACCCAGAAACGAGGATGGCGCGTATACACTACATTCGGCACCCAGACCTGGCTGTAATCTGTCTCCCAGTGTCCCTGCTCGGCAACCCACTTCTTCTGGCTACCGCCGTTGGAAGAGGAATTGTTGCTGCCGGAACTCTGCGAATTGCTGGAATTCTGCTTGGAGTCGGAGGAGTTTCCCTTGCTGTCAGACTTCGACGAGTCGGAAGACTTGTTATCCTCTTTCTTGGAGTCATCGGACTTCTGGTCCTTGCCGTCGGATTCTTTCTTCTCCTCGTTCTTGGTTCCAGAGGCTTGCGCCGCCTTTTCTTCGCTCGGCTTCTTTTTGTCTTTATTCTTTACCGCTGTGACGGCCCTTTCCGTAGAGCCGCTTCCTTGCTTTGCAACGCTGGCACATCCAAGTTGAGGTGCCGAAAGGCACACCAGAAGCGCAACGATAATAGCCTTTGTTCTCACACCGATCTCCCTGCCCATGAAACCGGGCGTTGGACACCAGCCGATATCCAACGCTCGGCTCGCTTTTACATCTGCTCGCGGCGCTTCTTTTGATCGAGGAAGACGCCGGCTGCCACGAGGACGGTACCGCCGATGACGAACGTCTCGCCGATGAGTCCCGCGCGGTCGCCGGTCTGGGCGAGGCTGCCGGGCTGGGCGGTATCCGTGCCGGCGAGGTGCTTCGGGGTGTATGCCGCCTGCTGCTTTGCGGCCTCCTCTGCCTCCTGTCGTGCGATCTCATCGGAAAGCTTCTGCTCCGCCGCGATGCGGTCGGACTTCGCCGACTCGTAGGCGGCGAGTGCCGCATCATAGCCGGGCTGGAGCCCGTCCACCGCGGCCTGCTTCTCGTCCAGGATTGCCTTGGCGGGCGCGACCTTGGCACGTGCCTCGACTGCTGCGGCGAAAAGCGCGTTGAGGGCGTCATCCGCGTTCGCGTCATGGCCGGAAGCGATCGCCGCGCCGGCGTCGATGGAGTTCAGCTTCGACAGCTTGGCGTCTGCCTGCGCCTTCGCCTGCTCGGCGGCGGAGACCAGGGACTCGGCGGCGATGGCATCCGCCTTCGCGGCATCGAGGGCGGCCTTGGTGTCATTGACGGCCTTTACTGCATCCTGCTCGCGCTGCTGTGACTCTGCGAGCTTCGCGGCAAGGCCGGTGAGGATGTCGAGGTTCGACTGTGCGTCATCGAGATCGGTCTGGGAGCCGGTGAGCCTGTCGGCGGCAACGCCGGTGTCGGTCTTTGCGGCATCGACGGCACGCTGGGCATCCGCGAGGGCGCGTGCGGTGGCGTCCGCCTTTTGCTCGGCGGCGGCGAGGACGGTCGCTTTCTCGGTCTGATCGGCTACCGCCGAGTCATGGACGCTCTTTGCTGTATCGAGCGCCTTCTTGGCGTCGGCGACGTCCTGGAAGAACTTCGCGAGGTCGGCGTTCGCATCGTCCACGCCCTGCTGCTTGGATGCGGTGTCCGCCTTGGCGGAGTCCAGCTTGGACTGTGCGGTCGTTACGGCTGCGTTGGCGGCATTAAAGGCGACCTGCTTCTGCTGGACGGTCGACTTTGCCGTATCGACGGCTACGTTGGCGGCATCGAGGTCCGATTTCGCCGCATCAAGCTCGGTCTGGGCATCCGTGACGCCCTGCTGCTTGGCGGCGACATCAGCCTTGGCTACATCGACGGCACGCTGGGCATCGGTGACATCCTGCTTCGCGGCATCGACACCTGTCTGTGCGGCATCGAAGGCATCCTGCTTCTGCTGGACGGTTGCTGCGGCGCCGGCGGCTGCCTGCTGCTTGGATGCGAGATCGGCCTTGGCTGCGTCGAGTGCGCTCTTGGCGTTCTTGAGACCGTTGATATAGGAGGTCAGCTTCTGCTCGTACTCGTCGACGGAGATGGCTCCGGTATTCCAGCCCGAACCGGCCCAACCGCCGTATTGCAGCGTGAGCGAGAACGTCAAACGGGTGTCATCGTTCAGACCGCATCCCATGACAGCATAGTCAGGGTTGATGATGTTCATGTAATGACCGATACGGTAGTAATCGAACTTGTCCTGGTTGGCGTACCAGAAGTCGTAGGCGTCCTTTCCGGAAAGATTCGTCGCACCAAGGGATGCTGCAGTCTTGTCAAACAGATCCTTTTCCTGATAGATCCAGGCCTTGCAGGGGTCGCGATAGCCCCAGGCAAGGTTTTCACCGACATCGAACTGCTGGGCATGCTCTACATTTTTCGTCGAATAGTTTGCATCTGCAATCGCTGCCGCAATGAGCTTATAGCTTACCTCAAGCTCGGAAAGGCCGACGGACTTACGGTAGGCGTTCACGTTCTTCATGACCGTGATGGACGAAAGCATGTTTTCAAGGCCCGTTGCGTCGAGACTGTTTCCGATCTCGGTGTAGTCTTTGTACGTGCAGTTCTGGATGATCTCGATGGCTGAATCGGCACCCATGGCCTTGAAGAAACCGATGGCTCCCTGCTTGAGCTGCGCGTCTGCGAGATCCACCTTCGTTTGTGCCTCGTCGACCTTCTGCTGGGCGGCGGTCACGGCCGCGTCTGCGGTATCCTTTGCGGTCTTGGCGTTCGCGAGCTCTACGTCTGCGGCTGCCTTGGCGGACTCGGCGTCCTTGACAGCCTGCTTCGCGGCGTCCAGCTTGGCGACGGCGTCGGCATTCGCCTGCGTGGCGGCATCGAGGTCGGCGTTCGCGGCATCGAGTGCGGACTGGGCGGCGTTCACGCCGGATTCGGCATCGGTCGCGGCCTGCTGCTTCGCGGAGAAGGACGCCTGGGCATCGTTCAGTTCGGTCTGTGCCGTTGCTGCAGCGGACTGCGCCTGCTCGAGCTCGGACTCGCACTGGGACTGTGTCGCTTGTGCGGCAGCGAGGGCTGCCTCTGCGTCCGCGACCTTCTGTTTTGCCGCATCGTACTCCGGACCGCTGGCGCCTGCCTCCGCTGCGGCGAGGTCGGTTTTCGCCTTCTCGTAGGCGGCGCTGGCGGCTGCGGCCTTCGCATCCGCTGCGTCCTTGTTCTGCTGGGCTGCGACAAGGACGGCATCGGCGGCATCCTTGGCAGACTGGGCCGCAACCAGCTTGGACTGGGCATCGGCAAGCGTCGCGTTGGCGTTGTCAAGTTCGGCCTGTGCCCTGCTCACGGCATCCGTGGCGTCGCGCACGGCCTGCTCGGCGGCACTGATTGCCTCCGGGGTGGCGCTTACGGCATCTGCCTTGGCTTTATCGAGGGCATCCTTGGCATCCTGGGCCGCCTTGAGGGCGGACTGGTACGCTTCGTCCTTCTCGGACGCATCTGCCTTGGCGTCTGCGAGACCCGCCTTCGCCTGCTCGAGGTCCTTGCCGGCGGCATCGGCGACGTCCTTGCCCTCCGCGACCTGACGGGCGTACTCGTCCATCGCCGCACGGTCGGCTGCCGTGCCGGCGCTGACCGCCGAATCGTAGGATGCCTTGGCCTGGTCGCGGGCGGAAGCCGCCTCGTTGTAGGGACCGGCGGCCTCATCGTAGGATGCCTTGGCGGCGTCCTCCTTCGCCTTCGCCTCGTCGACTGCCTTCTGCAGGTCCGCGATGGTCTGTGCGGCGGATTTCGCGCCGGTACCGGATGCCGCGCCGGCGTGGGCGGCGATCGGCGACATCACGGCGGGGTGCTGTGTGCCCCCGTCACCGGTCTGGGCGAATGCCGTGAACGGTGAGATGAGGCTCGATCCGGTCATGGCGGCCATGGTCGCCGCGGTGACGGTCAGACGCGCGATCCCCTTCGGAGTGTGAATCTTTTTGTTTGGCAGTGCGGCGAAGTGATCGCCGCCGACAGCGAAATGCTTTCCCTGAGTCATTGCTATTCCATTCCTTTTCCGTGCCCTATCCGACTGGGCATCAGAGTGCTTTCCAATAGAGATAATTATGCGCCTTAACTGGGATTGTTGTATATAGTCCGTTGGCATAAATACAACAATCCATGACTCTTTTTGTCATGGATATCTCGCCGCTACAACAATCCTTTGGTCTACGCTGCAAAGAACTCAGATCAGAGTCTGGTTACTCACAAGAGCAATTTGCGAACCGCATTGACATGGACAGGTCTTACTACGCCTCGATAGAGGTCGGGCGAAGAAATGTCAGTCTTTCTAACCTCTCTAAAATTGCCAATGGATTCAACATATCAATTGCTGCACTTATGACTGGTGTCACTGATAAAAAGGATTAGTCCATCATCAGCGAACGCAGTGAGCGTATCAATCGACGGCGTAGCCGGCGGCAAGGACACGGTACGTGGCCGCGCAGCGAGCTTTGCGAGCGAAGGGGACGGCATCGCCGTCCCTATTTCTTTCTAATCTATTTCTCTATATATTGGTTTCACCAAAATGGGTATGAAACAAGCTTCTGAACAGGCTTTTTATCAGAGAATTCAAAGCTGCCGAATCATCAAAATGGTGATATTTTTTACCCAAAAGAGGGAAGCGCGTCACCAAAATGGAACCGACTAACAGCTGTTGAAAACTTTTATCCCCAAAATGGTGATTTCCTGTTTTCAGTGGAAAACTCGGGAAGTCATAATATTTACTTACCAGATTTACAAACGGAAGCGGTTCTTAACCCCAAAACCAGAACAGGTCAGAAGCAAAAATAACTCCTGACCTGCGATTTTCCTGGTGCCCCCGGGCGGATTCGAACCGTCGACACCCGCTTTAGGAGAGCGGTGCTCTATCCCCTGAGCTACGGAGGCATGTTGTACTAGTGTAGCAGATTTACTGCATCGCCATACGTCGCATGACTAGACTTCGAAGTTGCGGTGGAATAGTTCCTGTCTGAAGCATCTAAAGCCGTATTTAGAAACTATTTCACTGCAACTTATGAGGAGCTAGTTGCCTTTGTGGAAGAGGCTTTTGATGACGGAGGGGATGCTCTTGGCGCCCTTGGCGGTCACATCGATAAAGTCGGGCGAACGCACGAGCTTATCCTCGTCGACGTACTTGCGGACCGCGCGAAGCGTCTCTTTGTCGTCGCGCGTCGAAAACGTAAAGTGACCGTTGTCCTTGGTGAAGATGGCAAAACGCGTAATCTTCTTGGTGCCGCGCAAAACCTCGGCGGCAATATAGTCGACCTCGTCCCACGGGATTTGAATATAATCCTCGGGATTGCGCTCGTTATAGTACTCGAACGCCTTATTGCCCACCATCACGTTACCGTGGCTGGTAAGCCCCATCAGGCAGGTTGCCGGCGTTGCCAGATCGACCGTGCTGTTCTGAGATTGCGCCATACGCGCCTCGCCCTCCAATAAAAACAATCGGACCGCATCCAGTGTACCCACCGGGTGCGGTCCGTTTCAATGGCTCAAAAGCCCTTACCTAGCAACTCTCGGTCTTAAGCCGAAGCGTGCTTACATGAAGCCGCAGAAGCGACCGATGATGCCGACGGCGAAGAGAGCCAGGATGATGACGATCGGGCTAACCTTCTTCTTGAGGAGCTTGCAGACCAGCAGGGTCAGGCACACGGCGGCAAGGCCGGGGATGAGCTGATCGAGGTTACCCTGGAGCGTGGTGACCTTCATCTGATCAAGGGCGGTAGCACCGACGGAGTTGTACATCGTCAGCGCTTCCTTGATACCCTCGGAACCGGAGGGCAGGCTAGCCCAGTCGATAAAGGCGCCAGCAGACTGCTTGACCGTGGAGACAATCGGGGTGAAGGAAATGGACACCCAGCGCTCGACCAGGGCGCCGATGATGAACATACCCAGGATGGAAGCGCCCTCGGTGACCTTGCCCATCAGACCGCCGGAGAGGTCCTTGGCGATAGAGGAGCCGACCTTGTAGCCAAACTCCTGTGTGTACCACAGGAAAGCGTAACGGATGATGTTCCACGCGAAGAAGAACAGCAGCGGACCGACGATGCTGCCGGACATGGCCAGGGAAGCGCCCAGAGCGCCCAGAATCGGGCGAAGGGTGAACCAGAAGACGGGGTCACCGACGCCGGCGAGCGGGCCCATCATACCGACCTTGACGCCCTGGATGGCGACGTCATCGATCGGAGCACCGTTGGCGCGCTCCTCCTCGAGGGCGAGGGTAACGCCAATGACGGGGGCGGAAACATAGGGGTGGGTGTTATAGAACTCCAGGTGGCGCTTAAGAGCGGCAATCTGGTCATCCTTGCTGGTGTAGAGCTTCTTGATCGCAGGGATCATTGCGAAGCACCAGCCGCCGTTCTGCATACGCTCGTAGTTCCACGAGCCCTGAAGGAACTGATGACGGAAGCAAACCTTCTTACGGTCAGCCTTGGTGAGCTGAATCTTGTTCTCTGCCATATGTATCACTCCCCTCCTACTCGTAATCGTTCAGAATGTCGCCGAGCGGGTCGCCGGAGCCACCGCCCATGCCGCCACCCTGCTTGGCCAGATCCTTAAGGCCAAGGTAGATGAGGGCAAGGGAGATGCCGATGAGGCCAAGGGCGATCAGCGTGAGCTGAGGGATGGCAGCAAGGACAAAGCCGAGGATAAAGAACGGCCAGGTCTCCTTGGTGGCCATCATGTTGATGACCATGGCGTAACCGACGGAAGCGACCATGCCGCCGCCGACGGCCATGCCGCCGGACAGCCAGTCGGGCATAGCGTTAAGCGCGTTGGTAACAGCCTCGGCCGGGATGACGCACAGAAGTACTGCCGGGATGGCGATACGAAGGCCCTGCATGAGGATGGCAGCGTACTGCCAGCGCTCGATGCCGGAGAAGTCGCCCTTCTCGGCGCAACCGTCCATGGCGTGAGCGATAGCGGTAGCAATGGTACGGCAGATCATGGTCAGGAACAGACCAGCGACCGACAGCGGGACGGCGACGGCGATGGCCGCGGTAACGGCCTTGGCCGAATCAGTGGCGCCGCCGTTGAGGGCGAGCACCATGATGATCGAAGAAGCGACCGAGGCCAGAGCGGCGTCAGGCGCGACGGCGGCGCCAACGTTAGCCCAGCCAAGGGCCATCATCTGGAGCGAACCGCCCAGGAGGATGCCCTCCTGAAGGTGACCGGTTACGAGACCGATAAGCGTGCATGCCACGAGCGGCTGATGGAACTGGAACTCATCCAGAATGCCTTCCATACCGGCAAGCAACGCGACAATCGCAACAAGCAGAATAGTGATTGCAGACATGTATCGGACCCTCCTTTACTATGCTTGAGCGGCCAGTTCGGCCTTAGCTTTCTTCAACATGGCGTCGAGATCCTCGGAGGCATCCGAAGGAACCTTGCGGACCTCGAACTTGACGCCCTTGGCCTTGAGGGCCTCGAGGGTCTTAACGTCGTCATCGCCCATAGCGACGGCGTTGGTGACGACGACCTTGCCCTTGGAGTGAGCCATGGAACCGATGTTGACTTCCTTGATGTCGACGCCGGCCTCGATGGCCTTGAGCAGATCCTGCGGGTTCTCGAAGAGCAGCATGGCCTTGGTGTCACCAAAACGCGTGTCCTTGACGACCTCAGCCATCTTCTTGATGGGCACGACGTTGGCATGGACTCCCGGAGGGGCAGCCTGCTCGATCATGGTCTTGCGGAGCTCGTCGTGAGCAACGCCGTCGGAAACCACGATGATGCGGTTGGGGTTGATCTGCTTGGTCCACGTGGTGGCCACCTGACCATGCAGCAGACGGGTGTCGATACGGACGTGGGCGATCTTGATGTGCCCGTCGCCGATGACCGTTCCCGGAGGGATGGCGCCTGCAGGAGCAGCGGCGGCCACAGCCGGCTTCTTCTCCTCGGGCTCCAGAGACTCGGGCTTGACGCGCACGCCAGCCTTTGCCTCAGTCACGAGATGTTTTGCGATCGCATGTGCAGTGTTCTTTGCATCAAAGCGCTGCGAATATGCCTCGATGAGCATAGGCAGGTTGACACCGGTGACGATAGCCCAGGAATCATGGCCCTCGATGAGCCCGCTAATCTGGTTGAACGGCGTGCCGCCCCACAGATCAACGAGGAAGAGCACCTGCTCCTGGTCCTCGAAGGAAGCGATTGCTTCCTCGACCTTGGCACGGAAGTCGTCGGGGCCCATGCTCGGCTCGAGCGAGACCACGGCCACAGACGGCTGATCGCCAAAGACCATCGAGCCCGTCTGCTTGATTCCAGCTGCCAAGTCCCCGTGGCTAGCAAGAACAATACTTACCATCACATAACCTCCTTTTTGTCTACGTAATTCCTACACGACATGAAGGAAGTATACCTGTTTGGTTTGTGGAATTATAGCTAAATTCGTAAAAGGTTGCATTATTTGTTTAAACGTCTAAGTTTGTTACAAGTTGATTACGTTACTGCTTTTTGACTCATTACCCGCCAAGGCGTCGCTCATCAAGCCACGCATTTTACAGATACAAGCAGACTGTTCATTAATATCGATTTTAAGCAAGTGCGAATGCACTTGTACTGCCGCTACTTTGTTCAAACAGGTATGACTTGACTATTTGCGCGACTTATGATCTACGAAACACTCAAAAAAGTTGCGGTGGAATAGTTCTTGTTTAAGAGCCAGAAGGCTGGATTTAGGAACTATTTCACCGCAACTTATAGGGGATCCTAGACGATGTGGAGGGGGTTGGCGGCGTCGACGGCGTCGGGGACGTCGGAAGGGCCGTCAGGAGCAGCGTCTGCCGGATCCTCTTCGGGGGTCTCGATCTGCTTGATCATAACCTCTTGGCCCTGGAGCAGATAGGTATCGCCGCCACCGCAATGGGGACAGGTCTTGCCGTGCTCGACCGTCGCGTAGTCGCAGCCGCACGCCTCGCAATGCGTCACGGCCTCGACGGGCTCCACAATAAGCTCCGCGCCCTGCGTGATAGGCTTTTTATCCGCCGCCCAGCGCCAAGCGTCGAGCAGCAAGTCGGGAACGACGCCCGAGACCTCGCCCAGCAGCAACGTCACGCTCGAAACGCGACGCACACCATTGGCGCGCGCCACGTTCTCGACATCGCGAATGATGTGATAGACGATTCCGAGCTCGTGCACTTTTAATTCCTTCCGCCGTTCTAACGAACGGCGGTCGGTTTGACGCTGCGCGGGTCCCAGACGGGCGATCTGCCTTTCAATCGTCGGGCATGGGCAAAAGCCCTATGCCCTCCTCTTTCAAGGCACCTCGCCACGCCTGGGACTCGCTCGCTGTCCAACCGCTCTCTGCGCCGTTCTCCTGCTTGTTGCGTTTCTTACTTCTTCCCGAATTTAATCTTGATGGCGCGCTTGAGCGCGTACTTGCCCAGGCTTGGAAGCTTTTGCTCGTATTTGACCATCGTGGAGCACTCGGGGCGGTCGCGATCCAGATGGATGGCGTCGAACGCGCACTTGGTGGTGCACAGGCCGCAGCCGATGCACTTGTTGGGGTCGACGATCGAGGCGCCGCAGCCCAGGCAGCGGGCGGTCTCGGCGCGCACCTGCTCCTCGGTAAAGGTCTCAACATACTCGCTAAACGGCGCAGCCTTCTCGCGTTCGCGGTCCACATGCGCAACCTCGCGGCTCGCGTTGTCGTAGCTCTCGATCACGACATCGTCGCGGTCGAGCGCGGTGTAGCGGCGCTGGTTGCGGCCGATGGTGAGCGTGGAGCCCGGCTGCACAAAGCGATGGATGGACACGGCAGCCTCGTGGCCGGCGGCGATGGCATCGATGGCAAAGCTGGGGCCGGTGTAGACGTCGCCGCCCACAAAGATGTCGGGTTCGGCGGTCTGGTAAGTCTGGGGATCGGCCAGGGCGCCCTGGCCGCGGCCGAGCTCCACCTTGGAGCCAGCCAGCAGGTCGCCCCACACAATGGACTGGCCAATCGACATGACGACACGGTCGGCATCGACACGGCGCAGATCGTTCTCGTCGTACTCGGGCGCAAAACGGCCCTCGTCGTCAAAGACACGCGTGCAGCGCTTGAAGGTGATGCCGCACACGCGACCGGCCTCGTCCAGGTGAATCTCCTTGGGGCCCCATCCGCAGCTGATGTGAGCGCCGTCCTCAACGGCCTCGCGACGCTCCTCCTCGCTGGCGGGCATCTGCGCCTCGCTCTCCAGGCAGAACATCTCAACGTGCTCGGAACCCAGACGGCAGGCGTTGCGGGCAACGTCGATGGCCACGTTGCCGCCGCCCACCACAATGGTGCGGCCGGACAGGGAATCGATCTTGCCGCTGTTAACCTCGCGAAGGAAGTCGACGGCCACGGTCACGTCCTCGGCACCCTCGCCCGGAATGCCCGCAAGGCGGCCGCCCTGGCAGCCAATGGCAACGTAGAAGGCCTTAAAGCCCTGCGCGCGCAGCTCGTCGAGCGTCACATCGCGACCGACCTCCACGCCATAGCGGAACTCGGCACCCATCAGGCGAATAACTTCGACCTCGGCCTCGATAACGTCCTTCTCCAGCTTAAAGCTGGGAATGCCATAGGTGAGCATGCCGCCCGGGCGCTCGTTCTTCTCGAACACGACGGGCTTGTAGCCCTTCTCGGCCAGATAGAAGGCACAGGACAGACCGGCCGGGCCGGCACCGATGATGGCGATCTTCTGATCGAAGCCGCCGGCGCGCGTCGGCGTCACCACGGGTGGGACATAGCGGGTCGCGGCATCAAGATCGCGCTGGGCGATAAACTTCTTGACCTCGTCGATAGCCACGGCGGCGTCCACACGGCCACGGGTGCAGGCATCCTCACAGCGGCGGTTGCACACACGGCCGCAGATAGCGGGCAGCGGGTTCTCGCGCTTAATGAGTGCTAGGGCCTCGTCATAGCGGCCCTGCGCCGCGAGCTTTAAGTAGCCCTGGACGGCAACGTGCGCGGGGCAAGCCGTCTTGCAGGGCGCGGTGCCGGACTCGTGCGTCTCGATACGGTTATCGTTGCGGTAGTTGGGCGACCACTTGGTGTGGTCCCACTTGGTGGCATCGGGCAGCTCCTGGCGCGGATACTCGGGCACCTGTCCGCCGGCCTTTTTGCTGCAGAGCTTCTGGCCGAGCTTGGCGGCACCGGCCGGGCACACCTCAACGCAGCGACCGCAGGCCACGCACTTGTCCTTCTCGACCTTGGCGACATAGGCCGAGCGCGACAGGTTGGGCGTGTTGAACAGCTGCGAGGTGCGCAGGGCATAGCACACGTTGACGTTGCAGTTGCAGATGGCGAAGATCTTGTTCTCGCCGTCGATATTGGTGATCTGGTGCACAAAGCCGTTGTCCTCGGCCTGGCGCAGGATGTCGTAAACCTCGTCGCGGGTCACGTAATGGCCACGATCGGTTTCGACCACGTAGTCGGCCATATCACCCACGGCGATACACCAATCGGCCGGGTCGTCGGCGCAGCCCTCACCCATCACGCGACGGCTCGCGCGGCAGCTGCAGGTGCTAGCGGCATATTTGCCATCGTATTTGTCGAGCCAATGCTCGATATGCTCGATCGGCACCGAGGTGCTCGAAGCATCGATAGCCTTCTCGACCGGAATGACATGCATGCCGATACCGGCGCCTCCGGGCGGCACCATCGGCGTGGCCTTGGACAGCGGTCCCTTGGACGCCTGCTCAAAGAACTTGGCATAGACCGGGTGCTCCTCGAGCTGGCTCACGCGCATGTTGAGGAACTCAGCGGAACCCGGCACCAGCATGGGAAGCACCCACTGCTTGGCGCGCTCGGGGTTTTCCCAGTTGTACTCGAGCAGACCCGTGTAGCTCATGTCGTCGAGCATCTTCTCGATATCGGCCTCGGGCATGCCGGTGAGCTTGGCCATCTCGGGCAGCGTATAGGGACGGCGCATCTTCATCTTGCAGAGCACTTCGGCCTGCTCGTCGGTCGCGGCCTCGGCAAACGACCAGTACTCGTAGCCCAACAGCTCGTCGCGATGCAGCAGACGGTTGGTGCAGTGCTCGCACAGCTTGACGATGGCCTCGCGCGGATGCTCCGGCAGCGGCGGCACGAACTCCGAACCGATGTCGGGCTCGGTGTAGCTAATCCCCGGTCCGTTGAGAATCATGGTTGTCCCTTCTCTTGCCACAGCCCGACGAGGCCGCAGCGCCCCTCTTTTTTTGCAGGCCGGGCATGCCCCATGCCGTTCACCCGCCATTGTTGACATTGTGTCAAAAATAGTATTGACGAACCGTCAACAATATTCAAGACTGTTAGGCGAACGGTCAGGCAAAAGAGGATGAAAGGCGGCAAAACATGGGCAACAACACAGCAGGTACCTCTGTGGTCGATGCCGTCCCCGCATCCGATAGCGCGGCAAAGCGCCTGACGGGCGACGAACGCCGTCGCGAGATCCTCGATGCCGTGCGCACCGTAAGCTCCGAGCTGGGCGTGTCCCACCTATCGGTATCGGCCGTGACCAAGCGAGCCGGCTGCACGCGTTCATTGTTCTACCATTACTTCGCCGACATGGACGCCGCCGTCACCGCCGTTATGGACGAGGCGATCGACGGCTTTATCTCCGAACTCGAGCGGTGGAACGCCGACCGCACCGTCGGTGATATCGAGGGCGCGCTCGACACCGTCGCCCCGCTCTTTAAGCGCCTGGTCGCCAGCGGCCACGAGCTGCCGAGCACGCTTACCTCGAGCAGCGGCGCGCTCTACGGCGGCTTTTTGCACAACGTGGTCCAGCGCGTGGCGCAGTATATCTGCGACACCACCGTAGTGGATTTTGTCGCCCATCATGAGCTACGCATCGACCATGTCTACGAGACGTTCTACACCCTCATCATGGGTCTTTTGATGTATATCCGCACGCACCCCGATGTGCCCGACGAAACGGTCAAGGAAATCATCGCCTCGACACTCCACATCGAGGGCTATACCGCCAAGTATCCGGAGCGCAAGCCCCAGAACTGACGACATCTGGCCAAACTGCCCGCGATCAGAAGAGGGGCCGCGGGCGTGTGAAAGGAGAGCAGCATGCTGTTCGATGTTTGGGGTAGCGATACCCTTATCCACTGGGCCGGCTGGGCCATGGTCTTTATCGGCCTGATCGTGCTCAACGAGGTCGGCCGCCGCACCAAGCTGGGCGCAGTAATCATCTTTGGCGTGGCTCCGCTGGCCATGACCATCTACTGCGTCGCCATCGCCGTGGGCGTCTCGCAGGGTGCCGAGTGGGCGCTCACCAACCCCACCCATGTGTACCAGAACAGCTGGTTCCACTACGCCAAGGTATACGCGGCGCTGGCCGGCTGCTGGGGCTTCATTGCCATTAAGTACCAGTGGGGCAAGATCGGCAAGGCACATTGGTTCCGCGCATGGCCGTTTGTGATCGTCGCCATCAACATCATGATTGCCGTCGTATCCGACTTCGAGAGCGCCTATCACTTCTTTGTCCTGGGCGAGTCCACCTGGGTCACCTCCGAAGGTGCTACGCAGCTGGCCGGCTGGAACAACGTGTTCAACGGCATCGCCGGTATTATCAACATCTTCTGCATGACCGGTTGGTGGAGCGTCTACGCCTCCGAGGATCAGACCGACATGCTGTGGCCCGATATGACCTGGGTCTACATCATCGCCTACGATATCTGGAACTTCTGCTACACCTACAACTGCCTGCCCACCCACTCCTGGTTCTGCGGCTTTGCGCTGCTGCTGGCGCCCACCGTCGCCGCCTTTATCTGGAACAAGGGCGGCTGGATCCAGAACCGCGCCTTTACGCTGGCTATTTGGTGCATGTTTGCCCAGGTGTTCCCGTACTTCCAGGAGGAGTCCATCTTTGTGACCCACTCCACGCTCGACCCCGGCGCCGCTACCGCGGTCTCGGTCGCTGCGCTGATCGCCAACGTCGCCGCAATCATCTACATCGCCTACCGTGCCAAAAAGCTCAGCCGCAACCCCTACAAGCAGGATGTCTTTGAGGGCACCAGCGATTGGGAGAAGGCCACCGCTCGCCGCGCCAAGGTTGATTACGCGCACGCCGAGTAACGTGCTGGTCGTTGTTGGCACTTGGGCATAGGCCCGCCTGCCAGATTTTCAATCCGATGTCTCGCAGAGCCCCCGGAAAGCGTTTCGCTCGCTTTCCGGGGGCTTTTGTCGTTGCGTCTTATTCATCTATTCAAAAACGTGCGCATATATAAAATCGGATTTCAAATCATGCGGCGGCTCTATGGGGTCCCGTTTTTGGGTACAGTGTTGTCCCGATATTGAGCTTGGGGGATATATGAAAGATGAAACGATGGGCCAAGAGGATGTGGCCCAAGATGCAGAAGCGTGTGCCGAAGCCCTGGAGAGCCTAGACCGGATTTCACTTGATGAGATTGCGTTTGACGATTCGGGCGTTGATGTGCAGGATGAGTCGGAAGCCGAGGCGCAGTCCGATGATCAGGATGCAGACGACGTTGAACCTGCCGAAGATGAGGCAGATCACGAAGACACCGAATGCGAGGCCAACGACCAGCCCGAATCCGACACGAGCGAGGAAACCATCTTGCTCGACAGCTTGCCGGCCGAAGATTCGCTGACCCGCGAGCTTCCCGGCCTGGGCTCTGCGCCTGCCGTGGACGAGACCATCGCCATGGGCGATATCCCCCTACCGTCCGTTCCCTCAGCACGCGAGGCCGAGGTTCGCCATCGCAAGATGTCGCCCAAGCGCCGCAATCTGATGGTCGCCGGTGTCGTGGCCGTCGCGCTCGTCGCCGGCGGCGCAGGCTATGCCGCCTGGAACGGATATCAGCAAGAGCAGGCTGCCGCTGTCGCCGCCAATGCCCACACGATGATGTCAGTGCAGATTGGCGTGCATGCCGCGGGCCTCGACTGTTCTACCGGCTCCAAGATTCCCGTACAGGTGAGCGGCCAGGACGCTGATGGCTCCTCCGTGAGCGAAACGCTCTATGTTGACGAGCACGGTCGCGGCATTAAGCTGCTGCCCGGCGATTACACGTTCTCCATCGCCGCCTCCCCCATCGCGGCCGACGGCACCATCTACACCATCCCGACCACCAAGGCCCAGGTTACGGTCAAGAATGACGGGCAGGATCTGCGCGCTCAAGCCACCTTTAAGCTTAAGGTGCCCTCAGCCGACACGGTGACCGACGACCAGATCGATGCCGCCGCCAAGTACGCCGAAGAAGGCGGCGCGAGCTCTGCCGCCGCGGCAAAGATACTCCAGCGGGCGGCAATTACGCGCCGCGATGCCGCCGCCAACGCCGTAAGCGCAAGCGAGGCTCAGTCCGCCCGCGATGCCGACGCTCGGCACAAGGCGACGAACCTGTATCAGCTCGATATTCCGGTTGAGTGGTATGGCAAGGTCGCAACCTGGCAGAACGGCAACACGCTGTGCATTTATCTGGACGGCGACACCAACACACCGCTCGTGACGCTCGTCGCGGTGCGCGATGGCGAGACCTTTACGCCCGACGACGGCGATACGGTTTTGGGCACGGTCAGCCTAGGCAACGGCTACACCGTCTACGCCAGCGGCCCTGTCTATCCGTACGTGATTCCGCAAACCGTTAATGGACACACGCAGAACCCCGTGTCGACCTACCCCATGGATACGGCGATTGAGCTTGTCGAGCTCACGACCGGCAACCGCTACACATACAGCCAGATCAAAAACGACCTGGTCGGTAAAGACGGCAAGGC
This sequence comes from uncultured Collinsella sp., assembly GCA_900544935.1. Taxonomy (GTDB): domain Bacteria; phylum Actinomycetota; class Coriobacteriia; order Coriobacteriales; family Coriobacteriaceae; genus Collinsella. Next base: position 49,669 of record UQXB01000002.1, read on the forward strand.
AGACGCCGCGACCAAACTCGAGACCGACTACCTCGCCCAGATTCTCCTGCCGAGCATCAAAGCCCAGGACTAGTCGGCCCGAAGACAGCCGCCCAACACCCCATCCCTAACGCAGTTGCGGTGAAATAGGGACTGTTTTTGCTGGTCAAACCGCAAAACAGTCCCTATTTCACCGCAACTTATTCGTGGCCTTTTGGGTGGCACTCAGCGCCAGGGGTCGGCTTCGAACAGCGGCTCGCGCTCGGGGCGGCGATCGCTGTAGGGATCGTAGCCGTCATCGTCCTCGTTCTCGGCGCGGATGTAGGGGTCGCGGGGCTTGGGCGCGGGTTTGGGAGAAGCCTTCGGTGCGACCGGTGCGACGGGCGCCGCCTCAGCCGCCGGTGCGTTCGTCTTGTTCTCGTCTTTCATCTGCATAGCTCCTTGCCATGTGCTCATGTTCAACACCATCGATTGTCGCACGAAAAAGGGCGGCGAACCCAATTGGATCCGCCGCCCTTGGAGTTCGGCTCAAAAGGCAAATTTTGAGGCATGACTCAAAATCTACTGAGCGTCGGGAACCTCGTAGGTGGCCGCCGGCGTATTGTCGCACACGACGGTAAAGCCGCCGTCCTTGTCGACATCGACCGTCACCTGATCGCCCTCGCGCACCGTGCCGTCGATAATAGCGGCGGCGATGGCGTCCACGACCTCGCGCTGAACCAGACGCTTGAGCGGACGGGCGCCAAAGACCGGGTCCAGGCCGCCCACGGCGAGCATCTGCTTGGCCGCCGGGGTGATGGCAAGCGTCATGCGCTCCTTGGCCAGGCGTGCGCGGACGTCGGCAAGCTGGATGTCGACGATCTTCTCGATCTGCGCCATGCCGAGCGGATGGAACACCACGATATCGTCGATACGGTTGAGGAACTCGGGACGGAAGGTCTGAGCCATGGCCGCGTTGACCTGATGGCGCATCTCCTCCTCGTCCTTGCCCGAAAGCTCGGCGATAGCCTTGGAGCCCACGTTAGACGTCATGATGATAATCGTGTTCTTAAAGGACACTTGGCGACCCTGACCGTCGGTCAAACGGCCGTCGTCGAGCACCTGCAGCAGCACGTTAAAGACATCCGGATGGGCCTTCTCCATCTCGTCGAGCAAGATCACGGAGTAGGGGCGACGGCGTACGGCCTCGGTGAGCTGGCCGCCCTCGTCGTAGCCCACGTATCCCGGGGGCGCACCGATCAGACGCTGGACGCTGAACTTCTCCATGTACTCGGACATGTCGATACGCACGAGCGCGCGCTCGTCGTCGAACAGGCACTCGGCAAGCGCCTTGGCGAGCTCGGTCTTACCCACGCCGGTGGGGCCCAGGAAGAAGAAGCTGCCGATGGGCTTGTCCGGATCGGAGAGGCCCGCACGGCTGCGGCGCACAGCTGCGGCAACGGCGGAGACGGCCTCGTCCTGGCCGATGACGCGCTTATGCAGCTCGCCCTCCAGGCCCTTCAGCTTGTCGAGCTCGCCCTGCATCATCTTGGATACGGGCACGCCGGTCCAGGCACTCACGACCTCGGCGATCTCATCGGAGGTCACCTGTTCGTTGAGGCCCTCGCCGTCCTGCTGCTTTTGCGCCTCGAGCGCGGCCTCGGACTCCTGAATCTGCTGCTGCAGACCCGGGATCACGGAATAGCGCAGCTCGGACGCACGACCCAAATCGCCGTTGCGCGTCGCGCGCTCCTCTTCGCTCTTGGCCTCGTCGAGCTGCCCCTTGAGCTCCTGCACGTGGTCGATGGCGTTCTTCTGGTTGAGCCAGCCGGCCTTTTGCACGTTGAGCTTTTCTTGGACCTCGGCGATCTCCTGGCGCAGGGCCTCCAGACGCTCCTTGGAGGCGTCGTCGGTCTCCTTCATGAGCGCCTGTTCCTCGATCTGCAGCTGGGTGAGCTGACGCGTGGTGGCGTCAATCTCGACCGGCATGCTGTCGAGCTCCATGCGCAGACGGCTTGCCGCCTCATCGACCAGGTCGATGGCCTTGTCGGGCAGGAAGCGGTCGGCGATATAGCGATCGGAGAGGTCGGCGGCGGCCACGAGCGCGCTATCGGTGATGTGCACGCCGTGGAAGATCTCGTACTTCTCCTTGAGGCCACGCAGGATCGAGATGGTGTCCTCGACGGTAGGCTCGCTCACCATAACGGTCTGGAAACGACGCGCGAGCGCCGCGTCCTTCTCGATGTACTTGCGGTATTCGTCGAGCGTGGTCGCGCCGATCGCATGCAGGTCGCCACGGGCGAGCGCCGGCTTGAGGATGTTACCGGCGTCCATGGAGCCCTCAGTGGCACCCGCGCCCACGATGGTGTGGAGCTCATCGATGAACAGGATGACCTTGCCCTCGGACTTCTGCACCTCCTTGAGCACGGCCTTCAAGCGGTCCTCGAACTCGCCGCGGTACTTGGCACCGGCGACCAGCGCGCTCATGTCAAGCTCGATGAGGTCGCGGTCACGCAGGGTGCTCGGAACGTCGCCGGCCACGATACGCTGGGCGATACCCTCGACGATGGCCGTCTTGCCGACGCCCGGCTCGCCGATGAGCACGGGGTTGTTCTTGGTGCGACGGGACAGGACCTGGATGGTACGACGGATCTCGTCGGTACGGCCGATGACCGGGTCGAGCTTGCCGGCACGGGCAAGGTCGCAGATATTGCGGCCGTACTGCTCCAAGGCCTCAAACTGGGTCTTGTCCTCGGCAGACGTCACGCGGTCATCGCCGCGCAGCTCCTCGTAGACCTGCTCGATGCGCTCCTTGGTGACGCCTGCGTCGCGCAGAACGCGGCCCGCCTCGCCCTTGTCCTCGGCAAGTGCCATCAGCAGATGCTCGGTCACCACAAAGCTGTCGCCCATCTTGGTGGCCTTTTTCTCGGCCTTCTCGATGACGCGGACAAGCTCATTGGAAAGACCCATCTGCTGACCCTCGCCCGAAACCTTGGGCGCGTGGTCGATGGCATCCTGTGTGGAACGTGCGAGCTGAGCTGGGTCGGCACCGATGCGCTCGATAATCACGGAGATATTGCGCTCGCCGGCACCGAGCAGGGCAGACAGCAGGTGGATCGGCTCCACCGCGCCGGCCTGCGCATCGGCAGCCGTGCTCATGGCGGTCTGCAGCGCCTCGCGCGACGTCATTGCTAGCTTATCGATTCTCATGGAATCACCTCTCTTGGGGCGGCCGCCCTACGGGGCGGCTTCACGTTGTTCGAGAAGTATTGTTGCCAGCTTTGTACGATCTTATACACAAATCTAAGTCTCTATATATAAGATTTTCTGAGTGATTGATGGATAGGGTACTGAGATGTCAGCCCGCCGCTGCCCAGGCGCACTACCGTCTCGATCTGTAACATCTAGCAGCCATTTTTGATCCTAGATGTTACAGATCGAGAGAAAATGACCAGCGGCAACCGTTTGTCTCAATCTGTAACATCTAATCGGCAAATTAGGGTCTAACTGTTACAGATCGAGACAAACCGAGAATCACCACAAAGGGGACAGGCACCTTTGCGGTGATTCTCGGTTTCGACGGCCAGCTGTCACACGTTATGAGATTAAAATTGAATTGTTAGCTGAGATTATTCATTTGTCATCGAGCTTGCCTGCTCTTTGTCTCGAGGAGCGCATATGAAGCCGCCTCATTCCACCGGTCGCAACGTCATCGCCATTCTCGCCATACCCATCGTGATGCTCTTCCTTATCGTCATCACGCCCTTTTCTTTTGGTATCGCCTCGCCCTTCGATCTTTGCGGGATGATCGACGCCGGCTCGCGTGCCACCTCGCTCTCCTTTGTCTGCCGTGGCGTGTTCTACGAATATGCAATTCCCACCGGAAGTTGGCAGTCCAAGTTACCGTTGCTCGGCAAGGTCGACGGATGCTCCCCCTATTTCTGCCTTGAACCTCAGGCGCTAAACTATCTGATCGACGACCAGCCACTCGACTCCATCACCCTCGCCTACGACTACGCACCAAACACCGATGAGCGCCACATGAACCAAGTCCTCGACAAGCTGCTTGGACAGTGCGGGCTCACCGCGGAAGCCGGTCGAACCATCTATAGCAACCAGAAATTAAAGCGAACAGAACTCCGCCGTGTCGGAAAAATCAAAGGGCGAAACGGGGCCGCCTACTGGGATGCCTGGGCAACACGCGACAAGGGCGAATTCGGACACAGCACCTATATGGTCACTGTCTACACCAAAGACGGAATTAAGGACAATGTTGACGATTTCGCGTCATCCAAACTCGGCATCCCCAAAACAACCAAACCCGCCAACCCGGATGAAATTCTGTAGAGCCGCTCATTAACATACCGCTCAACGATCACAACAACATCGAGCTCGTTCCCCACCGCCACAAAGGTGCCTGTCCCCTTTGTGGCGGTTTTCGACAAAAAAGAAGCCGCCCCGATAACAGAGGCGGCTTCAAGCAAGTCTATTTTTAGCGTCCCTCAAGACCCAACGAGAACGCAGAAATGTAGCCCGGGGCTTACCCTTTCCCGAACGCGACCCTCGCGAAGCGCGTGAGCGGGCGGGAAAGGGTAAGCCCCGGGCGGACAATTAAGTGCGTTACTCGGCAGCGGCCTTGAACTTGTTGTAGTTGATCAGGCAGCCAGCCTTGACGATGGCACGCTCCTCTGCCGTCATATCGGCAATGTAGAGCTCAATCTGCTCGACCGCACCATCGGCGCGCACCACGTAGGCGGCGATGCCCTTCAGGTCGCCATCGAGCGCGGCGCGGATACCCGGCACAAAGACGTAGTCGCCCACCTCAAAGCTGGGCTCGGCCTCCATCTGGAAGGGCACCATGCCCCAGTTCATCACGTTGGAGCGATAGCGCTTGGTGGCGTACTCGTGGACGATGTTGGCCAGGCCGCCAATTACGCGCTGGCAGCTCGCGGCCTGCTCGCGGGCAGAACCGTCACCGGGCTTCTTGGCATAGAGCATGGAGCCGTACTCAGTCGCCTTGGCATCGGCCGCGACACCCGCGCCGGTCAGCGCCTCAAACACGCTGGCAAGCTCGGCATCGAGTGCCGCCAGGTCGCCCGCTGCCTCGCCGGCAACGCGGCGCTTTTCCACCGCGTCGACCTCCTTGGAGCGGCCCACGTAGGCAGGGTCGCGACGGCTGAGCGTAAACTCGGCCAGACCCAGCGGGTTGGAGCGGAAGGAGCTCGTCTCGCCCGAGGGAATGAGCTCGTCGGTCGTGGTGACCGGGTCCATGATCTTGGAGCACACCTTGAGCAGGATGTCGTCGCCGAGAGGCTCCATCGCGGGCCACGGCTTGATGTTGGGACCCTCGACCAGCTCGTCGGCAGGCTCCGCCTTGCCAAAGCCCCAGTACACGCGCTTCTTGTACGGCGCGTCGTCAAAGGTGTACTCGCAGGCCTCGTCCCAAGTCTCCTCGGGCAGGTCGGTCGCCGGCGTCAGGACGCCGCCGTTGGCAGCCGTCGCCGCAATGGAGCGAGCGTCCATCAGGGCCACGGCGCTCAGCTGGCCATTACCCGGTTTGGAACCCTCGCGGTTAGGGAAGTTACGCGTGGTGTGGCGGATGGACAGACCGTTGTTGGCAGGCGTGTCGCCGGCACCGAAGCACGGACCGCAGAACGCCGTGCGCACGATCGCGCCAGCCTCCATGAGGTCGTAGATATAGCCGCGGCGTGTAAGCTCGAGTGCCACGGGCTGGCTCGTGGGATAGACCGACAGCGAGAACTCGCCGCAGCCGGTGTTGGCGCCCTTGAGCACGCGGGCGGCCTGGACCACGGAGTCGTAGTTGCCGCCCGAGCAGCCGGCGATAACGCCCTGCTGCACGTGCAGCTTGCCGTCGACGATCTTGTCGAGCAGGCTAAAGTGTGTCTTGCCCTCGCCGATCTTGGCGGCCTCGAGCTCCACCTCATGCAGGATGTCCTCGAGGTTCTCGTTGAGCTCGTCGATCTCAAAGCCGTTAGAAGGATGGAACGGCAGCGCGATCATGGGCTTGATACTCGACAGATCGACTTCGACGCAGCCGTCGTAGTAGGCAACATCGGCGGGCTTGAGCTCGCGGTAGTCCTCGCCGCGACCGTGCATGGTCAAAAACGCGTGCGTGTCCTCGTCGGTGGCCCAGATGCTCGACAGGCAGGTGGTCTCGGTGGTCATGACGTCGACGCCGTTGCGGTAGTCGGTCGTCATGCTCGCGATACCGGGGCCCACGAACTCCATAACCTTGTTCTTAACGTAACCCTTGGCAAAGACGGCACGGATGATGGCGAGCGCCACGTCGTGCGGGCCAACGCCGGGGCGCGGGGCGCCCGTGAGGTAGATGGCAACGACGCCGGGATAGGCGACATCGTAGGTGTCGCGCAGCAGCTGCTTTGCCAGCTCGCCACCGCCCTCGCCCACGGCCATGGTGCCCAGGGCACCATAGCGGGTGTGCGAGTCGGAGCCCAGGATCATCTTGCCACAGCCGGCGAAATTCTCACGCATAAAGGAGTGGATGACGGCGATGTGCGGCGGGACGAAGATGCCGCCGTACTTCTTGGCAGCCGAGAGACCAAAGACGTGGTCGTCCTCGTTGATGGTGCCGCCCACGGCGCACAGCGAGTTGTGGCAGTTGGTGAGCACGTAGGGCAGCGGGAACTGCTCCATGCCCGAGGCGCGCGCCGTCTGGATGATGCCGACAAAGGTGATGTCGTGGCTCGCCATGGCGTCGAAGCGAATCTTGAGCGCCTCGGGGTCGCCGGACGTATTGTGTGCCTGGAGGATCGAATACGCGATGGTGCCGCGCTTGGCATCCTCGGGCGTCTGCGTAATACCGCGCTCGGCAGCCTCGGCCTCAGGCACAACCTCGCTGCCGTTACGCAGGTAGATGCCGTCCTCGTACAGCTTGACCATACTGTCTCCCACTCTGCCCAAAAGATTTGGGCGCATAGCATACATTCGTTCAATATCGTGCCATAGAACGGTTGCCAGCGGGTTACGAATCTCGGCGTTCACTTTATCTCAGTAAAGCACAGGGCGATATTGGCGCAAGGAGTGTCCCAAAGTGCCGGCACAGAAGGAACGTCCCCAAGTGCCAGCCAAAAATGGGAGTGGATAACCTCCCGTTTCTAGCCCTCAAGCGGACCAAAAGTGGGAGATTATCCACTCTCATATTGTTAGGATTTGCGTCGTAGAGCCGCCGTAACTAAAGATCGGTTCCCGCGCCCAAAAGCTTGCGCATGACCTGTTCGGGGTTAACCGAGCCGTCGCGCGGGGCCAGGGCGGTGATCTTCTTCTGCATCTTGTACTCGTGCAGCTCGTCCTCGAGCTGGCGCACGCGGGCGCGGAGCTTTTCGTTCTCGCGCTCGCGCTCCTCGGCACGCTCCTTCATATCGAGGATGCGCACCACGCCGGCAAGGTTGATGCCCTCGTCGGTCAGCTGGTTGATGAGCTCCAGGCGCTCGATATCGGCACGCGAATACAGACGCGTGTTGCCGCCCGAGCGCTGGGGGTTCACCAGGCCCTTGGATTCGTAGACGCGCAGAGTCTGCGGATGCATGCCGGTCAGCTCGGCCGCCACGCTGATCATGTACAGCGGTTTGTTCCTATTGTCCTCGGCCATGCTACCTGACCCCTTTCCGTCTCGTTATCGTCCATCATAAGCCCGCGGGCGCGGGCGTGTGCCGCGACCGCCCTAGTACGTCGCCTTGTAACGGTTGACCTTCTCGCGGTAGTCGCGCGTATCGGCCTCGCGCAGCTTGGTCATCGCGTCGCGCTCGTCATCAGACAGGTTCGTGGGAACCTGCACCTTGATCTCGACGAGCAGCGCGCCCGTGCGGCCACGGTGTTTAACGTCGGGCGCGCCCATCTCTTTAAAACGGAACTTCTTGCCCGTCTGGGTACCCGCGGGCACCTTCAAACGGACCGTCGCCCCGCCGGGCGTCGGCACGTCCACCGTGCAGCCGAGCGCCGCCTCATAGACCGAGACCGGCACCTCCATGGTCACGTCGGCACCTTTACGCTTAAACAGCGGGTGCTCCTCCACGTGCGTGGTCACGACCAGGTCGCCGCGCTCGCCGCCGGCAACGCCATACTCGCCGCGACGCTTGTAACGCAGCTTGCCGCCGTCGACCGCGCCTGCAGGCACCGAGACCGTAATGGTCTGCTGTTCGCCTGTCGAGGGAATGCGATAGGTGACCTTGTGCGTCACGCCGCGAAACGCGTCCTCGGCCGTCACATCGACGGTCAGCGACAGGTCGCCGCCCTTGCGAGCGCGGCTGCGCCCCGCGCCGGCACCGGCAGCGCCCGCAGCCCCGGCAAAGCCCGAGCCCCAATCGCTGCCCCAGGCGCCGTTGCCGCTAAAGATGCTGTCGAAGATATCGCCCCAGCCGCTGGCGCCCGCGCCGGCACCGTAGCCGCCGCCATACGCGCCGCCCGCGCCCGGCATGCCGCCGAACATGAGCATCTGGTCGTACTCTTTGCGCTTCTTCTCGTCCGAAAGCGTCTCGTAGGCCTCGCTGATCTCCTTGAACTTGGCCTCGTCGCCGCCGGCATCGGGGTGATATTTTTGCGCGAGCTTGCGAAACGCGCTCTTGATCTCTTTGTCGGAGGCGCTCTTGGATACGCCCAGGATGTCATAGAAGGTTTTGCCTGCAGCCATCGTAGCTCCTCTCCTGTTACGTCCGCCGTCCATGCAGACGACGGCTCATGCTTTCATATGGCACTAGGCCAGAAAGGGCCCCGGGTGTTGCCCCGGGGCCCTTCTCAATTACTCCTCGGTGCTCTCGGCCGTATCGGCCGCGGCATCCTCGGGCGCCGCTTCGGGCTCCGGTGCGGGGCGCTTCTCGCCACCGTAGGTCACCGTCACCATCGCGGAACGCAGGATGCGATCCGCCATGCGGTAGCCCTTCTGGTACACGTCGTTGACGGTCTCGTCGTACTGCGATGCGTCCTCGACGCGACCCACAGCCTGGTGCTCGAGCGGATCGAACGCCTCGCCCTTGGGGTCGATGGGCTCAACGCCCTCGTGCGCAAACACATCGAGCAGCTTGGCATGCACTGCATCAACGCCATCGACGAACTGCTTAAAATCGTCGGAAAGCTCCTGGCTACGGGCATGGTCGATTGCACGCTCGATATCGTCAACCACCGGAAGCAACGCAGTGACGAGCTTCTCGGTCGCGCGCTCGCGCTCGGCGATGCGCTCGTTAGCGGTGCGGCGACGGAAGTTCTCCCAGTCGGCCTGTAGACGGGCGGTGCGCTCGGTGGCGTCCTTTGCCTTGTCCTCGGCGGCCTTCTGAGCCTCTGCCGCAGCATCGAGCTCGTTGCGCACGTCGGCAAGCTCCTTTTGGGCCTGCTCGAACTTGAGCTTAAAGTCGTTGTCGGCGGCTTCCTCACCGGCGCGGATAGCAGCTTCCACCATCTCGTCCTCGGTCATCGTCGTCTCCTTGTTGGAATCCTCTACCTGGTTCTCGGCAGCCTCGGCGGCCTCGGCCTCGTTGACCTCGGTATCGTCGACGGCCTCTACGGGAATCTTCACGTCCTTCTCCTCAGAGTCAACGGGGGCGGTGCCAGCGGCAGCCGCCTCCGTGCGAGCTTTACGGGCGGACATGATTACTTGTCCTCGTCGTCCACAACCTCGTAGTCGGCGTCGACAACGTCATCGTCGGCAGGCTGGGCACCGGCGGCGCCGTCGGTCTGCTGCTGAGCGTCGGCGTAGACAACCTGGGCCAGCTCGTAGGCCACGGACTGCAGGGACTCGCCAGCGGCCTTGATGGCCTCGACATCAGAACCCTCGAGCGCCTTCTTGGCGTCGGCGATAGCGGCCTCGGCCTTGGACTTCACATCGGCGGAAACCTTGTCGCCCAGCTCGTTGAGGGTCTGCTCGGTGGAGTAGCACAGGCTGTCGGTCTGGTTGCGGACCTCGACCTCCTCCTTCTGCTTCTTGTCCTCCTCGGCATGAGCCTCGGCGTCCTTGACCATACGATCGACTTCGTCGTCGGACAGAGCGGTAGAGCCGGAGATGGTGATCTGCTGCTCCTTGCCGGTGCCCTTGTCCTTAGCGGAGACCTTGACGATGCCGTTGGCGTCGATGTCGAAGGTGACCTCGATCTGCGGCACGCCGCGGCGGGCAGCCGGGATGCCGGTCAGCTGGAACTTACCGAGCGACTTGTTATCGCGGGCAAGCTCGCGCTCGCCCTGGAGCACGTTGATCTCGACGCTGGTCTGGTTGTCGGCAGCGGTGGAGTAGACCTCGGTCTTGGAGGTCGGGATCGTGGTGTTGCGGTCGATCATCTTGGTCATGATGCCGCCCATGGTCTCAACGCCCAGCGACAGCGGGGTAACGTCGAGCAGCAGGATGCCCTCGACGTCGCCGGTGAGCACGCCGCCCTGGACGGCAGCGCCGTCGGCAACGACCTCGTCGGGGTTCACGGACATGTTGGGCTGCTTGCCGGTCATGGTCTTGACGAGCTCCTGGACGGCGGGCATACGGGTGGAGCCGCCGACGAGGATGACCTCGGTCAGATCGGAGAGCTTAAGCTTGGCGTCGCGCAGGGCGTTGGTGACAGGCTGCTTGCAGCGCTCGAGCAGGTCGCGGGTGATCTTCTCGAACTCGGCGCGGGTCAGCGTGTAGTTGAGGTGCAGCGGGCCGGACTGGTTCATGGTAATGAACGGCAGGTTGATGGTGGTCTGCTGGGCGGCGGAGAGCTCCTTCTTGGCGTTCTCGGCGGCCTCCTTCAGACGCTGCAGGGCCATGGGGTCCTGACGCAGGTCGACACCGTTCTCCTGCTGGAACTTATCGGCCATCCAGTCGATGACGCGCTGATCCCAGTCGTCGCCGCCCAGGTGGTTGTCGCCCGAGGTGGACAGAACCTCAAACACGCCGTCGGCGAGGTCGAGGATGGAGACGTCGAAGGTGCCGCCGCCCAGGTCGAAGACCAGGATGCGCTGGTCGGTGCCCTGCTTGTCCAGGCCATAGGCCAAAGCAGCAGCGGTCGGCTCGTTGACGATACGCTTGACGTTGAGGCCGGCGATCTTACCGGCGTCCTTGGTGGCCTGACGCTGGGCGTCGTTGAAGTAGGCCGGGACGGTGATGACGGCGTCGGTGACGGTCTCGCCCAGATACTTCTCGGCGTCGGCCTTCATCTTCGCGAGCGTCATGGCGCTCACCTGCTCGGCGGTGTAGTCCTTGCCCTCGATGTCGACGACGGCACGGCCGCCCTGGCCCTCCTTGACCTCATACGGCACGGTCTTGATCTCGGAGGTGCACTCGGAGTACTTGCGGCCCATGAAGCGCTTGATGGAGAACACGGTGTTCTTGGGGTTGGTGACAGCCTGGTTCTTAGCGGCCTTACCCACGACGCGGTCGCCGTCGGCACGGAAGCCCACGACGGACGGGGTGGTGCGGTCACCCTCGGCGTTCACGATAATGGTCGGAGAACCGCCCTCGAGAACGGCCATTGCGGAGTTAGTAGTACCAAGGTCGATACCAAGAATCTTGCCCATTAGAAATTCCCTCTCTCTTGTGCGTTTGCACCGACTCGGCGGTCTGCCGCGCGGTGTTTCGGCTTGTCTTTCAGGATGTAGTGTATCCCCTTATGGGCCGGAATATACAAAATCTAAGTCAATTCATATAAGATTTCTTATTGCCGAGAGTTTAGGTTCGCAAATGCGCAGGTAGACGCACTGTTTGAGTTCTGGGCAAATCTATTGAGATCTATGTAGAGATGGCTGAGGTTTGGATCTGGGGGTGCCTGGGGCGGTCTTGGGCGACCCCGAGGAAGGCGTGACCCGTTTTGGGCGTCGATTCCGGGACACGCTTTCCAAAAGCGCGCTCAATCGCCCTATATTTCAAGTCACCTTTAGCTAACATTTGCGCAGCTCAGCGGCCCCACCTGCGAATTGTTTAGTAAGCCGTGGCATACTCGGCGAACGGTATGAAGATGCCAGTCAGAGGGTATTGCAAACGGTCGCTCCCGTGGTATGTTTTTGCCCGAATCACACCGACGCGCATCGCCTGTAGCGTCGGTCAACAGAGAGGAAACTACCATGGCTCATCCCGTAATTGATGCCGACGAGTGCATCGCTTGTGGCGTTTGCGTCGACTCCTGCCCCGCTGGCGTTCTGGAGCTCCAGGACGTCGCTACCGTCGCTGACGAGGACTCCTGCGTCGCCTGTGGCGCTTGCCAGGACGCTTGCCCCGCTGGCGCGATCACCGAGATCGTCGAGGAGTAACAACTCCCCCACCTGCACACTCAAAAGTACACCGTGCACAAAAAAGGAGGCCTCCGCATCGCCGCGGAGGCCTCCTTTTGCATTCGTCGTTACTAGGACAGGTCATCTTCGTAGGGCATCAGATCTGCCAGATAGCCCTTTTCCTTGAGCATGGCCTCGATCTCGTCAAGGGTTTGCTCGTCTTCCGCCGCGATGCGGTGGAAGTGATAGCCACTTGTCACCGTCAGCAGCGGAAAACTCTTGCCGCTCTCGATATCGTGCAGGTAGCGCTCAACATCGCGACGATTGCGAATGTCCAAGTCGGCCGTGATCTTACCGTATACGCGGTGATTGACGATCACGTTGAGCACGGCACCGCCCGCGTCGACGATACTAGTAAGCTCATCGCCTGCCTGCTCCACGCCGTGGCGAACCTTGACCAAGCGCGTGGGCACGGCGGGGCTGCTGGGGGCCTCCTGCAGCACATAACCACGGTTGGTTGCCACGATATCGTGCCCATCGGCACGTAACAGGGCAATATCCTGAACCACGACCTGACGGCTCACGCCAACCTCGCGGGCAAGCGCGCTGCCCGATACGGGCTCCGTGGCCCCCTCGAGTACGCCCATGATGGCACGGCGACGCTCGCGGCCGTCCATTATTTACCGTCCAGCAGACGCAGGTGCTTAAGCGAGAGATCGAGAATCGGCGCAGAGTGCGTTAACGCCCCCGAGCTAATAAAGTCAACGCCCAGGTCGGCGAGCGCGCGGATATTGCTGGCGTCCACGTTGCCCGAGCACTCGGTCTTGGCACGGCCGGCGATAAGCTCAATCGCGGCAGCCATGTCGTCGTGGGTCATGTTGTCGAACATGATGATATCGGCACCGGCCTCCACGGCTTCGCGTACCATGTCCAGGTTCTCGCACTCAATCTCGACCGTCGTGGTAAACGACGCATGGGCGCGCGCCATCTCGATCGCGCGCGTCACGCCACCGGCGGCATCGATGTGGTTGTCCTTGAGCATGACGGCCGTCGACAGGTTGTAGCGGTGGTTGCTGCCGCCGCCGATCTCGACCGCCGCCTTCTCAAACACGCGCATGCCCGGCGTGGTCTTACGTGTGTCGACAAGCACGGTCTTGGTGCCCTCGAGCGCCGCGGCCATGCTGTGCGTGTAGGTAGCGATGCCGCTCATGCGCTGCAGGTAGTTGAGTGCCACGCGCTCACCCGAAAGCAGCACGCGCGCGTCGCCGCGCACCTGACCCACATGGTCGCCGGCATGCACCTCATCGCCATCGACGACATCAAACAGCACCGAGCTCTGCGAATCCAGCAGCTCAAAGGTGCGAGCGAACACATCCAGGCCGGCGATGATGCCATCGGCTTTGGCGATAAGCTCCACCGTGGCGGGACGCGCCGCGGGGCACACGCTCGCCGTGCTCACGTCCTCAAAGGTAATGTCCTCGCGCAGAGCCTGCAGAATCAGATCATCGACGACGAGCTTCATGGTAATGGGATTCATGGTCTACTCCTCCACGGCCTGTGTGCTGGCGGCACGGGCCAAATCATCGATTGCCAGGGGATCGGCGCTCAGGGCGCGATGACGGCCATCGAGCGCGGGATCGCCCGCCTGCTCCACGGCCAGCGACTCGCCGGTACGCATATACCACGCGGCGCGACGACCCCAGACCAGCGCTTCGAGCAGGCTGTTTGATGCAAGGCGGTTCTTGCCGTGAACGCCGTTGCAAGCCGTCTCGCCCGCGGCGTAGAGCTCGGGCATCGAGGTGCGGCCGTCCTTGTCGACCCACACGCCGCCCATAAAGTAGTGCTGTGTGGGCGTAATGGGAATAGGCTCGTCCAAGATGTCGCGACCGTCCTCAAGGCAGCGTGCGCGGATGTTGGCAAAGTGCCCGGTCACCACGTCGCGCTCGACGGGGGCAAAGCTCAGCCACTCGTGCTCGGTGCCGTCCTGCTTCATCTGCTCGCGAATGGCGGCGGCGACCACGTCACGCGGCTGCAGCTCGTCGGTAAAGCGCTCGCCAGCGGCGTTGAGCAGAATCGCGCCCTCGCCGCGGCAGCTCTCGCTGATCAGGAAGGTGCGGCCCGGCTGCGGCGAGAACAGCCCCGTGGGGTGAATCTGCACGTAGTCCAGGTGCTCCATCTTAATGCCATGCTCCTGAGCAATGTAGCAGGCATCGCCCGTAAGCTGCGGGTAGTTAGTCGAATGGTCGTACACGCCGCCGATACCGCCCGTCGCCCACAGCGTATGGCGGGCATGGATCTTAAACGGCTCGCCGGTATGCACGCCCTCGGCGGCATGTGCCAGCTCGTCGGCGGGGCGGACCGAATCGCCCTCGTCCACGGGAACGGCAACGACGCCGGTGCACACCGTGGCCCCATCGCGCTCGCCCGTCAGGATATCGGTCATGGCCACGTGCTCAAGAATCTGCACGTTATCCAGCTTGCGAACGGCCTGGAGCAGCTTGGTCGTTATCTCCTTACCCGTAATATCGGCATGGAAGGCAATGCGCGGGCGGCTGTGCGCGCCCTCGCGGGTAAAGTCGAGGCTGCCGTCGGCCTTGCGCTCGAAATCCACGCCCATCGCTAGCAGGTCGTTGATGACCGAACGGCTCGAGCGAATCATGATGTCGACGCTCTCGCGGCGGTTCTCGTAGTGACCGGCGTGCATGGTGTCCTCAAAGAAGGCATCGTAGTCCGAGCCCTCGGGAAGCACGCAAATGCCGCCCTGCGCGAGCATCGAATCGCACTCGTCGACAGTGCCCTTGGAGAGCATGATCACGCGCGTGCTCGTCGGCAGATTGAGGGCCGCGTACAGGCCCGCCACGCCGCAGCCGGCAATGACGACGTCGCACTCCATGTCGGGGTATTGTTTGGTTTCCACAGAAATCCTCTCCCTTGCAATGTGACATAAGGGACTGTCCCTCATGTCACATTGGCTTAGCGCGCCGCGTACTCGAGCATGCGGTCGAGCGTGAGCTTGGCCTGATCGGCTGCCTCGTCCGACACGCCAATCTGCACCTCGCCCTCGCCCGTCTCCAGGCAGCGCACGAGCTTTTCGAGCGTGATGAGATCCATGTTGACGCAGGTGGGCTGCACCGCAGGGAAGTAGAACTTTTTGCCGGTGCCCTCGCAGCGGCGCTCGAGCTCGTAGAGCACGCCGCGGACCGTCACGATGATGAACTCGTTGGCGTCCGACTCCTCGGCATACTTGATGATGCCGGCGGTGGAGCCGATGTAGTCGGCCTCGGCAAGGACGTCGGCCTTGCATTCGGGGTGCGCCAGTACGAGCGCGTTGGGATGCGCCTCCCGCGCATCGACAATCTGCTCGACGGTGATGATGTGGTGGCGCGGGCAGTAGCCCTTGTTGAGGATGACGTGCTTTTGCGGCACCTGCTCGGCAACAAAGCGGCCCAGGTTTTGATCGGGGATGAACAGGACGTGTTGCTGCGGCAGCTCGGACACGATCTTGACGGCGTTGGAGCTGGTGACACACACGTCACTCCAGCTCTTGATCTCGACCGTCGAGTTAACGTAGCAGACCACGGCAAGGTCGTCGCCGTGCTCGGCGCGCGCTGCATCGACCGTCTCGCGCTTGACCATGTGAGCCATGGGGCAGTCCGCGCCCGGCTCGGGCAACAGCACGGTCTTGGTGGGATTGAGCAGCTTGGCGCTCTCGCCCATAAACTCCACGCCGCACAGCACGATGGTCTGCTGCGGCAGGCTCTTGGCGAGCTTTGCCAGGTAGAAGCTGTCGCCGACGTAATCGGCAACGGCTTGGACCTCGGGCGCCACATAGTAGTGCGCCAAGATCACCGCGTCACGTTGGGTTTTTAGTTGCTGAATGGCCTCGACGAGCTCTGCGGGCACCAGTGCCGCGCGCTCCGTTGCCGTCGTTGCCGATGCTAGGCCGGCCGCGATATCGCGCGCAAGCTCCGACGCATCCATGTTCGCGCTCTGTGCCATCAAGGCCCCTCTCTTTTGGCGAATCTTGGGGCTTTAGTATGACACCTAGGTTTACAGCTGACAAGACAGCTGTAAACCTAGGTGTAAAGTTGAAATAAAGATTCAATCATGCGGCAGGTCCATTTTCGAACTGGCAAGCTGAGGATAGTCGAGCCTTCGATAGCGCAGGAGGCATCTTTCGCCACCGCAATACCACTCGGCGCGAGTTGCGCACCGTGGGGCGCAAACGGGGTGTTCCTCCGCGGGCGGCGCGCACCCAATGTGGCAAAATCGAACTACTAGGGGGGCCCGAATGCTCAAGATTATCGCCTGCGACGACGACGTCGCTTTTCTAGATAGACTGCACCGGATGATCGACCGCTGGTCGACCGAGACGGGTACGGCAGTCGACGTTGCGCTTGTCACGCGCGGCGAGGACTTGCTGGCCCGCCATGCTGCATCGCGTGCCGACATCATTCTGCTCGACATGATCATGCCGCTCGTCAACGGCATGGACACCGCGCGGGAGCTGCGCCAATCCGACACCGCCGTGCGACTGGTGTTCCTCACCTCATCGCCCGAGTTCGCGCTGGAGTCCTACGAGGTCCGCGCCTTCGACTACCTGCTCAAGCCCGTAGCGTACGAACGCCTGGCGCAACTGCTCGACGAGCTTTTGAGCATGCGACCCGCCGCGACCGATGAGCTCGTGACCAAAACGTCCTTTGGCTACCATGCCCTGCGCCTGTCCGATATCGAATACGCCGAGGCCCGCAACAAGCACGTGGTATTCCACCTGCGTGACGGGCGCGATATCGAGGCGCTCGAGCCGTTCCGCAACATCGAGGACCAGCTAGCCAAAAACGCGAGCTTCTTCAAATGCCACCGCAGCTACCAGGTCAACCTGCGCAATATCGACCACTTCAACCGCACGGATATCGTCATGCGCTCGGGCGCTTGCATCCCGCTGGCGCGCAGCTGCAAGCAGGGTTTCCAGGATGCCTACTTTGCGGCACGGTTCGAGGGCGGGAGGCGCTGATGCTCCCTGCGGTCGAGATGTTACTTTGGGCAATCCACCACGCAACGACCCTGCTTTTTGGCGTTTTTGCCTCGGCGGCGCTCTGCGGTATCGAGATCAACCGGCGTCATGCGCTTGAGCTGGTGATGGTCGGCGCCGTAACCGGATGCGCATTCAGCCTCGCCAATGCCGTCGGCGGCGAGCTTTTCGCCCGCCAGGCATATCCACTCGTCGTGCATTTGCCGCTCGTCATCTATCTGTGCGCGCGCTATTGCCTGAGCCCGCTGCTCGTTATGCTGGGCGTTACCAGTGCCTACCTGAGCTGCCAGTTCAGCAACTGGATGGGCATCGCCGCGCTCGCCGCCACCGACTCGCAAATCGCGTACTACGTGGCACGCATTATCACCACGGCCGTCGTCTTTGCGATCCTGCTGCATTGGGCCAGCGACATCGGTCCGCGCCTGGCGGTCAAAACCCCCACCGAGCTCGAAATTCTGCTCATCCTGCCGCTCGTCTACTACATCTTTGACTACGCCACCAACGTCTACACCACGCTGTTCCACTCGGGCTCGGTGGTAACGGTTGAGTTTTTGGCATTTGCGCTCTGTGCCTTCTATCTTATGTTTCTCGCCGTTTACCTGCGCGAATACGAAGAAAAGGAAACCGCCGAGCGAGAGCGCTGGATGCTCGAAACCCGCGACAGCGTCGCCATCAAAGAGCTCGAGGCTTGGCGTCAATCTGGGCGCGAGCTGTCGATTCTTCGCCACGACATGCGCCACTTCCTACGCGGCCTGGCCGCTTTAATTGAGGAAGGCCACACCGACGAGGCGCTCGATCGCATCGACGAACTCTGCGAAGCCGGCGACCGCACCGCCGTACGCCGCTTCTGCGCCAACGAGACGGTAAACATTGCGCTTTCGTCATTTAACTCGGAAATCAACAGAAACGGCATTACCGCCAACCTGCGCGCCGCCGTACCCGAAACCATCCACGTAGGTGACGCCGACCTGTTTAGCGTGCTCTCAAATGCCTTGGAAAACGCTATCACCGCCGCAAGCGCCGCACCCCAAGGAAAGCGATTCGTCGACTTTGACCTGCGATTAGAGGACGGCCAGCTGCTGCTGTTAGTTTCCAACACGTTTGACCGCGCGCCGCGCATGGTCGACGGCATGCCCGTGACCCGGCATGCGGGCCACGGCTTTGGCACCAGGAGCATCAAACTTGCCGTGGAGCGCATGAACGGCAACTGTCAGTTCCGCATTAACGGCGATCGGTTTGAGCTGCGCGCTGTGATGTAGAAGTGCGGTGCCGATCTCGAGGCGTGCCTTGCCCGCCAGACAATCGCTCGCCGGCGCCAATCCGCTACAGCGGAGCGGCCGCCGGGGTCAGCTGCTTGATGTATGCCCACATGCGCTGCTTGGCGGCCTTGTCGGTGAGCGCCGCCTCAAAACCGTCGAGCGCGAGCACGCGGCGGCCCTGCACATGAGCGACCAGGCCGGGCTTGAGCATAGCGGTGTCGAAGTCATCGATCGCCACGAGCATATCGGCGTAGGTCTCGCGCATGGTATCGGCCGCGCGATCGTCCAGCAGCAGGACCGCCTCGGGGTCCAAGGCCTCGAGCGCCTCGCGGAACAGCTCGCACGGCAGAGTCTCGCCCACCGTGACCGCTCCGTCACCCACGCCGGCGACGCTTGACAGCACGCAAAAATCCTCGGGCGCGTAGCCGATGGCCCCAAGCGCCTTGCGCAACGCCGCGCCATCCGGGCCGGCGGCAAGCTCGCCACCCGAACGCTCGGCCTCGTCCAAATCGCCTTTGACCAGCACGATCGGCGAGCACGCGTTGCCCGCGATACGCACGCCACGGACCGCAAGCGATGCGAGCTCCTGCTCGGCCGCCTGGGCGATGGCTTCTTTTTTCTGGCTTTGTGACGTGGACATGCGCTCTCCAATCGTTTGCGTGCCCACCATTATATAAAAGAGCTGCCCGCGAGTGGTTGCTTTGCGGGCGGCTGGGTATAAGCACGGTCGTACTGAGTTTTACGCGGCCGAGCCGCGTCGCATTATGGAGGTCACCATGGCTGACATTAATCAGATTACCCCCGAGAACTTCGATTCCATCGTTAACGACAGTCTGCCCGTTCTGGTCGATTTTTGGGCACCGTGGTGCGGGCCCTGTCGATCCCTCTCGCCCATCGTTGACGAGGTTGCCGATGAACTGGCGGGCAAGCTCGCCGTTGCCAAGTGCAACGTCGACGACAACCAGGACCTGGCCATGAAGTATGGCGTCATGAGCATCCCCACGCTGATTGTGTTTAAGAACGGCGAGGAGATTGACCGCTCGGTTGGCGCTCTGCCCAAGGCGAGGCTGCAGGCGCTGCTGGAGAAGCATCTGTAATACGCTTGTTACTTACCCGCCGTCCATGAGCGGTTTTGCACCGCTCGCCGGACTGCCGGATGCACCGAGTGCAACCACGGATAGTATGGTAGTCACAAACAGCCCCCAGTGAACGGGTGCGGGTCGCACAGACTCGTACCCGTTTTCTTATGCAACTGCGCGCAGAGCGGGCGTAGTAAAATCTGAACCACTGAACCGCCCCATACAAAAGGAGATTTCCCATGCATGATGTTGGAATGAACATGAGCCAGCTTGCCATGAGCGTCAAGCAGGTCGACGACACCATCGAGCTCGCTCACGAGTGGAGCCATCAGCTGCTGCATGCGACCGAGAATTTTGACATGGAGCGCATCGGCGCCAAGCTCGAGGCCGCCATGGCCGCGCTGCACGAGGCCCATGACGCACTCGAGGGCTACGAGGAAGCCATCGAGGCCGACCACAACTCCGTCGGCTCCGTGAAGCTGGTGTAAGGTGACCGAACACGAGCACGGCTGCGGGTACGAGCACGAGCATCTGCACGGGGCGGACGGTGACGCGGGTTGCCACTGTAGTGGCTCCGGCTCCGAGCTGGTCCGCTTTTCGGTTACCGCACCGGACGACCTGCTGCGCCGTTTTGACGAACAGATCGCGCGCCGCGGCGACGTGGCCAACCGCTCCGAGGCCGTGCGCGACCTGATTCGCGCCTCGATCGCCAAGGAGCAGATGCGCACGCCCGATGAGCATGTTATCGGGTCGCTCACCATGATCTACGACCACCATACCGGCGACCTGACGCGCCGTCTGGACGAAGTGCAGCACGACTACACCGACGAGATCGTATCGACCATGCACGTGCATCTGGATCACCACAACTGCTTGGAGATTCTGGCGCTCAAGGGTCGCGGCGAGCGCGTCTACGAACTAGCCGATCGCCTGCTGGGCCTGCGCGGCGTTAAGCACGGCGAGCTCACGTGCGCCGCCACCAAGCAGAGCCTGGGGCTGTAACAGCACACATTTCAACGAAGGAGGGTCGCATGCGACATGCGCATATCCATGTAACGGGCATTGTGCAGGGCGTTGGCATGCGACCGTTTGTGTATCGCGAGGCCATGACGCATGGCATTTGCGGATGGGTGCTCAATGCGGGCGACGGCGTGCATATCGAGGCGCACGCTCCGGCCGATGCGCTCGATGCTTTTGTTGCCGCGCTTTCTGAGCATGCGCCTGCGGCAGCTCGCGTTGAGCGAGTCGATATTGCGGATTTGGAGCCTGGCGGCTGGAGCGCTGCCGATGAGCAGGGCTTTCACATTGTGGCGTCGCAGGACCAGACCGCACACACGACGCTCGTCTCGCCCGATATCGCCACCTGTGACGATTGCCTGCGCGAGTTGTTCGATCCCGCCGACCGACGCTATCACTACCCCTTTATCAACTGCACTAACTGCGGCCCACGCTTTACCATCATCCGCTCGCTGCCTTACGATCGAGCGGCCACCTCGATGGATTGTTTTCCCATGTGTCCCAAGTGCGCCGCGGAGTATGCCGACCCACTCGACCGGCGTTTTCACGCGCAACCCGATGCCTGCTTTGATTGCGGGCCGCATATTACGTGGCGCGAGGCTGTAAACGGCAATGCGTGCGGGAATTCGTCCGCGACACCGACCGTCGGCACCACACGCGAGGCCAGCGACGCTATCATCGAGCGCTGCGTTGAGCTGCTGGCCAGCGGTGGCATCGTCGCCATCAAGGGCCTGGGCGGATTCCATCTATCCTGTGACGCTGCCAACGAGCAGGCGGTGGCCGAGCTGCGCCGTCGCAAGCGTCGCAGCAATAAGCCGCTTGCCGTCATGGTGCGCAGTCTTGCTGATACCGAGCGCCTGTGTCATATCGACGATGCTGAACGCGATCTGCTCGCCGGCAGCATCCGCCCCATTGTGCTGCTGCGCCGGCGCACTGTTGACGAGGGCAACGGCAGTTCCCCCGACGCCCTCGCGCTCGCGCCGTCCGTCGCGCGCGACCTTCCTGAGCTCGGCGTCATGCTCCCCTATACGCCGCTTCAACATCTGTTGCTTGCCGCGGCAGAAGCCTGCGGTATGCACGCGCTCGTCATGACCAGCGGAAACCTAAGCGAAGAACCCATCGAGACCGACGACGACCTTGCCTGGGAACACCTCGTTGCCGCCGGCATCGCCGACGCGTTGCTCGGCAACGATCGCGCGATTCTCTCGCGCTATGACGATTCCGTGGTGCGCGTGGTCAACGGCGCCGTTATGCCCGTTCGCCGCGCTCGCGGATATGCACCCCAGCCGCTGCCGTTGCCGGCGCTCGACCGCGCTCCGTCCTGCGTGCTCGCCTGCGGGCCACAACAAAAGGCCACGATTGCGCTCACGCGTGAAGGGACGAACGGCGAGGCAACCTGTTTTGTGTCGCAGCATATCGGCGATGTTGAAAACGGCGGGACCTTCGATGCCTGGAACGCTGCGCGCACGCGCTTGGAAGATCTCTTTGATTTGGCGCCCGCCGCCTTGGCCTGCGATTTACACCCCAGCTATCTATCGGGCCAGTGGGCGCGCGAGCAGGCGCGAAAATGCAATCTGCCGCTCGTCGAGGTGCAGCACCATCATGCGCATATCGCGAGCGTAATGGCCGAGGCCATCGCCGCGGGCCAGCTTACAACCGACGCGCGCGTCCTTGGCATCGCCTTTGACGGCACCGGCGCCGGCACCGATGGGACCATTTGGGGCGGCGAGTTTCTTGTTGCCAGCCTTGGCGGCTTTGAGCGCGCCGCGCATTTGCGCACCTGGGCGCTCCCCGGTGGGGCGGCCTCCGTGCGCGACGCCCGCCGCAACGCCTTCGCCCTGCTCAGTGAGCTCGGCCTGCTCGAGCACCCAGGTGCCGCTCGGCTTTTGGACAGCCTCGACGAACAAACGCGCAGCGTGACAGCCACCATGATCGAGCGCGGCATCAACAGCCCGCGTACCAGCAGCATGGGGCGTCTCTTTGATGCCGCGGCAGCAATTCTGGGCATCTGCGACAAGGCAACCTACGAGGGCGAACCCGCCATCGAGCTTGAGGCTGCCGCCTGGCGCGCACTCAGCAGTGAAAGTGCCTGCCCCGCCGGCAATATAGCCGGCTTTTCCGTAACCGAATCATCCCGTCCGGACGCCTGCCATGTTCTAAACTCCAGATCGCTTATTGAGGCGCTTTTGGAGGGAACCAGGGCCGGCACTGCGGCCTACAGGCTCGCGCTCGACTTCCATATCGCCATCGCGCGCTCTTCGGCACGAATCGCACGCGAAATCTGCGCGCGCGAAGGCATCGATACCGTCGCGCTCTCGGGCGGCGTGTTCATGAACCGACTTTTGCTCCAGCTCCTCACCCGCGAGCTCAAAAGCATGGGTCTCACTGTCTTGATTCCCCAAACCGTGCCCGTTAACGACGGCTGCATCGCCTACGGTCAGGCGGCAGTCGCAAGCGCTCGTCTTGCGCAGGTTGCATCGCAGTAGGCTGTTCGGCCAGCCCGCAAGCCGCCGTCTCACAGGTGTAGCGCGTTTGCCCGCAGCGACCGCGAGCGCTACCATCAACTGATGGATTATTGAGCGCCCGTCCAGCGCAAAGCGTATAAAAGGGGAACAATATGTGCCTTGCCGTTCCCGGTAAAGTAGTCAAACGCGACGACGACCTCAAGGCCACCGTCGACATGATGGGCATCGAGCGCCCCGTGTCGCTGCGACTCGTGCCGACGGCGCAGGTTGGCGACTATATTCTCGTACACGCCGGCTTTGGCATCCAGATTGTCGACGAGCAGGAAGCACAGGAAACGCTCGAGCTTGTTAATGCCATGTCCGAGCTGGTCGAAGAAGACCAGCTGACCACCAACCCGGCGGAGGCTTACTAGTGGCGCCCGAGCAGCCGGCGCGCTCCGGTATCGATTTCTCGGCATTCCGCGATCCCAAGCTGGCTCGCGAGCTCATCGAGCGCATTCATGAGCTTGTCGGCGACCGCACCATCAACCTTATGGAAGTCTGCGGCACGCATACCGTGAGCATCGGGCGCTATGGCTTTCGCTCCATTATGCCGGCCGGGCTCAAGCTGCTGAGCGGCCCGGGCTGCCCCGTCTGCGTCACCGCCAACCGCGACATCGACCACGCAATCGCGCTCGCCAACATAGACGGCGCCATCATCACCACCTTTGGCGACATGATGCGCGTGCCCGGATCATCCACCTCGCTCGCTGCGCAAAAGGCGGCAGGACGCGACATCCGCATCGTCTATTCCCCGCTCGACGCGCTCGACATTGCCGAGCAAAACCCCGATCGCCCGGTCATTTTTATGGGCGTGGGCTTTGAGACTACGACGCCCACCATCGCCGCCGCCATCTTGGAGGCCGAGGCGCGCGGGCTTTTGAACTTCTCGGTCTATTGCGCCCACAAGACCACGCCGCCGGCGTTGCGCGCCATCGCCAACGACCCCGAGACCGCCATCGACGGCTTTATCCTGCCGGGCCACGTCGCCACCATCACGGGCTTGGCGCCCTTCAGCTTTTTGGTCGACGAGTTTAAGACTCCAGGCGTGGTAACGGGATTTGAGCCGGTCGACATCTTGCAGGGTATCTGCATGCTGGTCCAGATGGTTGTTGAGGGGCAACCCGCGATCGACAACGCCTACCGTCGCGGCGTCAATGCCGACGGCAATCCTGTGGCGCGCCAGCTGGTCGAGCAGGTATTTGAGCCGTGCGATACCACATGGCGCGGATTGGGGTCGATTGCGGCTTCGGGACTCGCCATTCGTCCCGAATTCTCGCGCTTTGATGCCCGTACCCGCTTTGATGTGCCCGTTGAGCCGACGGTTGAGCCGCGCGGATGCCGCTGCGGCGACGTGCTGCGCGGAGCCATTACGCCGAGCAGCTGCCCGCTCTTTGGCCGCACCTGCACGCCCGAGCACCCCGTCGGCCCGTGCATGGTGAGTTCCGAAGGCAGCTGCGCGGCGTACTACCGTTACCGAGTCTAGCCCGAACGCCCCCGCGCACTGACACCTCCCACGATTGGAGTTTTGGATATGTCCCATAGCATCACCGATAGCACCGTCCTGTTGGGCCACGGCTCCGGCGGACAGATGATGAAGCGCATCATCGATGAGGTCTTTTTAGATGCCTTTGGTTCGCCCGAGCTGCTCGAAGGCAACGATGCCGGCGTCGCCGCGCTGCCCGCGAGCGGGCGCATCGCCATGTCGACCGACAGCTTTGTAGTCTCGCCGCAGTTCTTCCCCGGTGGCAACATCGGCCGCCTCGCCGTGTGCGGAACCGTTAACGATGTCGCGACCTCGGGCGCCAACGTGCGCTACCTGTCGTGCGGCTTTATCCTTGAAGAGGGCTATCCCATGGATAAGCTCCGCCAGATTGTGCAGACGATGGCCGAGACGGCGCGCGAGGCGGGCGTGTCCATAATCACGGGCGACACTAAGGTGGTCGAGCGCGGCGGGGCCGACGGCGTCTATATCAATACCGCCGGCGTGGGCGAGGTGCCTGCGGGCGTGGCGCTCAGCGGCGCAAACTGCCAGCCCGGCGATGTCATCCTGGTCTCGGGTACACTGGGCGACCACGGCATCGCCATCATGAGCCAACGCGAGGGTCTGGCGTTTTCGAGCACCATCGAAAGCGATGCCGCGCCGCTCAACCACCTGATTGCCGATGTGCTTGCCGCAGCACCCGACACACGCTGCTTCCGCGACCCCACGCGCGGTGGCCTGGCCTCGACGCTCAACGAGTTTGCGCAGGCCAGCGGCGTTGCCATGGAGATCGACGAGAAAGCTGTGCCCGTGCGCCCCGACGTGCAGGCAGCCTGCGAGATGCTCGGCTACGATGTGCTGCAGGTGGCAAACGAGGGCAAGATGGTCGCCGTCGTGCCGGCCGAGCAGGCCGATGCCGCGCTGGCCGCCATGCGCGCCGCCCGCTACGGCGAGAATGCCGCCGTCATCGGTCGCGTGCTGCCACTTGCCGAGGGCACCCGCCCCGCCGTGCGCGTACGTACCGGTTGGGGCTCGACCCGCATCCTCGACATGCTCGTAGGAGAGCAGCTGCCGAGAATTTGCTAACGACAAAGGCTCAGGGCTATTAAAGATATTCAGATTCCAAACATGCCCGGCACGCATGCCCAGTATCATGGGGTGCGTTTTGAAACCCAATGACGGGAGCTTTCATGGCAGCAGCTTTTTCCCATGTGATTTTTGATCTGGACGGCACCATCCTCAACACGCTCGAGGACCTGGCGGCCGCCGGCAACCATACCTGCGAGGCGCACGGCTGGCCCACGTTTGCTGTTGACGAGTACCGCTACAAGGTGGGAAACGGCATGCTCAAGCTGGTTGAGCGCTTTATGCCCGCCGAGTACGCAGGCGACGGCCGCATGTTTGAGCAGACGCTTGCCGAGTTTAGGGCTTACTACGGCGAGCACAAGGAAGACCACACCGCTCCCTATGCCGGCACGATCGAGATGCTCGACCGCTTGCGCGCCGCGGGCGTTCAGCTTGCCGTGCTCACTAACAAGGACCACGTCTCGGCGGCTCTGCTTATCGAAAAGTATTTTGGTTCCGAGCGCTTTGCGCTGGTGCAGGGCCGTGTCGATGCGTTTCCCCCCAAGCCCGAGGCGCCTGTTACGCTGCATGTGATGAAAGAGTTAGGCGCCGATCCGTCGACCACGCTCTATGTGGGCGATTCCAATGTCGATATCCTGACCGGTCACAACGCCGGCCTTAAGAGTGCGGGCGTCAGCTGGGGCTTCCGCGGCCGCGCAGAGCTGGAAGCCGCCGGCGCCGACTACGTGGTGGACACCCAGGACGAGCTCGCAGCGCTGATCCTGGACGAGTAACGAGCGACACTGTTTAACGCAGCTGCGACAATTCTTCCGCGCAGAAAGCGCATCCCGTTTTGGAGCTCCGGAATGGGATGCGCTTTCCGTTTGAGGCGCATCAGGGAAAACGCATCCCGTTTCAGAGTAATATTCCGGGTCGCACTTTCCGCAACCCACCCCATTCGGAAAATGCGACCCACTATTCGGCCAAAAACCGGGTCGCATCTTCCCAAGCACTCGATGCAACGCTGGCACAAGGAGTGTCCCCAACTGCCGGCAGAAAAGGAACGTCCCCAGCTGCCGTCTTCGGCAGCGATGGCAACGCCACAGGTACAAGCGCCACTTTAAGCCAGCCAAGGGAACGACGTTGTTTTGGCAACGACAGACACTATGACCCAATCCGAGGGCACTAAAAAGATAGGAGCCCCCGCTCGTGAC
>UQXB01000003.1:0-70618 GCA_900544935.1 uncultured Collinsella sp.
TGCGCGCCGTCCGCGCCCGACGGTCTATATCGTGAGCGGCGAGGATGCGGCCGATCGCGCCGCGCGTAGCCTTGCCGCCTACGTGGGCCTGGCGCACGTGTGTCGTTTTCCTGAGCGCAAGGACTATCCGTGGCGCGAGCAGGCGCCGGACGACGCCGTGGTGGCGCAGCGCTGCGAGGCTCTGGGGCGCATCGTGCGCGGGGACAACTGCATCATGGTCGCCTCGGCTCGCGCGCTGCTGCGCTGCGTGCCGCCGGTCGAGAGCCGCTACTGGGAGTCCACTACTTTTGCGGTGGGCGAGGAGATTCCCTTTGACGAGGTGCCGCAGCGCTTGGTGGGCATGGGCTACACCAATGCCGGCGTCGCCGATGCGCCCGGCTTGTTTCGCGTTCACGGCGACACCGTCGAGGTGTTTCCCGCACAGGAAAAGGCACCCGTGCGCATCGAGTTCTTCGGCGACGAGATTGACCGCATCCGCCGCATGGTGAGCTCCACGGGGCAGACCATCGGCAACGAGGACAGCATCGAAATCTTTCCCTGCCGCGAACTGGCACTCACCGACGAGGCCGTCCACAACATGCACGTGGCGCTCTACCGCGCCAGCCAGGATGACAGTAAACTGGCAGCGCTGCTCGAGATGGTGGATGCACGCATCGTCACGCCCGAGCTCGACCGCTTTTTGCCGGTGATGTACGGCCAGACCGTAAGCCCGTTGGCACACGTGAGCGGCAAGGCGCTTGTGGTTTTGTCCGAGCCGCGCTCGCTGTTCGACGACTGCCTGCGTGCCTACGAGGATATCGAGGCGCGTGCCGGCGAGGCGGGGGTCGACCGTCTGGACGGCCTGTACGTGCGTGCCCAGCAACTCGACTTTGGTTCCCAGCAACGCCTGAACTATGTGAGCCTCATCCGTGCCGGCGGCGCGGTGACGGCCGAGCTCAAGATTGAGCAGCCTGCCATCGCAGGCTCGGACAACCGTTTTATGACGCGCATCCAGGAGGTCGTGGGCAAGCGCTATGCCTGTGTGTTTGCCATCCCCGACCGCGGTGCGCGCGAGTCGATGGAGCTCACCTTTGGCGACGAGGGCATTACCTTTGAGGAATCGCTGACCGCGGCGCCCGAAAATGCCGGCGTTATCGGCGAGCGCGTGCGCGTGGCAGCGGCGGATTCCGCCGACCGTGCCGCGCGCCAGGAGGCCCACGCTTCCATTCGCGAGCGTAAGGCCGACGCGCTCAACGCCCGCTCGCTCGAGGCGGGCGCCGAGCAGGCTGCCGCCGGCGCCGCCGTGCCCACCATCTCGCGCGGGCGCGTGACCTTTGTGGACGCTGCCCTGCCGCAGGGCGTGGTGGTGCCCGACGCCAATTTGGCCGTGTTCTCGATCGCCGACCTCAACGCCCGCATGGACGCCAACCGCGCGCGCAGCCGTCGCAAGGTTGACATTACGCAGATCACTTTCCCGTTTAAGCCGGGAGACTACGTGGTGCACGCTACCCACGGCATCGCGCTCTTTAGTGAGATCGCGCGCCAGGAAGTGGGCGGCAAGGAACGCGACTACTTTTTGCTGGAATACGCCGATGGCGACAAACTCTACGTGCCGCTGGAGCAGGTTGACCGCATTACGCGCTACGTTGGTCCCGACGGCGATAAGCCGCGCTTGACCAGGCTCAACACCGCCGACTGGACGCGGGCCACCAACAAGGCGCGCAAGAATGCCAAAAAGCTGGCGTTTGACCTGGTCGACCTGTATACGCGCCGCTCGTCGATTACCGGTATCGCCTGTCCGCCCGATACGCCCGAGCAGATCGAGATGGAGCAGAGCTTCCCCTACGACGAGACGCGTGACCAGCTGGAGGCTATCGCCGACATCAAGGCCGACATGGAGGCGCCCAAGCCCATGGACCGCCTGCTGTGCGGCGACGTGGGTTTCGGCAAGACCGAGGTCGCCCTGCGCGCGGCCTTTAAGTGCGTGGACTCCGGCCGTCAGGTCATGGTGCTCTGCCCCACGACCATTCTGGCCCAGCAGCACTACGAGACCTTCTTTGAGCGCTTTGCCCCGTTTGGCTTGGAGGTCGAGGTGCTCAGCCGCTTCCGTACCCCGGCGCAGCAAAAGCGCGCGCTCAAGGCATTTGCCGAGGGCACGATCGACGTGCTCATCGGCACGCACCGCCTGCTTTCGGCCGATGTGAACCCCAAGAACCTGGGCCTGGTGATCATCGACGAAGAGCAGCGCTTTGGTGTGCAGCACAAGGAGCAGCTCAAAAACCTGCGCGAGCAAATCGACGTGCTCACACTCTCGGCAACGCCTATTCCGCGAACCATGCAGATGGCCACGAGTGGCGTGCGCGACATGAGCCTGATCACCACGCCGCCGACCGGGCGTCGTCCCGTGATCGTGCACGTGGGGGAGTACGACCCCGACGTGGTGAGTGCGGCGATTCGCCTGGAGGTGGGCCGCGGCGGTCAGGTGTATTACGTGTCCAACCGCGTCAAGACCATCGACGATGCCGTGGCGCGCGTGCACGAGGCCGCGCCCGAGGCGCGCGTGGGCGTGGCACACGGCAAGATGAGCCCGCGCGAGGTCGAGGACGTGATGATCGAGTTCGCGACCAAGAAGATCGACGTGCTTATCGCCACGACCATCGTGGAGAGCGGCATCGATAACGCGACCGCCAACACGCTCATCATCGAGGACTCGCAGCGTTTGGGTCTGGCACAGCTCT
Organism: uncultured Collinsella sp.; assembly: GCA_900544935.1. Lineage (GTDB taxonomy): Bacteria > Actinomycetota > Coriobacteriia > Coriobacteriales > Coriobacteriaceae > Collinsella. The sequence goes on from UQXB01000003.1 coordinate 2,718, forward strand.
ACCAGCTCAAGGGCCGTGTGGGCCGTTCTGCCACGCAGGCATACGCGTACTTTATGTTCCCCGGCGAGCTGCCGCTCACCGAGGAGGCGACGGCGCGCCTGACCGCACTGTCCGAGTTCCAAGACCTGGGCAGCGGCATGCGCATTGCCATGCGCGACCTGGAGATTCGCGGCGCCGGCTCGCTTATGGGGGCCGAGCAGCACGGCAACCTGTCGAGCGTGGGCTTTGACCTGTTTACGCAGATGCTGGGCCAGGCTGTGGCCGAGGCGCGCGGCGATGACGACGCCGGCGTGGAAGCGGCGAGCGTGGGTATTAATCTGCCGGCCGACTACTTCTTGTCCGAGGAGTACCTGCCGGCGGTGGACCAGCGCGTGCTCGTGTACCGCAAGCTCGCAGCGGCCGAGGACCTGGAGAGCATCGATGAGGTGCAGGAAGAGACCGAGGCCGCGCATGGCGAGCTGCCGTTGGCAGGACTCAACCTGTTCAATCGCGCACGAATCCGCATTCGCGGCGAGCGCCTGGGGCTCGAGAGCGTCACGCTCAGCGGCGGTCGCATCACGTTTTTGGGCGTCGACGTGCCCAAGAAGGTGGCCTTTGAGCTTAAGACCCGCTATGGCGCGGTGAACTTCCCCAAGAGCCGCAAACTGTCGGTGCCCTACAAGGCGGGCGCCGGCGCGGGCAGCGGCCTGGGTCGCGGTCTCGACGCCAACGACGGCACCGGCCCCGTGGCCGCGGCGCTCATGCTGCTGCAACAGTTGGGTGCTAGCGACGACGACTAACGGGTCGACGCTGCAAACGCCCCATTTGGGCACTCTGGTTCCATCGAAAGGAAAGCATGTTCGGATACATCTATAAGAAAGACGTCGCCATTATCGCGGTTGTCCTGTGTCTTTGTCTGGGCGTGGGCAGTTTCTTCGACTATCAGATTTCGAGCGCGCTGTTCAACATCGGCAGCATGTACGGTCGCTTTGTCGAGGCGGCCGGCGAGCTACCGTTCGAGCTGACGGCGAGCATCGCGGGCGTTATGCTCGTGCGCTCGGTGCGTCCCGACTCCAGGGGGAGCAAAGGGCTCGCCGTGCTCGGCATCCTCGTTAACGTTGGTCTGGCTGGCTACGAGATCGTTTCGTCCCTGCGCGTCGGCGGCAAACTCATCGCGTTTCAGCTGGTGCTGACGTTTGTGCTGGTCATTGCGGTTAACGTTATTGCCTATCGCCTTACGCGCGACACCGCGCCCGACGAGCTTACGCGCTGGGCGTTGATGGTACTTGCCGTGTGGGTCGCTCAGGCCATTATCCTCAACGTGATCGTCAAGCCGCTGTGGTCGCGCCCGCGCATGCGCGTGATCGAGGTCACGCCGGGGCTCAATTTTCAGCCGTGGTGGGTAATCGGCAATCCCGACAAGTGGACCTATATCGCCGCCGGCGTGATCAAGGACGGGTTCAAGTCGTTCGCGAGCGGGCACACCGCGCATGCGGCGATCGGCCTTATGCTCGCCGGGCTTCCCGCGGCAGCCTTTAAGGAAAAACCTTCGCGTCGCCGCGTGATCTTTTGGGCGGCAGCTGTGGTTGCGGCGCTCGTCGCCTTTGGCCGTATCGTGATTGGAGCGCACTTTTTGAGCGACGTGAGCTGCGGCTTTGCCCTGGTGCTGGCGCTTGAGTGCCTTGCCGCGCGCGTTGCCTATCCCAACGGCGTACAATAGCCCCGTTTGAATCATCGGGCCCGTGCCCGGCTAGAGAGGATTGCCATGCTCGCGTTTAACAACGACTATTCCCACGGCGCACATCCGGCAGTGCTGCAGGCGCTCGTCGACACCAATATGGAGCCGCAGCCCGGCTACGGTACCGATGCGCACACCGAGCGTGCCAAGCAGCTTATCCGCGAGGCCTGTCAGGCCCCCGATGCCGACGTGTTTTTTCTGGTGGGCGGCACGCAGGCCAACGCGACGGTGATCGACATGCTGCTTGCGCCCTACGAGGGCGTCGTTGCTGCCGAGACTGGCCACGTCGCCTGCCATGAGGCGGGCGCCATCGAGTTTGGCGGCCACAAGGTGCTCACCATCCCCGGCTACGAGGGCAAGATGCACGCCGAGGACCTCGAGAACTATATCCAGGTGTTCTACGAAAACGAGAGCTACGAGCACACGGTGTTCCCGGGTGCCGTGTACGTGAGCCTATCGACCGAGTACGGCACGCTGTACTCCAAGGCCGAGCTCGCGGCGATTCATGCGGTGTGCCAGAAGCGCGAGATTCCACTGTTTGTGGATGGCGCCCGCCTGGCCTATGCACTGGCGGCCGATGAGTGCGACATTACCCTGCCCGAGCTGGCGCAGCTGTGTGACGTGTTCTACATCGGCGGCACCAAGTGTGGTGCGCTCTGCGGCGAGGCTGTGGTGTTCTGTGGCATGCACGCCCCGGCGCACCCCATTCCGCGCATTAAACAGCATGGTGCGTTGCTGGCCAAGGGCCGCCTGACGGGCGTGCAGTTTGAGGCGCTCTTTACCGATGGCCTGTATTTTGAGATTGGTCGCCAGGCGATTGAGACCGCTCAGGCGCTGCGTCGCGTGCTGCACGAGCGCGGCTACCAGTTCTTCTTGGAGACGCCGACCAACCAGCAGTTCGTGATTCTGCCCAACGAGGACATGGCTCGCATTCGCGAGCATGCCTCGATCGAGTACTGGGAAAAGTACGACGAGACCCACACGGTAGTGCGTTTTTGCACCAGCTGGGCTACGACGCAGGAGGATATCGACGCGTTGGCGGCTGTCCTGTAGCCTGATGTAATGACGAGGGGCCGCCTTGCGCTGGTTTTGGCGCAGGGTGGCCTTTGCTTTTGGGGGAGAAGGGTTGTATGACCGAGATGTCCGAGCCGACGATTCGCCTGGCGACGCCCGATGATGCGCCGGCGTTGCTTGCCATCTATGAACCGTATGTGCGCCAGACGGCGATTACCTGCGAATACGAGGTGCCGAGCGTTGAGGAGTTCGCCGGGCGCATCGAACGCACGCTCAAGCGCTATCCGTATCTGGTGATGGAGCTGGACGGGCGTCCGGTAGGCTATGCCTATGTGAGCCCGCTCAACAGCCGCGAGGCATACGACTGGTCGGTCGAGACGTCGATTTATCTGGCGCGCGATGTGCGCCATGGCGGGCTGGGCCGCAAGCTGCACGACGCGCTCAAGCAGTGCCTGATCGCGATGGGCATCACCAACATGTGCGCGCTCATTGCCGTGCCGCACGACAAGGACGACGAATACCTGACGCACAACAGTCAGGATTTCCATGCCCATATGGGATATCGCCTGGTGGGCGCCTTCGATCGCTGCGCCCAAAAGTTTGGCCGCTGGTACGACATGTGCTGGATGGAGCTGGTCCTGGCCGAGCGCACGCCCAACCAACCCAAGCCAACCTGGTTTCCCGACCTCCCCAAACCTACCATTTAGGGACAGGTTTATTTTGGCAGGTTAGCCGATGGGCTCGGTGTATTTGGCGCGGTCGGTGCGTTGGATGCGCTTGGAGACATGGAGCGGGCGGCCGTCGGTGTCGTAGACGTAGTCGGTGATCAGGATCAGCGCCTGCCCGCGCTCAACGTTGAGCAAAAACGCCTCGTTTTGCGAGGCATAGCACACTTCAAAGGTCTTATGCCCCTGTGCCGGCGCGCGATGGAATTCTTGGCGCAGTGTGGCGTAGAGCGAACCGTTGATATCGCGATCGATGAGTGCCTCAAAGCTCGGTGGTAGATAGGTGGTCTCCAGGCACAGTGGCGCATCGTCCAGATAACGCAGGCGGACAAGTTTGACGAGCTTGCTGCCCACGGCGGCATCAAAGAACTTAGCTATGCTGCCGCCCGCCTTGGTAAAGCCCGAGTCCACCGTGCGCGTGGTGGGCTTCATGCCCTGACCCTGGACCTGCGCCGTATAGCTCGAAAACACCAGGTTGTTCTCGTGGAGCGCCGGCGTGTCGGCCACAAAGGCGCCGCGCCCGCGCTCGGTGCGCACCAGGCCCTCATCAACGAGCACCTTAAGGGCATGGCGTACGGTGCTGCGCGACAGCCCCGATTCGTCCATGAGCTCCATCTCGGACGGCAGCTTGTCTTCGCGCGCGTAGACGCCGGAGGCGATGCGGTCGCGCAGCATGCCCGCCAAGCGCTCGTATTGGGCCAGTTTCTTTTTAGACGAAGCGTTCATGCGATCAACCTGTATCTAACCTGTATGCGAATCTAATTGAGCATGTATCCAATACAATAACAAAACCGCTGGTAGCTAGTCATCGAAAACCGCATCAGCAAAATTTCTAAGACAAATATAGCATACAACTAGTCGACATTACCAAAACATGTATGTAACTTGTATGCCTGTGATGAGCATCAAACGAAGAAGAAAGGCTGATGCACGATGACTACTCAGGAACAGGTTAAGGATGTCGTCTCCCAGGTTTTGGCTGATAAGGCAGACAAGGGCGGCATCAAGCGCGTCGTGTGGATTGGCGCCGGCGGATCCAACGGCGGCAACTATCCTGCCCAGTACTTTATGGAGCACGAGGCCACGCAGGTCGTGAGCTCCAGCTACACAAGCAACGAGTTCGTGCACGCCACCCCTGCTTACGTTAACGAGAACACCCTGGCCGTCGTCGTGTCCATGCGCGGCACCAAGGAGACCATCGTCGCCGCCCAGGTCGCCAGGGACCACGGCGCCAGTACCATCGCAATCTATGTCGACGAGTCCGGTCTCACCGAGGTCTGCGACTACAAGATTCAGTATGACAGCCTGGCCGTCGACGAGTCCTGCATGGGCCGTACCAATTCCGCCGTCGTGACCATGATCGCCATGGAGCTTACGCAGCAGACCGAGGGCTATGCCGAGTACGAGACCGCTATGGCCGCTTTCGATCTGGTCGACCCCATCTATCGCAAGGCCGTCGAGTACACCCGTCCGCTCGCTGCCAAGTGGGCCGAGCAGAACGCCGACAAGCCCTGCATCAACGTGATGGCTCAGGGTCCGCTCTTTGGTGCCGCCTACGTCTTTAGCATCTGCAACGTGCAGGAGATGCTGCAGATCGACTCCTGCACCATCAACACCTGCGACTTCTTCCACGGCCCCTTCGAGATCCTGGACAAGCGCACCTCGCTGTTCCAGCTCATCAGCGTCGGCCGCAGCCGCTGCAACGACGAGCGCGGCATCCGCTTCGTCAACCAGTACGGTGGCGAGCGCGTCTATCAGCTCGACGCCAAGGAGCTTGGCCTCAACGACATCAAGGACAGCGTGAGCGAGTACTTCAACCACCTGATCTTTGCGCCGATCCTCAACAACGTGTACATGCGTGCGCTCTCTGCCGTCACCCACAAGGACTACATGACGCGCCGCTACATGTGGAAGCTTGACTACTAGGGGATAGAGCGGCCTAACAGCTCGATGTCCTCATAAGTTGCGGTGGAATAGTTCCTGTTTGGGGGTCTGAAGCCTCATTCAGGAACTATTTCACCGCAGCTGAATTCATGGCGGCACTTGGGGACGTTCCTTTTCTGCCGGCAGTTGGGACAGTCCTAGTCGTTGGGGACGTACTTAAATGACTAGTCATTCAGGAACGTCCCCAACGACTAGTCATTTAAGAACGTCCCCAATGACTACCCAATGAGTATGTGGGGAAACAGATTTTCCGCTCGCCGATTTCGGTCTTGAAAAATGTATATAACGACTATAACGTAGTATGAAACATATTGGAAACAATACCGAGGAGGCTGCGTTGAAGAAAAGCAATCTGGGCTATGTGCTGGTGCTGATCGCCGCGCTTATGTGGGGCAGCATCGGAATCTTTGTAAACGGCATCTCGGCCATGGGCGTTTCGTCCCAGAGCATGGCTGCCTTTCGCTTGTTGGTCGGAGCGCTTATCTTGGCGCCGGTCCTGATGTTTATGGGCTGCCGTCCGGGTGAGGGGTCTACCGTGGCTCAGGGTCCCCTGGCGCTATTCAAGGCAAGCCCCAAAGAGCTCGTCCCCTGCGCGCTTGTCGGTATCGTCGGTTTGGCCGCCGCCAACACCTGCTATTACGAGTGCATGGGCGAGGTGGGCATGTCCACGGCCTCGGTGCTGCTCTACACCTCGCCGGTGTTTGGCGTCATGCTCGGTCGCGTGCTTTATCGCGAGGACGTGACCCCCAACAAGCTCGTTGCCATTGTCTTTAACATCGTTGGCTGCGTGCTTGCAGTGACCAATGGCGACCTTTCCGGTTTCCATTTTTCGGTTTGGGGCGTCACATCGGGCGTGATTGCAGGCCTTTGTGGTGCGTCGCTCGCGGTGTTTAGCCGGATAGCAACCAAGACGGTCCACCCGCTGGCTGTCACGTTTTGGGGCTTTGTTTTTGGCGGTGCGGTTATGGCGGCTATCGCGGCTCCGTGGCCGGATGTCGCCGCGGCAATGTCGCCACAGCTGCTGCTGCTGTTCCTTGGCTTTGGACTCATCCCCACAGCCGTGGCCTACATCTTATATATGCAGGGTCTGTCCATGGGGCTCGAGACATCGAAAGTTCCCGTCGTAATGTCTTTCGAGACGGTCGTCACCGTACTGGTGGGCATTGGTGTCTATGCCGAGCCCGCCGGCGCGATCAAGGTCCTGGGCATCGTGCTGGTGCTCGCGTCCATCCTGATCATGAACACCGACTTCTCCAAGCTGCGCAACAGTATGTTTGTCGGTCATGTCATTGAGAGCATGACCTTTAAGCCCAACGCGTGGTGGACGGAGAAATCGCAGGACATGGATCTGTTCCGCGAGCGCACCGGCATCGCGCTGGAGCCCACCGTGCAGGAAAGCCCCTGGTACTTTGTGCGATAGGGGATTGGCGAGGCGTCTGATCTGGGGTTATCCAGTCAGCGCCGGCCAACCCAGCCCCAACGTTTCAAGTACGTTAAACCCGTCAACGGTCGATTTTCATCCGCGAACGGTCTTTATACTAATTAGCAATATCCGCAACGTATAAGACGTTATAATGACCATAACGAAAAGGAGGAGGCAAGATGAATCAGATCATTCTCGCATCTCATGGCGGCCTGGCCGCAGGCGCCAAAGACACGCTCGAGATGGTTCTCGGCGACGTGTCGAACGTCCACGTCGTGTCGCTTGCTCGTGACGACAAGGAGCCCATCACCGATAAGGTGGACGCCATGATCGCCACGTTCAACGCGGACGACACCGTCTATGTGCTGACCGATATGCTCGGCAGCTCGGTCAACAACAACATGGTCGAGCTTTCCAAGAACGGCACGAAGTTCACGGTTGTCAGCGGTTTCAACATCCCGCTGGCACTGACGCTCGCTATGAGCCCCGTCCCCATCAAGGGCGCCGAGCTCGCGGCCCTCATCAACGAGGCCCGTACCGGTCTGACCAACCCCAACGCACCGGTCGAGGCCGTCGCGGCTCCCGCCAAGAAGGCCAAGGCGTCCCGTCACAGCTCTGGTCCCGCCAAGATCGTCCTCGCACGTCTTGACTACCGTCTGCTGCACGGCCAGGTCGTCTTTACCTGGACCACCAAGGTTCAGGCCGAGCGCATCATCGTCGTCGACAACGCTGCCGCCAACGATGACATCAAGAAGGGCGCTCTTAAGCTGGCCAAGCCCCAGGGCGTGCGCCTGAACGTCTTCACCGTCGAGCGTGCCCTCGCCAAGATGGACAAGCTCAACACCCTCGGCGAGCGCGTCATGTTTGTCTTTGGCAACACTGCCGAGATGCTGCAGTTCTGCCAGGGCTACAAGCTCGACGCCATCAACCTGGGCGCCACCGCCAACCACGACGGTGCCGATCAGATTGGCGGCAAGGACAGCTCCGTCTTCTTCGACGCCACCCAGAAGGCCGACGTCAACCAGCTGCTCGACATGGGCATCAAGCTCTACGTCCAGCAGACCCCTACGTATCAGAGCGTCGACATCGACGCCAAGCTGTAATCAACCAGGCTTTTGCCTGACTGAAAGGAGAAGGGTATGAATACGTTCATCAGTGCGGTGCTCGTCGGCCTCGTCGGCGTGTTCTGCATGTGGGACTCCCGCCTGCTCGGTCGTCTTAACTTCGAGCAGCCCCTCGTTGGCGCTACGCTCGTCGGTCTGCTGCTGGGCGATGTGCCCACCGGCCTTGCCGTCGGTGCCGCCGTCGAGCTCGTGTCCATGGGCCTGGTGCAGGTCGGCGCCGCCGTTCCGCCCGATATGGTCCTGGGCGGCATCGTGGCCGCTGCCTTTGCGTGCCTGACCGATGCTTCCGCCGAGACCGCCATGACGATCGCCATCCCGGTCGCCGTCCTGGGTCAGCTCCTCGGCATCGTGTTCCGTTCCATCATCGCCGTCCTCACCCATGTGGCAGATAGCGCGATTGATAACGGAAAGTTCAAGACCGCCTACCGTATGCACATCTGCGTCGGCTCCGGTTTGTACGCCATCATGTACTTCCTGCCGATTTTCCTCGCCGTCTTTGTTGGCACCGACCTGGTTCAGGCCATCGTCAACATGGTTCCCGAGTGGCTGTCCACTGGTCTTAACGTTTCGACCAAGATCATGACCGCCTACGGCTTGGCTCTGCTGCTCACCATGATGATCAAGAAGGGTATGACTCCGTTCCTGTTCATCGGTTTCCTGCTCGCCGCTTACCTCAACCTGTCCGTCATCGCGGTCGCTCTGATCGGTGTGTGCCTGGCTGTCGTCTTCATGGGCTTCAAGTTCAACGGTTCCCATGCAGCCGCCGGTGTCGATTCCGACTACGATCCGCTCGAAGACGACGAAGACTAAGGAGGAACACACTATGGCAACCGCAACCAAGGACGTGTCCCTGAACAAGAAGGTCAGCCAGTTCTTCTGGCGCTCCTGGGCCATCCAGGCCTCTTGGAACTACGAGCGTCAGATGAACATGGGCTTCCTCTACGGTATGGTTCCCACGCTCGATCGCCTCTATCCGGACGAGTCCGACCCCAAGCAGCTTGCTGCTAAGAAAGAGGCTTACCACCGTCACATGGCGTTCTACAACTGCACCCCGCAGACGAGCGCTTTCATCCTGGGCCTCGCCGCCTCCATGGAGGAGGAGTACGCCAAGGATCCCGAGAACTTCAACCCCGATTCGATTAACGCGGTCAAGACCTCCCTTATGGGCCCGCTTTCCGGCATCGGTGACTCCTTCTTCCAGGGCACCATCCGCGTTATCGCCTTTGGCTTGGGCGTTCAGCTGGCTCAGCAGGGCTCCATCATGGGCCCGATCCTGGCCCTTCTCATCTCCATCGTCCCCTCCGTGCTGATTACTTGGTTCGCAGCCAAGATGGGCTATCAGGGCGGCCACGAGTACCTGAGCAAGCTTCAGGGCGGCGACCTCATGGAGAAGCTCATGTATGTCTGCGGCATCGTGGGTCTTATGTCCGTGGGCGGCATGATCGCCACGCTGATCGGCGCCACCACCCCGCTGCAGTTCGCTGACGGCACCGTCGTTATCCAGGACATCCTGGACAGCATGATGCCCCAGATGATCTCCCTTGGCCTCACCGGCCTTATGTACTGGCTCATCAAGAAGAACGTCAACACCGGTTGGCTTCTCGTGATCGCCATTGTGGGCGGCATCGCCCTCTCCGCGGTCGGCATCCTGGCTTAGTCGCGACTAAGCGCCTAACCGCTTTCCCCCGGGGGCCTGCCTGGCATCCCATACCCCAGGCAGGCTTCCATCCCCAAAATGCGACAATGGGACAGTCCCTTTGTCGCATCCTCAACGGGCCGGCGACTCGGTCCAAACCACAGTAACCCTGCGAGCGCCCGGCAATGTGGCGCCGCAAAAATTGAAAGGAATGTGTCAGATGTACGAGATCGACCTTAACCTCCCTAAGCAGATCGTCGCTGACGTCCTGTCCAACCACGAGATCCACAGCGTCGCTTTCGTCGGCTGCGGTGCCTCCATGTCCGACCTTTACCCCGCCAAGTACTTCCTGGCCAACAACACGGACAAGCTGAACGTTCAGATCTTCACTGCTAACGAGTTCAACTACGACACGCCTTCCTGGGTCAACGAGCACACCTTCGTGATCACCTGCTCCCTCGGTGGCTCCACGCCCGAGACCGTCGAGGCCAACAAGACCGCCAAGAAGCACAACTGCCCGGTCGTCTCCCTCACCAACAAGGCTGGCTCCGCTCTGACCGTCGACGCTGACTACGTCATCGTTCACGGCTTCCACGCCAACTTCGCTGCCAAGTGCGAGAAGCCCGGCTACGCCATCGCTCTTGCTGTCGAGATCCTTCAGCAGACCGAGGGCTATGACCACTACGAGGACATGATCACCGGCCTCACCAACGTCTTCGAGCTCTGCGAGAACGCCGCTCAGTCCTGCAAGAAGCTCGCCAAGAAGTTCGCCGAGGACTTCAAGGATGACAAGATGATCTACTTCATGGCTTCCGGTGCCTCCGAGAAGATGGCTTATTCTCACGCCGCCTTCCTGTTCACCGAGATGCAGTGGATCGACGCCGCCGCCTACAACACCGGCGAGTACTTCCACGGCCCGTTCGAGGTTTCCACCGAGGGTAAGCCCTACGTCTTCTTCATGTCCGATGGCGCTACCCGTCCGATGGACGCCCGCGCCCTCACCTTCCTTAAGCGCATGGGCGCCAAGGTCGCTCTGATCGACTCCAAGGACTACGGCCTGGCTGACGCCGTGCCCGCGAGCGTTGTCACCTACTTCAACCCGCTGCTGCACCTCGCCGTTATGCGCGAGTACGGCAACCAGATCGCCGAGGCCCGTCAGCACCCGCTGACCATGCGTCGCTACATGTGGAAGCTTTCCTACTAATCACAAGTAAGTAGACCTTACGGGTTGATTGAGAGGGGATGGGGTTTGCGCCCCGTCCCCTTTTTTGCTCTGGGGAGGGCGTGTCTGTCGCGTCGCAAATCCCAGATAAAACCTACCAAAATAAACCTGTCCCTTTTTGGCGGGTGGGAGGAGATGCGTATGATCAAGGCAGTGCTGTTTGACATGGACGGCGTGCTGGTCGATACCGAGTGGTTCTACAACCGTCGTCGCGTGGCGTTTATGGAGGAGAAGGGGTTCCACTTTGACGAGATCCCCGATCTTTCGGGGTCTAACGAGCCGGCCATTTGGGAGGCGCTGGTGCCCGACGATGTTGAGCTGCGCGAGCGCCTGCGCGTGGAGTATAAACAGGTCTACAGCCCGGACCACCCCGTTCCGTATGCCGAGCTGCTCAACGAGCAGACGGAGCCGGTGATGCGTGAGCTGCACGAGCGCGGCGTGAAGTGTGCCATCGCGAGCTCATCCTATCGCGAGCTGATCGACGAGCTGGTGGAGATTGCCGGCATCGCCGACGTGCTGGACTACACCATCAGCGGTCACGAGTGCAGTGCGTTTAAGCCCGACCCCGAGATCTACCTGCGTGCCATGGAGGCGCTGGGGGTGGAGCCTGCCGAGTGCCTGGTTATCGAGGATTCGCCTTTGGGGATCGAGGCTGGCAAACGTTCCGGCGCCCGCGTCCTGGCACTGCGTCCGCACGAGGGCGTCAACCTCGATCAATCGCGAGCCGATGCCGTTATCGATAATCTGACTGACATCCTATCTGCCATCTAGCAGCAAACCACCACAAAGGGGACAGGCACCTTCGTGGTGGTTTTTATTGGGGCGACGTTTTTTGAAGGCAGTCGACGCCAAAACCACCACGAAGGTGCCTGTCCCCTTTGTGGTGGTCCATGCTACAATCGCGGGCATGCCTCACAACTAGATCTGCCTTCGAAAGGAGCCTCCGTGGCGAACGCCATCGATCAGCTCACGGACCGCGTGCTCGTGCTCGGCCGCCTTACCATCGTCCGCCGCGCCATTACTGCCGTGGCGGTCACAATTTCCGCCGTTCTCCAGACATTTCTGATCCAGGCATTCATTCAGCCCGCCGACCTGCTTCCGAGCGGCCTCACCGGCGTCGCGGTCCTGCTCGATCGCGTTACCTCGCTCGGCGGCGTTCACATCGACATCTCGCTCGGTATGCTCGCGCTCAACATTCCCGTGGCGCTCCTATGCTGGAGCGGCATTAGCAAGCGCTTCGTCATCTTCTCGATGATGCAGGTCGTGCTCTCGTCGCTGTTCCTCAACGTCTTTCACTTCGCGCCGTTTTTAGGCGACAAGATCATGCTCATCATTTTTGGCGGCGTGGTCTCGGGTCTGGGCGCTGCCATCGCGCTTAAATCCGGCGCATCCACCGGCGGCACCGACTTTATCGCGCTGTGGGTTTCCAACCACACGGGCAAGACCATCTGGGGCGTCATCTTTGGTTTCAACTGCTTTATCCTGGCGATCTTTGGTTTTATGTTTGGCTGGGACAAGGCGGCGTACTCCATCGTGTTCCAGTTTATTTCGACCAAGACCATCGACAGCTTCTATCGTCGCTACGACCGCGTGACGCTGCAGATCACGACGCACAAGGCGGACGAGGTCATGACCGCCTATGTTGACCATTTTCAGCACGGCATTAGCTGTGCCGAGGTCATTGGCGGATACAGCCGCGAAAAGATGTACCTGCTGCACGCCGTTGTATCGACCTACGAGAGCCAGGACATTATCAAGCTGGTGTGCGACATTGATCCCGGGGCCGTGATCAACGTGTTCCACACGCTCAACTTTGTGGGAGGCTGGTGGGGCGGCCATGTCGACGAGCCCATGCCCACGGCCGTTCCCGATCCCGACAAGCCCGCGCGCATGGCCAGCAGACAGGCGCGCCTCAGCGAGCAGGACAGCCTGCAGCAGGACGACGGCAGGTAGGGTTTTGGCATTTTGCCGGCCTGGCGCAATCCTGTCCGCTTGAGCCTCCCGAAAGCCTCGCTGCTTTCGGGAGGCTCTCGTTTACCCAGATAAAACCTACCAAAATGAAGCTGTCGCTTTTTGGTAGGGAGGGTGTATCGTTTTATCAATATGAGGTAACATGAAACTAGACGTTATATACGTATTAGTTATTTCGATATTCCAATAAGAGTGATTAGATATGCCTGCGCCCAAAAATGCACCGCTTTACCAGCAGATTTATGACGAAATCAAGGACGCGATCGAGAAAGGTGTTTATGCACCCAAGGAGCGTATTCCGTCCGAGCTTGAGCTAGCCGAGCAGTACGACGTGAGCCGCATTACGGTGCGCCGCGCTGTCGAGGAGCTGTGCTCCGATGGCTACCTGGTTAAGCAGCAGGGCCGTGGCACCTTTGTCTCCACGCCGCACATCAACCGCCAGTTCCACGCTTCGACGCTGCAGACGTTTACCGCGCTGTGTGCCGATAATGACATGAAGGCGGGCGCGCATGTGGTCGATCGCCAGATTGTGCCGGCACGTCAAAACGAGATGGAGTTCTTTGGCCTGCAGAAGGACGCGCTGCTGCTGCACATCAAGCGCGTGCGTACGGCCGACGGCGAGCCCATTTTTGAGGAGAACATCTTTGTGCCGTTTGACGCCTACCGTGAGCTGTTGACGGCCGATCTTGAGGACAAGTCGATTTTTTCCGAGGTCGAGCGTGTTGGCGGAACGCCGATTGTCTCGGTTGGCTACCGCACGGTCGAGGCCGTTCGTGCCAATACCGAGCAGGCGGCCGAGCTGGGCATCGCTCCGCACGATCCACTGCTCAACCTGCGTGCCGGCTTTATCGGCCCCAATGGCGAGCCGGTCCTGATGGGTAAGCAGTACTACGTGGGATCGCGCTACGTTATGGTCATGTAGCTCTAGTTGCGCGGTTTTCCAAACCGCGCAACGGCTCGACGCTGCAAGCCCGCCAGAGCGGCAATCTGCCTTTCAACTTCGGCGGCATGACCAAAAGGTCAATGCCGCCTCGTTTCAAGGCACCTTGCTCGCTCTGGCGGGCTTTCGCTGTCCGCGCCAAAACATCGGCGTTGCCGGGCCGGCACTTGGGGACGTTCCTTTTCTGCCGGCACCTGGGGACACTCCTTAGCCGTTGGGGGCGTTCTTAAACGACTAGTCTGGGCGGCGGCCGTGTGCTGCTGTCCGCGTGGCGGCGTATAATCGGCGGCAGATGACTTGGACGTTAGGAAACCATGACCGATAACATGCAGCAGATGGCGCTCGACACGCTCGGCGCCTATTTTGGCTACACCTCGTTTCGCCCGGGACAGGACCGCATGGTCGATGCGATCCTTGCCGGTCGCGATGCGCTGGGTGTTATGCCCACGGGCGCCGGCAAGTCCATTTGCTACCAGGTGCCCGCGCTCATGCTGCCCGGCATCACCTTTGTGGTGAGTCCGCTGCTGTCGCTTATGGAGGACCAGACCCGTGCGTTGCTCGCGGCGGGTGCGCGACCCAGCTATCTCAACTCCAGCCTTACTCCGGCCCAGCAAAACACCGTGCTCAAGCGGGCGCGCGAGGGCCGCTACCAGCTTATGTACGTGGCGCCCGAGCGCTTGCTCGAGCCGCGTTTTTTGGCCTTTGCGCAGGAGGCCGCAGCGGACGGCGGCATTGGCGTGCCGCTCGTGGCCATTGACGAGGCCCACTGCGTGAGCCAATGGGGCCAGGATTTCCGCCCCGCCTACCTGCAGATTCGCGAGTTTATCGATTCCCTACCGCAGCGCCCCATCGTGGCGGCCTTTACCGCTACGGCGACCGAGCGTGTGCGCGCGGACATTCAGCAGATGCTCGGCCTGCAAAACCCCGTGACGGTGGTGACGGGCTTCGATCGCAAGAACCTCTACTTTGGCTGCGAGGAGATGGGCGACAAGGCCAAGGCCGCGTGGGTGCGCGACTATGTGATCGCGCATTCGAGCGAGAGCGGCATCGTGTATTGCTCGACCCGTAAGACGGTCGATGCGCTGGCAGGCGAGCTTGCCGAGGCGCTGGGTCCCAGCGGCATTCGCGTTGGCCGCTACCATGCTGGCATGGGCAACGACGCCCGCCGTCAAAGCCAGCGCGCCTTTATCGACGACGATATTCAGGTGATGGTTGCCACCAACGCCTTTGGCATGGGCATCGACAAGCCCAATGTGCGCTACGTGATCCACAACAACGTGCCCGAGAGCATTGAGGCTTACTACCAGGAGGCGGGCCGCGCCGGTCGCGACGGCGACCCGGCCAGCTGCCACTTGCTGTGGAACGGCAACGATTTTCGCATGCGCCGCTTTCTGATCGACCGCGGCGATGCTGCCGATGAGGCGCTCGACGACGAGCAGCGCGCGTGGGCACTCCAGAATCGATATCGTCTGCTCAGCCAGATGGAGGGCTACTGCAATACCACCGGCTGCCTGCGCGAATACATGCTGCGCTACTTTGGCGACGAGGCCGCGGCCGAGCATGCTGCTTCGGCTGGCGCGGGCGGCACCGCCATGGACGACGTCGAGGGCTGCGGCAACTGCAGCAATTGCCTCACGCAGTTCGAGGTCGAGGACGTCACCGATATGGCCCGCGCTGCCGTGCGCTATGTGGCCACGCGTCCCATGCGCTTTGGCAAGTCGCTGATCGCCGACGTGCTCCACGGCGGCAACACCGAGCGCATTCGCCAGATGCATCTGGATGAGGACCGCGGCTACGGTGAGCTGTCGAGTGAATCGGTCGGGCGCATCAAGGACATCATCAGCCAGCTGTGCGGCCGCGGTTATCTGGCTACCTCGCAGGGGCAGTACCCGGTCGTTGGCCTGGGCCCGCGTGCCGGCGAGGTCGAGGACGAGGCGTTTGCCTTTACCGTTAAGCGTCGCGCGTCCAAGCGCAAGGCCTCGGCCCGCGCCCGCCGTGCGGTGGATCTGCTGCGCGAGGAGGCCGAGCTGGATCAGCGCCCGCGCGTGGGTGACGATGCCGAGCTGTTCGAGCGCCTGCGTGCCCTGCGCAAGGAGATCTCGACCGAGCTGGAGATGGCGCCGTACATGGTCTTCTCCGACAAGGCCCTGCGCGGTCTGTGCCGCCTGCGCCCGCAGACGCGCGACGAGCTTATCCAGGTCAACGGCATTGGCGAGAAAAAGGCCGATGCCTTTGGCGAGCAGTTTATGGCGGCGATTGAAGAGTTTGAGTCCGAGCATGCGCGGGATGGAGCGTAACGATGGTATCCGACGATAAAACCGAGCGCACTGAGGTGTCCGCTGTGCCGCTGTACCAGCAGGTTATGGACGACCTGAAAGGCGAGATCGCACGCGGCGTGTACGCATCCGGCTCGCGCATTCCTTCCGAGATGGAGCTTGCGAAGTACTACGGCGTGGGACGCATCACCGTGCGCCGCGCCATCGAGGAGCTGTCGCGCGCGGGGTATCTCAACCGCCAGCAGGGGAGGGGCACGTTTGTGTGCGCGCCCAAGCTCAAGCGCAAGATTCGCCAGAAGGGCGACGTTCAGAGCTTTACCGAGGGTTGCGCCGCCAACGACATGGTGGCCGGAGCACGCCTGGTGTCGCGCACGGTGGTTGCGGCGACGCGTGAGGACGCGGCGTTTTTTGGGGTGGAACCCGGCTGCGAGCTCATCGTTGTCGAGCGCGTGCGCACGGCAGACGGCGTGCCCGTCATGCTCGAGAACAACGCCTTTGTGCTGGCCGACCACCCGTATCTACAAACGATGCGCGACGAAGACCTCGCGGACAATTCCATCTTTGCGCTCGTTGCCGAGCACTCGGGCCACGTGCCGCTCAAGTCCGACCCCTGTACCGTGGAGATTGCGCTTGCCGATGCTCAGGTGGCCCCGTTGTTGGAGGTGCCGGTCGGCGAGCCGCTCTTTTATATGGAGGCGTACTTTACCGATGAGGACGAGCGGCCCCTGCTGCTCGGTCGTCAAAAGATCGTGGGCTCGCGCTACGTGTTCGACATCTAACGTTCACGAATAGAACAACATGGAACAAATTTACTGCAATGGCTTCCACCGTGGCTGCTTGCGTGGTATATATAGAACAACATAGAACGACAGCAGGTACGAGCTGTCGTCGTTCAAAGCCGCCCCACAAGGAGGAGCATCAGCATGAACGCACACGATCTGGTTCAGGAAATCATCGAGCGCAAGGGCAAGATCGAGAACGTCTTTTGGATCGCTTGTGGCGGTTCGATGATCGACCTGATGCCGGCCAACGAACTGCTCAAGCGTGAGGCCACCACGTTTACCTCGACGGTCTACACGGCGCGCGAGTTTTGCCTGATGGCTCCCAAGAGTCTTGGCGAGAAGTCGCTCGTCATCGCCTGCAGCCACAGCGGCAACACGCAGGAGGTCGTCGACGGCTGCGAGATGGCGCTGGCCGCCGGTGCCGAGGTCATTGCCCTTACCGACTGCGAGGGCTCAAAGATCGACAACGGCAAGTGGACTACCTGGGTCTATCCGTGGGGTGAGGGTGTGTCGCAGGCTGAGGTGCCGCAGGGCATCGGCGCTCTGATCGCCGCCGAGTTGCTCGACCAGCAGGAAGGCTACGAGGCGCTCGCCGACATGTATGAGGGCCTCAAGCAGATGGATGCGCTGCTGCCCGCCGCCCGTGAGAAGGTCAACGCCGAGCTGGGCGCCCGCTTTGCCGAGCTCTGCCAGCAGCACAAGTTCTTCTATATCCTGGGCTCCGGCCCCAACTTTAGCCAGACCTATGCCATGGCGATCTGCTCGCTCATGGAGATGCAGTGGCAGCACTGCTGCTACATCCACTCCGGCGAGTACTTCCATGGCCCGTTCGAAGCCACCGAGCCCGGCGTGTTCTACTTTGTGCAGCTCGGATCGGGCGAGTGCCGCCCCATGGAGGAGCGCGCTCTTGCGTTCCTCAACACGCACACCGATACAGTCATGGTGCTCGATGCGCTCGAGTACGGCGTGGGTGAAGTGCCTGCCAGCGTGCGTTCGTACCTGGAGCCGATCTTCTTCTACGCGATGAGCTGCGAGCTGCGTGCCGCCCGCGGCAAGGTGTTCGACCACAGCCCCGAGATTCGTCGCTACATGGGCATCGAGCAGTACTAGGTACCGGGAAAACCATTCACCTTTGATTCACAAGGGCGCTGCGTGAGTCAAAAAAGCGGGCTGCGCCGGAGATTTCCGGCGCAGCCCGCTTGGCATCGCGCTTAGATTCGCGAGGTGTCGCGGCAACCAACGCTTACTTGGCGTCGTAGGCCTCGGCATCCCACCAGTCGAGCTGGGCGATGTTGTCGCGGATGTGCTGGCAGCTCTTGTGGAAGCCCTCGAGCTCGTACTCGGACAGGTCGAGCGTGTAGACCTCCTCGACGCCCTCGGCACCGATCACGCACGGCAGGGAGGTGAAGATGCCCTCCTCGCCATACTGGCCGGTCATAAGCGTAGAGGCCGAAAGCACGGCGTGCTCGTTGTGCAGCACGGCAGCGCAGACGCGCGCGGCGGAGTTGGCGACGGCGTACTCGGTGCACTGCTTGCCCTGGTAGGTTACGTAGCCGCCCTTGCGTGCAAGCTCCTCGACCTCCATGTGGTCGAAGGCGTACTTGTCAGGGTTCTCGGCCTGAAGTTCGTTGAGGCTCTTGCCGGCGATGGTTGCGGCCTTAAAGGCGGCAAGCTGGCTAAAGCCGTGCTCGCCGATCATGTAGGCGTCGATGGACTTGGGGCTCACGCCGACCTTCTTGGAGATCTCGGTGCGCAGGCGGGCGGAGTCCAGGCCGCAGCCCGAGCCGATGATCTTCTTGGGATCGTAGCCGGTCAGGTGCCACAGCTCGGTGCACACGACGTCGCAGGGGTTGGAGATGCTCACGAAGATGCCGTCAAAGCCGGCGTCGACGATGCGCTTGGCAAAGGTGCGGGCGGCGTCGGTGGTAAAGAACAGCTCGCCGTCGCGGTTGCCGGCGGCCAGCGCGACCTTGCCGGCGGCGTTGACAATGACGTCGCAGCAGGCAAGCTCCTCGTAGTGGTCGTAGCAGTTGACGATCTTGGTGTTGTACGGGACAAACGAAAGGGAGTCGCGCAGGTCCTGGACCTCGGACGTCACCTTGGCCTCGTTGATATCGCACAGGTACAGCTCATCGGCAATGCCCTGCATGAGCAGGCTGTTGGCGACATGTGCTCCTACGTGGCCCTGGCCGACCACACCGATCTTACGCGTCTGGTACATATATGTATCCTTTCGGCCGAGTTTTTCGCGTCGAACCATTGTAGCGTCCTGCTGCCACTTTGCTAGGCTAAAGCGCCATAGATTTTTGGGCATGCCTTAATCTCTACTTTTGGAGTGATTTGGGCCGCTGACGGCATCGCTGGGCGATATGCTCGCGCGGATGGGGCCGCTCGTTGTACCATAGCTGCAACTGACTCGTAAGGAGCATCCATGCCCATTCGCATCCCCGACGCCCTCCCTGCCGCCGCGCAGCTCGAGAGCGAGAACATCTTTGTCATGACCGAGTACCGCGCGCTGCACCAAGACATCCGTCCGCTGCGCGTGCTCATCCTCAACCTCATGCCCACCAAGATCGCCACCGAGACGCAGATCATGCGCAAGCTCTCCAACACGCCGCTGCAGGTGGAGGTGGACCTGCTGCGCACGAAAACGCACGAGGCCACGCACGTGAGCGCCGGCCACCTGGAGACGTTCTATCGCACGTTCGACGACATCCGCGACATCCACTACGACGGCCTGATCATCACGGGCGCGCCGGTGGAGCAGATGCCGTTCGAGGAGGTCGACTACTGGCCCGAGCTCTGCCAGATCATGGATTGGTCCACCACGCACGTGCACTCCACGCTGCACATTTGTTGGGGCGCGCAGGCGGGGCTCTACCATCATTACGGTATCCAGAAGTATGACCTGCCGGCAAAGGCAAGCGGCGTGTTCGAGCATTATCTGGTGAAGCCGCAAAGCCCGCTGGTCCGCGGCTTTGACGACCGCTTCTATGCCGTACATTCGCGCAACACCGATGTGCGTCGCGAGGACGTGGAGGCCGAGCCGCAGCTTGAGGTCGTGGCCGTGTCCGACGAGGTGGGCCTGTACATCGTCAAGTCGACCGACAGCCATCGCTTCTTTGTCTTTGGCCATCCCGAGTACGATACCGACACGTTGCGCCTGGAGTACGAGCGCGACGTGAAGCGCGGCCTCAACCCTCAGGTGCCGGCGCACTACTTTCCGGGTGACGACCCCACCGCCGAGCCGCGCAACGTCTGGCGCAGCCAGGCTCAGCTGTTCTACACCAACTGGCTCAACTACTACGTCTACCAGACCACGCCCTACGACCTGGCCCGCGCCGGCGATGAGCACTAGGCTGCGATGGTACTGCTGTAGCCGTGGCTGATGTGGCGGCGATTAGGCGCTGATGATGTGGGGTAGCGGCAGGTCGTGAGCGTCGGTGGGAACGCGGTCGACACGCTGCTCGTCAAAGGCGATGCCGATGATTTGGCATGCGGGCGAGAGCATGGGCAGATAGCGGTCATAGCAACCGCCGCCGTAGCCCAGGCGCGCGCCGGTTTGGTCGAAGGCCACGAGCGGCACGATAATCATGTCGAGAACATCGGCAGGCACGATAGGGAAGCGATCGCTGTCGATGTCCATGGCCGTGAAGGCCCGCGTGGGGTGGGCGATAAACGGAGTCGCGGACGCATCGTCGACAGCAACTGCCCGCATGCATATGCGCTGGCCACAAGCTGTGGCTTCGGCTGCCGAGAGCATGCACGGATAGGCCACGCGCCAGTCGCGTTTGGCGGCCGCCGCGGCAAACGCGGCAGGATTGACTTCGGAACCCATCGCGGCATAGACGGCAACGGTGTGCGGTGCCGCGGGATCCGAGCGACCCAGTCGCTCAACAAGCCGCGCACAGATAACGGCAGACTTCGCCGCCCGCACATCCAAATCAATCGCATCGCGCCGGGCAATCACCGCTCGCCGCAATTTAGCCTTGTCCATCCCAACCTCCTCTAGCAAACCTGCCAAAAAGGGACAGGTTTATTTTGGCAGGTTTTATCTGGGCAAACAGCAAAACAACCACGAAGGGGATACATGCACCTTCGTGGTGGTCTGTGCTGTGATGGGTGTCTGCGGCGGTTTGTCTCGATCTGTAACAGTAACTCGGCAAAATTGGACTTAGATGTTACAGATTGAGACAAAGAGCTGGTGCCGTTCGGGAACGTCTCGATCTGTAACATCTGGAGCCGATATTGCCGTCTAGATGTTACAGATCGAGACAAACCGCCGCGGTGGGCTGCGCCGCCTCGCCCAAGCCGCAGAAAAAGGTAGATTTTCAGGCATGTCCTAAAAATCTACCTTTGTGCATTAGCCCAGCAGGTCGATGACGTTAAAGCCGGCGTTGCTCTTGGCGATGATGTCTCGGCCGCCAAAGACGCAGGTGGGCGACTCGGCTGCGATGCGCGTCACGTCGGCGCCGAGCGAGCGCAGCTCACCGGGCGTGGCGGCGAGCATCTGGGCGCGACGCTCCTCGCGCGCATGCGGA
This sequence comes from uncultured Collinsella sp., assembly GCA_900544935.1. Classification (GTDB taxonomy): domain Bacteria; phylum Actinomycetota; class Coriobacteriia; order Coriobacteriales; family Coriobacteriaceae; genus Collinsella. Next base: position 24,033 of record UQXB01000003.1, read on the forward strand.
TCGAGCCCGGCCAGGTAGGTCGTGTTGCGGCGCTTGGTGAGCGCGTACGGCTTCACCGGCGCGTCCATGCCGCTCACGCAGCTCACGATAAAGCCCTCAAAGGCGGCCTCATCGGGCTCAAAGCTGCCGAGCCATTCGCCTGCGCGCGCCACGCGCTCAATCGAGGGGTCGATTGCCGGGTCGCGGTAGGTGTAGAACGCCGTCTGACGCTCACCGGCCGCGCGGAATCCGCATCCGTACGCACCGCCCTTCACGCGGATCTCGTTCCACAGGTAGTCGTAGGAGAGCGCGTTGGCGGCAACCGCCCAGGCGCCCGTCACGTCGATGCCCAGACGGCGCGGGTCGCACGCGCGCGCAGCAAAGCAGATGTCGCTGGGGATGACGAAAGCCTCGTGACGGTCGCGCGGCTCCGGCACCACGAGCGCGTTGCGGCCGGCATCGGCGCCGTCACCCGCGTCAAGCCCCAGGTCGCCCGCGGCATCCCAGTACGCGTCAAAGTCCTCGTCGCTGCCGGTAAAGCTCGCCATGCAGCCATCGGCCACAAAGATGTGGTCTGCCAGCTCGGCAAGCTTGGCGCGCAGGCCGTCCAGTCGCTCGTCAAAGTGCTCGAGCAGATCGCGCAGGAACAGGTAGAAGTCCACGCCCGAGAGCTGCTCGCGCACCACGGCCGAAGGCGAGCTGTAGCTCATCGCGCGACCGAGCGCCGCCGAATGACCGTTGTTGATAAAGCCCTGCTCAAGCCCAATGCGAATCTGCGTGAGCACGTCGCGAACGCGGTCGGCGTCGGCATCGAGCAAAAGTGTGCTCGACCACACCTCGCGCGGCAGGCTCGCCAGCGCGTCGATCTTCTCGGACAGGGCGCCGGCGCTCACCAGCAGATAAGGGCGCACACCGTCCACGTCGGGCTGGGTCATGACCTCGGTCGTAAAGCTCAAGAAGCCCAGCTTGCCGGCGAGCACGTTGTCGAGCTCCTCGGCCGAGTGCTCGCTCGTGGGCAGCTGTTTGAGCAGGCGGCAGAGCAGCGTCACATAAGGCAGGTCCTCAAACGCGACGCAGCTCAGGTCGAAATACTGCATGGCGTAGGCCAGGCGGTTGGTGGGGATGCCGTGACGCAGGCAGGGGATGGGCGCAGTCGTGTCCACAACGAGCGGCGGCTCGGGGCGCGCCTCGCCAATGTCGGACACGCGCAGACGCGGCAGCGTGGCCTTGTCCTCGGGCGTGTCCTCGGCCTCCTGCGCGGCACGCAGTACGGCCGTGCGCTCGACCACGTCCGCCAGCTCGGCATCGGTCATGGCATCGCGCTTGCCGGCCAGCTCGGCAGCTTCGGCACCCTCCGAACCCTCGGCGGCATCCACCGGCACCAGCTCGACCAGCGCCATGTGGTCGTTCTCTAGCACGATCTCGCGCAGCAGATCCTCAAAATAGCTGCCGTCCAGCTCGCTACGCAGCTCCTCGTACACCGGGCCGTACTTGAGCGCCAGCGTCGCGGCGTCGTCATCGTAGAGCCACGTGCTCAGCGCGTCGCACGCAATGGCCACGCCGTCGGCGATACCGTAGTCGCGCTGGCGCAGGTCGTATTCGTTGCTGCTGATGATGGCTTCCAGGCGCTCGCGCGGAACGCCATGTTCGCATAAGTCGCGGCAGGCGTCCTGGAACACGCGGCGCAGCTCGCGCGCCACGCCGGGCTGCGCGTTTTGCAGCATGATGAGCTCGTAGGGCTGCAGGCTCTCGGCCGCCGTGTAGCTCACCACGTTGCCGCCCAGGCCGGCGGACAGAATGGCCTTCTTAACCGGCGCTTCGTTGGAGCCCAGCAGTGCTTCAAACAGGATATCTGCCGCGATCGTGCGTTTGCGGTCGAGCGCGTTGCCCAGCACCAGGCCCAGGCCCACCAGGGCGTTCTCGGGTGTGGTGGCCATCTCGACGCGCTTGTACTCGCAGGTCACGGGCGCCTGCACGCCCAGCGGATTGGGCGCCAGCGTGGACGGGTCCTCGCCGGCGGCGACGGCAGCGTCCATGCGGCGGCTCGCGGCACTCGGCTGCGACAGATAGCGCTCGTCCAAAAAGGCCAGGGCGCGGTTCACGTCCAGGTCGCCGTAGAGCGTTATATAAGAGTTGGAAGGAGTGTAGTGGCGCGCGTGCGTGTCCAGGAACTGCTCGTAGGTGAGCGCGGGAATCGCGCGCGGGTCGCCACCGCTCTCGTGTGCATAGGCGGTGTCGGGGTAGAGCGCGGCGTTGACGGCGTCGTCCAGCACACTCATGGGGTCGGACAGCGCACCCTTCATCTCGTTGAACACCACGCCGTTATAGCGCAGCGTGCCCTCGCGCAGGCTCGCGGGGCTGCCCTCGCCCTCGGCGCCCTCCGGCAGGTCCAGTTCGTAGTGCCAGCCTTCCTGCTCAAAAATGGTGGGCTTGGTATAGATGGCCGGGTTGAACACCGCGTCCAGGTACACGTCCATCAGGTTGTACAGGTCCTGCTCGTTGGTGGTGGCAACGGGGTAGATGGTCTTGTCGGGGTAGGTCATGGCGTTGAGGAACGTCTGCATGGAGCTCTTGATCAGGTCGACAAACGGCTCCTTGACGGGGAATTTGGCCGATCCGCACAGCACTGAGTGCTCAAGAATATGAAACACGCCGGTGGAATCGGCCGGCGGCGTCTTAAAGCCAATGGCAAAGGCCTTGTTTTCGTCGTCGCATGCCAGGTACAGCAGGCGAGCGCCCGAGGCGGTGTGGCGCAGCACGTAAGCGTCTGAGTCGAGCTCGGGCACGGTCTCGCAGCGCTCGACGGCAAAGCCGTGGCAGGTAGTACCGGGCACCAGCAGTACGGCGGCAGCGGCGCGCGGGTCGGTTGAGGTAGTGGGCATATGCAGTCTCCTTTGACGCCCCAGCGGGGGCGAATCGAGTCGAATCCTCGAGAGTATACCCATATGGGGCCACGGCTCTGCGGCGAACTGGCGGTTATGCCGATGGGAAGTCGATGCGTCCTGGTCGCCTGTCGAACGAGAGTGGAAATTCGGACACACGAGCGTGGATTTTCGGACGCCGACCGAACGGGCGTGGAAAATCGGACTGACGAGAGTGGATATTTGGACGGAATCTGCCGCAAAAGCCCCAAAAACCGTCCAAATATCCACTCTCGATATCCGACCGTCCGAAAATCCTCGCTCGTCCATCACTCGCGTATCTCTCGTCTCTCATTCGTCTCTAATATGAGAGATGACAGGAAGATGAGAGAAAAATATGAGAGATAACTGAGCAGTAAAGAGGCAGGCAATCATGGTATTGTCTCAATACCGATTGTTCTACCAGCAAAAATATGTATAAATGAAGCAAATGGTAGACATTCCATCTCTCATCTATCTCTCTATCTCTAAGCCGAGAGATAGAGAGATAGATGAGAGATAATTACGAGAGATAACTGAGAGACGAGGGAAATCTATCCGCGGCATTCTCCGCAGGACCGAGCGAAAGGACGTGCAGATGAACGAAAACGAGCTGACCGGTCTGCTCGAGTCTTTAAGGCGCATGGGCTCGGACGATCTTAACGTCGAGGTGAAGGAGAGCGCCACGACGCTTTCCCGCGACGTATGGGAAACGGTCAGCGCTTTCGCAAACACCGCCGGCGGCATCATCGTGCTCGGAGTGAGTGAGCGCGCGGGTTTTGTTCCAGTTGCAAACTTTGAGACCGAGAAAGTGCTCAACCAATTCGTGGCGGGCATGGGCGATGCCGGCGGTCGCGGAAAGCTGGCCAATCCGCCCAAATACACCATTGAGCGCGTGGAGCTCCAGGGCACCGTGGTTCTGGTCATCACGATTGAGGAGCTCGACCCGTCGAGCAAGCCTTGCTATGTCATAGAGCGGGGCGCTCAAGGTGGCAGCTACAAACGCATCGATGACAAAGATGTGCCGCTTTCATCGACCGAGGTTTTGGCACTGTCGTCATACGAACGGACGAGTCCTAGCGATCGCGATGCGGTGCCCGGCACGAGTGTGGGCGATCTCGACGAGTCGCTGGTCGACCGCACGATAGAGCGTGCTTTCTCGCTGACGCCCCGAGCTATGCGCGGCGCGACGGACAAGAAAACAAAGCTGGAGCGCCTAAATATCCTTGATTCCCAGGGCAATGTTACCAAGGCCGGCCTCCTTGCCGCGGGCGTTTACCCTCAGCAGTTCTATCCCAAGCTCTTCATTGATGTGGCTGTCCATGCGGGAACTCAAAAGGGCGCTGCGGGACCGCTAAGATTTATGGACCGCACAGTCTGCGAGGGCACCCTGGGCGAGATGATTTCGGATACTGTCGCGGCTGTCGCCAAAAACCTGCGCCGCACCTCGACCGTCCAAGGCGTCTCGCGTGTCGACTCGCTTGAGATTCCCGAGGAGGTTCTGCGCGAGGCAATCGCCAACGCCGTAATCCATCGAGAATACGGGGATCGGTTCTGTGGACAATCGATTGCCGTCGACGTTTTTGACGACCGTATCGAGGTGACGAATCCCGGCGGCCTTTATGGGGGAAAGACTCGCGAGAGCTTGTTTGACGGCAGCTCCCGATGCCGTAACGCGACGCTCGTGAAACTCATGTCGATTGTCCCGCTGCCGGATGGCGCAGGTTCGCCGGCTGAGGGCAATGGCTCGGGCATCCCGATGATGATCGATGCCATGCGCGCGCATGGTCTGGCCGAGCCCCTGTTCTGCCCGGGGTTCGATCGGTTCAAGGTCGTACTTTACCGTTCAAAGATCGAGTCGGTCGATCATGGCGGGGACTTGATTATGACGGCACTCAAGCGCTACGGCGAATTGGGGACGCGCGAACTGGCGGAGCGCACGGGACTCACGGTTTCCCAGGTTAGGGCACGCGTCAATGCGCTCATTGAGCAGGGCGAGCTTGAGCCGACGGCGCCGTTGACAAGCCGCAACCGCAAGTATCGACTGTCAGAGCGCGTGGAATAAATGCGTTAGCGGACGAGGCGACCCAATAATCGACCCTCAATTGGCGCCCACTAAGGTAAAGCGGTTGTTGCCCAGTCGACGGTGATGCTAAAGACTCGGCTTACGCCGGCATGGCCCCGAACCCGTCCATCAAGAACAGCCTAAGAACCAGCTTGATGACATATCCCGGTTTGACTTCAGCCGCGTCAAAGACGTGGCGCTCGGCGAGCTCGCTGCAGTATGCATAGATGTCGCGGATAAGGTCCGCGCCCGAAAGCGTAAACATGTAGCCTGCGTCCGAAAGCGCATTGGGTGCGGCGGGCAACTTGGCCATGTGGCAGAACGTTTGCAGGTCGGGCGCCATAACATTCTGGTAGTCGAGGTGGCCGCTGGCATCCTGTGCGGCAAGCTCCAATTGGCGCACAAAATCCAGCGCCGCCGCTAACACAAAGCTCGGCGTAGGCGCATTGACGTCCTGAGTGGTCGCCACAAGCCTGCCCGCCGCCTGCGTGACAAGCCAAGCGACCTCGCGCTGGCAACGCACAGCCTTGCGCGTAACCGGCTTGATGGACGAAGAAGAAACGCTCCCCTTAGGCGGATTCGAAGCAGCCATAAGACCCTCCCATGAACAATCCGGCCCAACAAGCCCGGATGAAACACGTGTTACATCAGTATACGGGGAAGTGGGGTGGAAAAACGGAGTCGACAGCGTGAACTGCCGGCTCCGGATTGCTTGCCTTAGAGGCCGTACACTTCGACCATAGCTTCGCCAATGCGATGGGGCACGCCGGTGACGAGTGCGTTGCCCATGCAGAAGGCCCGATGGCCGTCGGTCATGCCCGTATCGGTCCAACCTTTCGGGAATCCCTGAAGCTGATCGAGCTCGTCGGGAACAAGACGGCGGAAACGGCCATCGGGACATTCGATGACGTGCTTGAAGCGGCTCGCTCCCGTGCCGCCTTCTCCTGTGAGGATGGTGCGGCTCGGCTTGTCGGTGGCATCCGGGAAGCTCATGGCTCCCTCGGAATACGTGTACGTAAAGCCTGTCTTTTTGATTGTTTGACGATCGAGCTCCTGCTCCTCGATACCTCGATGTTGCCCCTACAAATAAATCCCCTCACCGAGTCGCTTGTGGAACTCGGCGTGATGGTCGCGTGCCCAGGTAAAGAGCGCCTGGTCAAAGTCGGTGCGCGTGGCCGGGACGCCAAAGACGCCGGCAACTTCGACGCGTATAAACTCCAGTGCCGGCAGCTTGTTGATGGCAGTGAGGGCAAACGGGGACGAGGGCTCCTCGAACAGATAGCGGCTGCCTTGCAGCGCGTCGCAACTGGTGCACGTGTTGCCGAGCGACGGGGCTTTGGAGGCTCGCGCGCCTACGGGCTTGTAGCCGCAACGCTTATGAAGGTAGTCGCGGATCTCGCCCGGCACGCAGCCAAGAGCGGGCACGATGGCGAGTGCGTTGGTGTTGGCCGTGTCGATGGCAATGTGCCCGGCTTCGTTGGGCGTGTGCGCGATGGCGATGCTCTTGTCGTTATCGGTTCGATAGGGAATGCCGAAGGCCGCGACCGAGGTCTCTTTGTGACACTTCCAGCACTCGCGCTTGCCCAGTACTAGATATATATACGGTGCTGAGGGGTCGGATCGGTCAACACCGGGCAGCCACTCGGCAAAGGGCTCGGGGTTGACGCCGCTGGGCACATACCAGATCTTCTTGGTCCGGTCCCATTTGGCGCCCAGCGCCTTGGCTTCTTCTTTGTGCGAAAAGGGGACATCGAGCTCGGTGCGCATAGCGGCTCCTTGGTGCTGCAGGTGCAAGTGGCTCAAGGATACCGCAGGGCGCAGACATCGCGGCGTTTTGCTGAGAAGTTGCGGCTCGGATGGGTTCGAGACGCGTTGGTCTCGGCCTCGGTGGCTATTGGGGCGGTTTTGATTGACTGCGGAGTCAGCCGGGATAGGCACTTGGGTCGCTGACGTGGTTTTGTGCATGGGCAGGGCGGTTGGAGCTGCTAGCTGATTTGGCGACATAAAACAAAACAGCCCAGAGGACATAGCCTCTGAGCTGCGAACATTTGGTGGGCGTTAGAAGATTTGAACTTCTGACCTCTTCCGTGTCAGGGAAGCGCTCTCCCCCTGAGCTAAACGCCCGATCAAGGGTGCGCAAGTGCGCAAGGGATAATATAACGGAGCCTGAACTCGGTGGCAAGAACATTTTTAAAAATCGCTTACATTGTGGAATTCGGGGGCTTTGTCGTATCCATTTCAAAAGAGTCTGCTGCCGCGATTTGGCTGTCGACTAATACAGGGCCATTGCGGTATCGAGCTATGGAAAGACGCCTGCGGAATTGTCCTACCGATAAGCGGACAAGCCTCCGGCTGGTGCCTTCGCCGTGGTAAGGTAAGCCGAATTGTTTCCAGGCTGTTTCGGGGGAGTGGAATGAGCAAAGAGTGTGTCGAGCAGGTCGAAGGCACAGGGGCTTCGGTGCCGATGACCGATATATCGAACATTGATGTGCCCGAGGGCACCGACGAGCTCAGCCGCAGCACCCGTCGCGCCTGGCGCGACCGTCTCAACGACGCCCAGACGCGCAAGATGATCACGGGTGTTTTAGCCACGCTGGTGGGCGGTTCGTTTTGGGGTTTCTCGGGTACCAGCGCGAGTTTTTTGTTCGATACCTACCATGTTGATACGCTGTGGCTTATGAGCATACGGCAGATTCTCGCCGGCCTGCTCTTTATGACTGTGGTTGTCACGCGCGACCGCGCACGCCTGGTCAAGCTTTGGACGACGCCCGCCGATCGCAAACAGCTGCTGTTCTTTACCGCCTTTGGCCTGCTCTTTAACCAGTTTTGTTATCTTTCGGCCGTGCGCCTGACCAATGCCGGAACTGCGACGGTGCTCCAGTGCCTGCAACTGGTCATCATTATGGGCTACACCTGCGTGGTCGACCATCGCATGCCTCGCGTGCGTGAGGCCGTTGGCATTGGGTTGGCCCTGGGCGGCACCTTTTTAATCGCTACCGGCGGCGACCCGACCAGCCTGAGCATATCGCCGCTTGGCCTGGTCGCAGGCCTTATGTGTGCGGTCAGCGCCACCTGCATGGCGGTGATTCCCGCCAAGATTCTGCCCGAATACGGCAGCCCTATTGTTACGGGCTCGGCTATGCTCACGGCGGGTGTCGTTTCGAGTGTCTTTGTGCAGCCGTGGGCTCATATGCCGGCCCTCGATGCTGCCGGCGTCGAAGCGCTCGCGGTGTTTGTGATCGTGGGCTCTTTCCTGGCGTATATGCTCTATATGGAGGGCGTCAAGGATATTGGCTCCGTACGCGCGAGTCTCATCGGAACTGTGGAGCCGGTCTCGGCAACCATCACCAGCGCCGTTATGCTGGGCACGGTGTTTTTGCCGACCGACCTTATCGGCTTTGTCATGATCATCGTGATGATGTTCCTTACGGTGTAGCTAGCGCCGCCGCCAAGACAGAAAAGGTGTTGTGCCGCATTTTCGCCAATTGATGTCCGTGTCTGGAGTTTAGCTGTCGATGCTCAAAATGCCATAAACTAGCAACGTTATGGACTTTTTCATTGCGACTCAATTGCGAGGATTTCTTTATGGCTGGTAATCACTTTAAGGGCAGCGATAGCGGCCGTCCTGCAGTTCCGCCGCGTCCGAACGGGGCTGGTAGGGCCGGCACGCCGGGCGGCGCTGGACAGGGCGGTTCCGGTAAGCGCGTGTCCCCGGGCGAGACGGCGATGTTTACCGCTCTGTACGAGCAGTCTCAAAAGGCAAAAAAGACCGGCCGTGCAAAAGGGAATGTCTTTGCGGGCGGTGCAACCTCCGCGTCGCAGCCGAGCGGGGCTCCTTCGGTGCCTGCGAACAACGCAGGTGCTGCCAACGCCGCGAATGCTGCCGGCAACGTTAATGCCGGCAAGGCCGCCAACAATACTCCTTCTGCCGGTGGCGCGGGGCTTACGGGTAACCTTGGCACGATTTACACCGGCGCCTCCGAGACTGGCACGTTCGCCCGCCTGGATGATAGCGGTGCCGAGTTTGCGGGCTCGGGTTCCAAGGAAGATTATTACGATTTTGGCTTGAACTACGGTAGCGACGCTTCGTCGAGTTCGACCTCTGACGGTCTGGTCCGTCATCGCCATCGCAAGGGCGAGCGCAAAAAGCGTCACACCGGCGCCATTATTGCCGCTGTAGTCGCGGTGCTTCTCGTTGCGCTTGGCGCAAGCGGCTTTATGCTGCTTAACTCGGCAAAGACCGTAAAGAGCGAAGCGAAGGAGGCTGTCGAGATCGTCGGTGGCCTTAAGGACAAGGTCACGTCGGGCGATTTTTCGACGCTGCCTGACGACGCGAAAAAGATCGATGAGCTCTGCGACAGCATGAAGGCGGAGACCTCGAGCCCGCTGTGGGCGGCGGCTTCGTTTATCCCGGTGTATGGCAGCGATATCAATGCGGCCCGCACCATGATTGACGCCCTGTCCGATGTCTCGAGCAATGCGCTGGTTCCCATGGCCGACAACCTCTCGCAGGCTACGCCCGGCAAGCTGTTCCAGGACGGCATGATTAACGTGTCCGCGCTGCAGGCGGTCGCCGATTCGCTTTCCAGCAGCTCGAAGGTGTTCAAGAGCGCCAACGAGAAGGTCCAGGGCATTGGCGATACTCATATTTCCCAGGTGACCGAGCTGGTCGATAAGGCCAAGGACGGCTTTGCCACCCTCAACGGTGCGGTTGACGCTGCGGAGAAGGTTGCCCCCGTCCTTCCCCAGATGCTCGGCGCCAACGGCCAGACGCGCAACTACCTTGTGTACGCCATGAACAACGTCGAGATTCGTGCCTGCGGCGGCTTTGGCGGTTCGCAGGGTCTGATTTCGGTCACCGACGGCCAGATGTCGATTGGCGAGTTTGTTCCCCGCATTGGACTCAGCGAGGATGAGGCAGTCGAGAGCGTCGACGAAGAGGATGAGGCGCTGTTCGGCAACCACAGCAACCTGTACAACTCGGGCAATACCTATTCGCCTGATTGGCCCCGCAACTCGCAGCGTGTCGCCGCGCTGTGGAAGTCCCAGTATGGGCAGGACGTTGATGGCGTCGTCGGCATCGATCCGGTGTTCTTGCAGTACCTGCTGCGCCTTGTCGGTAATGTCTCGCTGCCTGATGGTACGGTCGTCGACGGTACCAACGCGGCGAAGGTTCTCATGCACGATGTGTATTGGAACTATCCGGTCGAGGAATCGGACGGCATCTTTGCGGCTGTTGCCAGCGCCGCCTTCGACAAGATTCTCGGTGGCATCGGTGACGTCGACGTTACAAAGCTTGTCGGTGCATTCGAGCGCGGTGCCGAAGAGGGCCGTCTGATTGCTTGGATGAGAAACGATGATGAGCAGAATGCCATCAAAGAGACGGGCATTGACGCTTCGCTGCCCGATCCGGATGATCCGAGTGCCGATCCCGTTGCCGGCGTTTACTTTAACAACCTGAGCTTCTCCAAGCTCGACTGGTATCTGAACGCCGATACGCAGATTGGCCAGGGCATCAAGAACGGCGACGGCACGTGCTCGTATCGCATCACCGTTACTCTGACGAACATCATGACGCAGGAGGAGGCTGGCAAGCTGCCCGACTACGTTGCGGCGAGCGCACCCGATGCCGCGCGTGACGACGAGCGTCTGAATGTCTCGTTGTTTGCCCCGACGGGCGGCAACATTACTGATCTGACCGTCGAGGGCACCCAGTTTGGTCTTGGCGCCGCTACGTGGCATGGAATCCCCTTCTATTCGGGCACCGTTGACCTGCATGCTGGCGAGACGACGACGATCACGTATACGCTGACCACGTCGGCCGAGGCGGGGGACAAGCCGCTTACGCTGCGTCAGACTCCTACATGCCAGGCGGCTCGCGACAGCGCGTCGGCGTAGGGTTTTTCTGGTAGCGCAGATAATCGAGTACCATTTTGGGGCGGACAGGCAATCTGTTCGCCCCTATTTTGTAAGGAGAGCGCATGAAGTACTTTGGCACCGACGGCTTTCGCGGTGAGGCCAACGTTGGGCTGACGGTAGAGCACGCTTATAAGATTGGCCGTTTTGTGGGCTGGTATTACGGCGCCAACCGCGAGCGCAAAGCGCGCGTGATCGTGGGCAAGGACACGCGTCGCTCGAGTTATATGTTCGAGGCGGCGCTGGTGAGCGGCCTGGTCGCGAGCGGTGCGGACGCCTATATGCTGCATGTGATCCCGACGCCGGGCGTGGCGCATCAGACCGTGGAGGGCTGCTTCGATTGCGGCATCATGATCAGCGCGAGCCACAACCCGTTTTGCGATAACGGCATTAAGCTCGTCAACAGCGACGGCTTTAAGATGGACGAGGACGTGCTGGAGCTCATCGAGGACTATATCGATGGCAAGAGCGAGGTGCCGCTGGCAACGGGCAATCACATCGGCGCTACGGTGGACTACATGCAGGGTCGCAACCGCTACATTGCTTCGCTCATCGCCAGCGCGAACTTTTCGCTGCAGGGCGTCAAGATCGGCATCGATTGCGCCAACGGCTCGGCTTCCTCGGTGGCCAAGCCGGTGTTTGACGCGCTGGGCGCCGACGTGCGCGTGATCAAAGCCGCGCCCGATAGCTTTAACATCAACGTCGACTGCGGCTCCACGCATATGGAGCGCCTGCAGCGCCACGTGGTGGAGCAGGGCCTGGACGTGGGTTTTGCTTACGATGGCGATGCCGATCGCTGCCTGGCCGTGGACGAGCGCGGTCGCGTGGTAGACGGCGATCAGATCCTGTACGTGTGCGGCGTGTATCTGAACAAGCACGGGCGACTCTCGGGCGGTACCGTGGTGCCGACGATTGCCAGCAACTTTGGCCTGGTCAAGTCGCTGGAGCTTGCCGGTCTGAGCGCCGTGACCAGCGGTGTGGGCGACCGTCACGTGTATGCCAAGATGCGCGAGGGCGGCTACAGCCTGGGTGGCGAGCAGACGGGCCATACGATCTTTGGCGATATCGAGCGCACGGGCGACGGCATTATGACCTCGCTGCGCGTGATGGAAGTGATTCGTGCCGAGCGTGAGACGCTCTCGCAGCTCACGGCTCCGTGTAAGCTGCTGCCGCAGGCGCAGGTGGCCGTGCACGTGGCGGACAAGGACGCCGCGCTCGAGAACATGGGCGTGCAGAACGCCATCGCCGAGGCCGAGGCGTCGCTGGCGGGCGAGGGCCGCGTGCTCGTACGCAAGAGCGGAACCGAGTCGGTTATCCGCGTGCTGGCCGAGGCGCCCGACCAAGCATCCGCCGATGCCGCCATGAAGCGCATCGCCGCCGCGCTGGAAGCTCTGTAAGGTAGTCATTGGGGACGTTCTTAAACAACTAGGTGGAAAGGGGGCGCCGCGGATTGGTTCCGCGGCGCCCCCTTTGCGTTGACGTGTCGGTTATGCCTTACAGCTCGTAGAGCGTGGTGAACTTGTCCTGCAGGTAGCTGCAGTAGTAGCGGGCATCGAACGCCATGCCGCACGCGCCCTTGATGAGCTCCGGCGCGTCCTTGGCGCGGCCCCACTGCCAAATGTGCTCGCCCAGCCAGGCGCGGACGGGTGTCAGGTCGCCGCTCGCACAGGCGCCGTTGAGGTCGACACCGTCGCGGCACATGGCCGGCACAAACATGGCGTCGTAGGCGCTGCCCAGCGCATAGGTGGGGAAGTAGCCAAACGAGCCGCCGCTCCAGTGCGTATCCTGTAGGCAGCCGTGCGTGTCGTCGGGAACGGGAATGCCCAGGTACTCATCCATGAAGCGGTTCCAAAGCGCGGGGATATCCTTGGCTGTGGCCTCGCCGGCAAACAGCATGCGCTCGATCTCGTAGCGCACCATAACGTGCAGCGGATAGGTGAGCTCGTCGGCCTCGGTGCGGATCAACGACGGCTGCGCGATGTTCACGGCACGGTAGAGCGTGTCCTCGTCGACGCCGCCGTAGACCTCGGGTGCGTGTCGGCGCAGCACCTCGAGCAGCGGTCCCATAAAGGCGCGGCTGCGACCCACGGTGTTCTCAAAGAAGCGGCTCTGGCTCTCGTGGATGCCCATGGAGGTACCACCCTCAAGACAGGTGCGCGCATAGACAGGATTGACGCCCAGCTCGTACATGGCGTGTCCTGCCTCGTGGATGATGCTGAAGACGTTGGAGATGCAGTCGTTCTCGTAGATGTGCGTCGCGATGCGCGCATCACCCACGGCAAAGCCCTCGCTAAACGGGTGCTCGGTAAAGGCGAGCGTGGTGTCGTCCAGGTTCAGGCCGACAAGCTTCATCAGATCGAAGCTCATGGCACGCTGGGCAGCCTCGGGCACGCGGGCATGCAAAAAGTCGGCAGCGGGCTGCTGGCCGCGCTCGCCGATGGCGTGCACGAGCGGCACGACCGTGGCCTTGACCTCCTCGCAAAACGCGTCGAAGCTCTTGGCGGAAAGGCCGCGCTCGTACTGGTCGAGCCAAACATCGTAGGGGTCGCGCTTGGGATCCATGAGCTCTGCCTGATGCTTAAGTTGGGCGACGATTCTATCCACATAGGGCTCAAAGCTCGCCCAGTCGTTGGCCGTCTTGGCTTTGTGCCACACGGCGTCGGCCTCGCAGGTGAGCCTGGTCCAGGCCTCGGCCTCCTCGGTAGGAATAACGCTTGCCTCGCGTTGATCGCGGCCGAGCACGCGGATCTCGTCAAGCAGCTGCGGGTCGTCGATCTTGCCGCCGGCGACGGTCTCGCGTGCCAGCGAGTGCACGAGTTCGACAGACTTTTCGCTGGTCAGGAGCTTATGGTGCTCGCCGGCAAGGGTGCCCATGGCGTCGGCACGGGCGGCGGCACCGTTGGCGGGAGCAATCGTCGCGCCGTCAAACTCGGCAATCTTGAGCAGGTACTCGCGAGTCCACAGCTTGCCCTCGAGCTTGCGGAATTTTTTGACGGCCTTGTCGACTTTAGCGGCCTTGACGCCCTTGGCGGACTTTGCCACGGCGGCCTTGGCCTTCTTATCGAGTTTCTTTCCCATACCGTATCCTTAATCTCGCAGGCCGAGCGCCGCAGGCGGGTGCGCGGCCAGTTTGCACAGCTACCTGCCTTGTACCCAGCGCGAACAAAACGGAACGCGGCGATATGCTCGCAGAATGTGTTATCCTATAGCCCAATGCGTTGACGGAGAGGGTTTGCCCGCCGCGTCGCCGGCAAGAGAGGGAAGGTCATGGGCTGCAAGCCTTCCTGCGGTGGCAAGGGCCAAGCGTTCACTCCCGAGCAGCGACCTCAACGGGCACGCGGCCAGTGGCAGCAAAGTCCCAGTAGGGAAGCCGTGAGCCTCGCGACAAGAGGCACAGAGTGGGCGCGGCGGGCCAGACATCCGCCGGGTCAAACAAGGTGGTACCGCGGAATTCAACCGTCCTTGGGCAATGTACATGCCCGAGGGCGGTTTTTTTGTTACCGAACCGGGCCGCGCATCCGCAACATCGGGCGGCGTCAGCCGTCCCGGAGCGCGGATGTGCGAGAGACGAAAGGGAAGACATGAGTCTGATTGATGATCTGGTCAAACTCGAGGAAGAGGCCAAGGAGCTCGTCACTAGCGCTGACGACGCCGCCAAGCTCGAGGCCGCGCGCGTTGAGCTGCTCGGCCGCAAGGGCCGTATCACCGGCCTGATGCGCATGATGGGCAAGCTCGCTCCCGAGGATCGTCCCATGATGGGCAAACGCGCCAACGAGATGCGCCAGCTGATCGAGGGCATGCTCGACGAGCGCACCACCGAGATGAAGGCCGCCGCCCTCAAGCACGCACTCGAGCACGAGGCCGTCGACATCACGCTGCCGGGCATCCGTCCGCAGATCGGTCACCAGCACCTGATCAAGCAGATCATCGAGGAGGCCGAGGACATCTTCTGCGGCATCGGCTACACCGTCGAGTCCGGCCCCATGGTCGATACCTCCTACTACAACTTCACCGCGCTCAACGCGCCCATGGATCACCCGAGCCGCTCGGCTCGCGACACGTTCTATGTGGTCGACAACAACCCCGGCAGCGTCGCGCATCCCGAGGCTCACGCTCACGGCGAGTCCGACGTGCTGCTGCGCACCCAGACCTCGGGCGTGCAGATCCACACCATGGAGTCGCAGAAGCCTCCCATCTACATGATCTGCCCGGGCACCGTCTACCGTCCCGACACGGCCGACGCCTGCCACCTGCCGCAGTTCAACCAGATCGAGGGCCTGGTCGTCGACGAGGGTATCACCTTTGGCGATCTTAAGGGCACGCTCGACTACTTTGTTAAGTGCATGTTTGGCGAGGATCGCAAGACGCGCTATCGCCCGCACTTCTTCCCCTTCACCGAGCCTTCCTGCGAGGTGGACGTGAGCTGCCACGTGTGCGGCGGCAAGGGCTGCAACTTCTGCAAGCACAGCGGCTGGATCGAGATCCTGGGCTGCGGCATGGTCGACCCCAACGTCCTGATCAACTGCGGCATCGACCCCGAGAAGTACACCGGCTTCGCCTTTGGTATTGGCGCCGAGCGCGTCGCGGCACTGCGCTACGATCTGCCCGACCTGCGCACGTTGATGACTGGTGACATGAGGTTCTTGAACCAGTTCTAGAACGCTTTCTTCTTAGTTGCAGTTTCCGGCTCAAAGCCGCATTTATGAAAGGAGACCAGTTAGATGCGCGTTTCTTACGACTGGCTCAAGACCATGATCGATATTCCGGAGGATCCCAAGACCCTTTCGGACGAATATATCCGTACCGGCACCGAGGTCGAGGCGATCGACACCGTGGGCGAGTCCTTCGACCACGTGGTGACCGCCAAGGTGCTCACCAAGATCCCGCACCCCGATAGCGACCACATGTATGTGTGCTCGGTCGATGTGGGCGACAAGAATCTCGACGCCGACGGCAATCCCGCTCCGCTGCAGATCGTCTGCGGCGCGCAGAACTTCGAGGCCGGCGACCACATCGTCACGGCCATGATTGGCGCCGTGCTTCCCGGCGACGTCAAGATCAAGAAGAGCAAGCTTCGCGGCGTCGTGTCCATGGGCATGAACTGCTCCGCGCGCGAGCTCGGCCTGGGTGGCGACCACTCCGGCATCATGATCCTGCCCGAGGATACGCCCTGCGGCATGCCGTTTGCCGAGTACGTGGGCTCGAGCGACACCGTGCTCGACTGTGAGATCACGCCCAACCGTCCCGACTGCCTGTCCATGATCGGCATGGCCCGCGAGACCGGCGCCATCTTCGACCGCGATTTCCACGTTGAGCTGCCCGCTATCAAGGCGGAGACCGGCCGCGCGACCGACGACGAGCTTTCGGTCGAGATTGCCGACGAGGGCCTGTGCGACCGCTACGTCGCCCGCATCGTGCGCAACGTGAAGGTCGGCCCCTCGCCCGACTGGATGGTCAAGCGCCTCAACGCCCTGGGCGTGCGCCCGCACAACAACATCGTCGACATCACCAACTACGTGATGATGCTCACCGGCCAGCCGCTGCACGCCTTTGACCTGGACACCTTTGCCGAGCGCGATGGCCACCGTCGCGTGGTGGTTCGCGCCGCCCAGCAGGATGAGAAGTTCACGACGCTCGACGGCGAGGAGCGCACGCTTGACGCCGGCATGGGCCTCATCACCGACGGCGAGCGTCCCGTGGCGCTGGCCGGCGTTATGGGCGGCATGGATTCCGAGATCGAGGACGATACCGTCGATGTGATGGTCGAGAGCGCCTGCTTCAACGCCGGCCGCACCTCGCACACCAGCCGTGACCTGTCGCTGATCTCCGACGCCTCCATCCGCTTTGAGCGCCAGGTCGACGAGAGCGGCTGCGTGGACGTCGCCAATGTGACGTGCGCGCTCATCGAGGAGATCGCCGGCGGCGAGGTCGCCCCCGGCTATGTGGACGTGTTCCCCGCGCCCAAGACCATCGACAGCATCAAGCTGCGCCTGGCCCGCGTGCACGCCATCTGCGGTGCCGACATCGAGCCCGACTTTATCGAGCGCTCGCTCATCCGCCTGGGCTGCACCGTCGAGCGCGACGGCGAGGACTTTATGGTCACGCCGCCGAGCTTCCGTCCCGACCTGCCGCGCGAGATCGATCTGATCGAGGAGGTCTTGCGCCTGTGGGGCATGGGCCGCGTGACGGCGACCATTCCGGCTGCCAAGAACCACATCGGCGGTCTGACGCGCGAGCAGAAGCTTACCCGTAAGGTCGGCGAGATCCTGCGCGCCTGCGGCCTCAACGAGACCACGACCTTTGGCTTTGCCGCCCCGGGCGACCTGGAGAAGATCGGCATGTCCACCGAAGGCCGCGGCTGCCCCGTGGTGCTCATGAACCCGTTGGTCGCCGAGCAGACCGAGATGCGCCGCTCGTTGCTGCCGGGTCTGCTGCAGTCTGTGGCCTACAACGAGGCCCACGGCACGCCCAACGTGCATCTGTACGAGGTCGGCAGCCTGTTCCACGGTCGCGAGAACGCCAGCCTGCCCAAGGAGACCAAGTCCGTGGCGGGCGTGCTCTCGGGCCAGTGGAGCGAGCGGTCTTGGAACATGAAGTACCGTAAGCTGCGCTTCTTCTTTGGCAAGGGCATCGTTGAGGAGCTGCTTGCCCAGCTGCGCATCGAGAAGGTTCGCTTCCGTCCCGTCGAGGGCGAGAGCTATGCCTTCCTGCAGCCGGGTCGTGCTGCCGAGGTACTCTCGGGCGGTACCGTGCTGGGCTGGGTTGGCGAGATCCACCCCGAGGCGCGCGAGGCTATGGGCATTGACGAGGTCGTCGTTGCCTTTGAGCTCGACCTGGACAAGCTGATCAAGGGCGCCCGCAACCAGGAGAACTACCGTGAGTTCTCGCAGTACCCGGCCGTTGAGCACGACCTTGCTATCGTGGTCGACAACACTGTGACCTGCGAGGATCTTGAGCGTCGTATTACGAGTGCCGGCGGCAAACTGCTCGAGGGCGTGCGCCTGTTCGATGTCTACCGCGATCCGGTCCGCATCGGCAAGGGCAAGAAATCCATGGCCTTTGCGCTTACGTATCGCTCCGACGACCACACGCTCACCAGCGAAGAGGTCGAGAAGGCGCACCAGAAGATCGTCACCAAGGTGTGCAAGGGCGTAAACGGCGAGGTCCGCGGCTAGGTTCTGCGCTGGGGTATGGGTCAGCGGTGGCTGCTGCCGAATCCTACGTGACTGCTATGGCCGGTATAAGGCGCTGCTGAGCCTGCATATATGACACGCGCATTACATAACGGCGTGCTGCTTTGTCGGCAGTGCGCCGTTTTGCTATGATAGCCCGCGGCGTGTTACGAATCTGACAATACGTAACACTGACAAGGTGATTCAAGCGGCGTTGCAATTCCGTGCGCCGATAACCGGGAGGCGTATATGCACATTCCAGATAATTATCTGTCCCCGCAGACCGATGCCGTCATGGCGGTGGCGATGGTGCCCGTTTGGGTCCATTGCATCAAAAAGGTACGCGCCATGCTCGATCGCGAGCACATGGCTTTCCTGGGCATCTGCGCTGCGTTCTCCTTCTTGCTCATGATGTTTAACGTGCCGCTGCCCGGCGGCACCACGGGTCACGCCGTCGGCGGTGCACTCATCGCGCTGCTGCTGGGCCCCGAGGCCGCGGCCATTGCGGTTTCGGTCGCACTGGCACTGCAGGCGCTGCTGTTTGGCGACGGCGGCATTCTGTCCTTTGGAGCCAACTGCTTTAACATGGCATTTGTGCTGCCGTTTGTGGCAGCCATCGTGTTCCGTGCGCTCAACGGCCGCCTGCACGACAAGAGCTGGGGCACTTCGGTTTCTGCCATCGTGAGCGGCTGGATCGGCTTGTGCGTGGCTGCCCTGTGCGCTGCCATCGAGTTCGGCATTCAGCCGATGCTCTTCACCAACGCCTCGGGTGCCCCGCTATACTGCCCCTTCCCGCTGTCTGTTTCCATTCCGGCCATGTTGATTCCGCACATGCTGGTAGCCGGTGTGGTCGAGGGCGTGGCGACTGCCGCGATCTACGGCTTTATCAAGAAGACGGCGCCGGGCGTTATCGTCGGCCCCGAAGCCGCCGATGGACAGCTTACTGCCGAGGGCGCAGCCGCCAAGAAGACCTCGCTGGTCCCCACGCTCATCCTGGTCGCCGTGCTTGTCGTGGCCACGCCGCTGGGCCTGCTGGCCACGGGTGACGCATGGGGCGAGTGGGACGCCGAGAGCGCCGCGACCGCCGTTCAGGAGGCTGGTGACGACAGTCTGCAGACTTCGGTTGGCCTCGATACTCCGACCTTTGCCGATGTCCTGCCCACGGGCGATTATCTGCAGGCCTATTCCGAGGAGCAGGGCCTTGACTTTGCCGGTCAGGCTGCCATGTATATCCTGTCCGGCGTGATTGGCGTGGCGGTGCTCACCATCGCATTCCGCCTGATCTCGCTGACGGTTAAGGAAAGCGGTGCTCATGGCAATAGCCGAGCTGCCTAGCTGGCTTGCGGCCGAGGAGCGATATGAGCCCGTGGGGGCTCGGCATCGTGTGATGCAAAAGAATGTCCTGCACCTGGCGAGCCTGCTTGAGCGGGTTCGCCTGGGTGGAGGCGCGCACGAGGGCGGGTCGATGGTCGACCGCGCCCTTTCTTGCGTTTCGGCTCCGGTGCGCCTGGTGGGGATGTTCGTTTGCGTCCTGTGCGTGTGTCTGACGCAGAGCCCGCTGTACCTGATGCTGATGGCGGCTATCGCGCTGGTGCTGGTCGCGGTGCGCCCCGCGCGCGGGTTGCGCGCGACTTTTGTACCGGCGCTTGGCGCCACGGGGCTTGCGGTGGTTCTGGCGCTGCCTGCCCTGCTGCTGGGCGCGTCTGCCACGGGCGCCATGCTCAAGATCGCGCTCAAGACCTTCATTAATGTGTCGCTGGTGCTGGGCGTTTCGTGGACGCTTACCTGGAGCCGCATGTCGGCGGCGCTCAAAATGCTGCACCTGCCCGACGAGGTCATCTTTACCTTTGATATGGCACTCAAGCATATCGAGGTGCTGGGACGCACGGCGCACGATCTGTGCGAATCGGTCATGCTGCGCAGCGTTGGCCGTGCGCCTGAGGGATTTTCGCGTACCGATTCGATCGCGGGTATCATGGGCATGACGTTTATCAAGGCGATGGAATGCAGCCGCGCGATGGACGAGGCCATGCTCTGCCGCGGCTTTGCCGGTGCGTATCCGGCTCCTGCGCGGGGCGGCTTTGGCTGGCGCGATGCGGTCTATGCGGTCGGCGTGGCGTTGCTCGCCGTGTTGTGTGCGGTACTGTAGCGCGGGCGGTCTAGCCGTCGATGTGAGTAGGGAAGGGCGACGTTTTGACGATCGATATGAATAGTGCGGCGGGCACGAACGGTGCGGGCGGCGCCGAGGGCGCGCCGCTTATTGAGTTGCTCGACGTGGTGTTCTCCTATGCGGGGCATACGGTTGTCGATGGCGTGTCGCTGCAGGTCGATCGTGGTGAACTCGTTGCCCTGCTCGGTCCCAACGGCTGCGGTAAGACGACGATTATGCGTCTTATTAACGGCCTTGAACTCGCGGACGCAGGGGCATACCTGTTTGACGGGTGTATGGTCGATGCGGCATATCTCAAGGATTCCGCGACGGCCCAGCGGTTCCATCAGCGCGTGGGCTTTGTGTTCCAGAATGCCGACGCCCAGTTGTTCTGCGCTACGGTGGGTGAGGAAGTTGCTTTTGGTCCCGCGCAGATGGGGCTGCCGGCAGACGAGCTCGACCGTCGCGTGCACGATGCCATGGAACTGTTTCAAGTTGCCGACCTGGTCGATGCCTCGCCCTATCAGCTTTCGGGTGGGCAAAAGAAGCGTGTGGCGCTGGCGGCAGTCGTATCGATGAACCCCGATATCTTGGTTCTCGACGAACCTACTAATGGGCTCGACGAGGATTCATGCGACATCGTGGTCAACTTCTTGCTGGCCTACGTCGCGGCGGGTAAGACGGTCTTGATGAGCACACATCACCAGGATTTGGTGCGACGCCTGGGTGCCCGTGCAATCTATATCGATCGATATCACCATGTGGTCGAGGCGCCTTCGCCGTCGTATGGAACCGAAAGCGGTGCTACGGACTAGTTGCTGCGTAGAGCGTGCGTAGCCGCCCGCGCGGCTTTGCCGTGATGGTATAGTTATCCAGGTTTTTTATGGGGGTGGCTATGCCAAGCTGGAACATTCATATCGCTCAGACGGAGCGTTTGCTGGAGCGCACCGGTGCGCTTGCCAAGAGCGTGCGCGACCGCAATGCCTTTTTGTTTGGCTGCGTGGTTCCGGATATTTTCGTGGGCTATATGGTCCCTGGCATCGCCGATCCCATCCCGTACCGCATTACGCACTTTGCCAAGCCCGAGCCTATCCCTAAGCCGCGTGAGCACGAGTTCTGGGATACCTATGTGGCACCGTTGCTTAAAAGTTCACCCACCGGTGCGCTAGCCGCGGCGACCTCGATTATCGAGGAGCGCGAGCGACTGAATCGCGTGCACTATCCCCAGCGCTACAGGGATGCCGAGCCGGTTGTCGGTCCCGGTGCTAGCGAGCTTTCGCTCGCGCCCGATGACGTGGCGCAGTCGCTGCTCGATCTTACGCTGGGAGTTTGGTCTCACCTCGTGGCCGATACCGTGTGGAATACGCGCGTGAATCAGTACCTGGAGGCGCACGGCGGCAAGCCGTGCGAGGAATTCCGCATTAAAAAGCAAGGCGACTTTGACTGGTTTGGCAAGACGCTCGGCATTGTTTCGATTCCGCGTGCGACCGATCGCCTGTATACCGCTGCGACGCGTTTTGGGCAGTATCCCATCCATAAGGAGTATGTGCTCAAGACCATCGGCGTTATGCACGAGATCGTGCGCGAAAACCCCGGTGAGCCCGACCATCCGCCATACCGCCTGCTGACCGAGGAGTTCTTCGACGCAACGTTTACCGAGGTGATCGAGCTGACCGAGGCGGGTTTTGCCGCCCGTGTCGAATCGCCCGATGTGCCTGCGCTGCCCCTGATTGCTAGCTGCTAGCTGGCCGGCTTGACGGTGAACAGTTCATCCCAATTGACCAACGGCTCCCGTCGCAGGGCGTCTTCGGTGGTGCGCTCGGCATCGGAGAGGCTTGCGACTGAACGCAAATCGATGAAGCGGCATATGAAGAAGGTCTTAAAAAGGGCCCGGAAGGCAATGCCTTCCGGGCCCTTTGCAATGCAAATCTGCTTGCAAGTACGATTTAGCGTACCTGAGCGACGTAAGCGACGTTGGTCGAGGAGACCTTGTCCTCGAGCTGGACGCTCATGCGGGGATCGCCGGCGGTAGCGACGGTCAGATCGCCAGCCTCGACGTAGCCGAGCTCCTTAGCGGTCTCGATCGCCTTGACGATCGTGCCGTTGACGGTGCCCTGGGTAATCTCGGCCTGGTGCGGGATAACGCCCCAGTACATAATCATCTGCTGGACAGCCCACTCGTGGCGGGAGAACGCGCAGATCGGCATGTTGGGACGGAAGTGCGAGATCAGGCGAGCGGTACGACCGGTGGTCGTCGGCACGGTGATGCACTTGGCGCCAACGGTGGTAGCCATGTTCACAGCGGACATACCCACAACGTTGTTGACGACGCGGGTGCCATGAGCGTCGGCCGGAACCTCGAGCGGAGCGTGGGCCGGGAGGTACTTCTCGGTCTCGAGAGCAATGCTGGCCTGCATCTTGACGGCCTCGACCGGGTACTTACCGGCAGCGGACTCGCCAGAGAGCATAACGGCGTCGGTGCCGTCGTAGATGGCGTTAGCAACATCGGCAACCTCGGCGCGCGTCGGGCGCGGGTTCTGCTGCATGGAGTCGAGCATCTGCGTAGCGGTGATAACGGGCTTGTAGGCCGCGTTGCACTTGGCGATGATCTCCTTCTGGATGTGCGGAACGAGCTCGGGCTTGATCTCGATGCCCAGGTCGCCACGGGCGACCATGATGCCGTCGGAAGCCTCGAGGATCTCGTCGAAGTTCTCGACGCCCAGGGCGCACTCGATCTTCGGGAAGATCGTCACGTGCTCGCCACCGTTCTCGCGGCAAAGCTTGCGAATGCCGCGGACGGACTCGCCGTCGCGGATGAAGGAAGCGGCGATGTAGTCGATGTTCTCGGTCAGGCCAAAGAGGATGTCCTGACGATCGCGCTCGGTGATAGCGGGCAGCGAGATGTTGACGTTGGGCATGTTGACGCCCTTGCGCTCGCCGATCAGGCCGTCGTTCTTAACGACGCAGGTCATGTCCTGGCCGTCGACGGACTCGACCTCGAGGGCAACCAGACCGTCATCGATCAGGATAAGGGAGCCCTTCTCGACCTCGGAGGGCAGGGCCAGGTAGTCGAGGGAGATGTGCTCAGAGGTGCCGTGGAAATCCTCGGACGTGGGCTGAGCAGTGACGACGATCTTATCGCCGGTCTTGACGGCAACCTTCTTGCCGTCGACCAGAAGGCCGGTGCGGACCTCGGGGCCCTTGGTGTCGAGCAGGATGCCGACGGGCAGACCGAGCTCCTTGGAAATACGACGGACGCGCTCGATGCGACCGTGGTGCTCGTCGTAGGATCCGTGCGAGAAGTTAAAACGGGCGACGTTCATGCCCGCCTTGATCATCTCGCGGATGGTCTCGTCGCTATCGCAGGCGGGACCCATGGTGCATACAATCTTGGTGCGCTTGTACATTCAGACCTCCATCTGACATCGTCTTGCGCTGATAGATAAACCATAAGAAATAAAACTGAGATGATTATAACGAAATGACGACCGAATACCCCAAAAAATCGACCGTATGCCGAATTAGAAGTTCATTTTTTGCGGTAAAAACGGTATGTGAAAAACCTTTACCAACCGTTCTGACCGCTGCTATCTGGGCGATATTTCAGTTTGACGATGCGCCGAAGAAAAAACGTTTTATCAATGTTGAGCATCACACGGTCTGCATCGTTGCACTCGAGCCGTGTTTCCAATTGGAATGTTTTGGCTAGACGCGCCGCTTTGGGGTACCATAGCCCCACTATCAACTGCCGCTCAGCACGGCAGCCTTGATGAGCCCTTGCCCTTCTCCTGGGAATTATGATCGGGCATCAATCTGCTGAGTGGCCCGAATCCCAGGAGGGGACTCTATATGCAAAAGGAATACCTGTCCGCCGCGGCGGAGGTACTCAGCGACCAAGGTGTCGATGAGAACCTCGGCCTGAGCAACGACGAGGCGTCGTCGCGCCTCGCCAAGACAGGCCCTAACAAGCTCGAGGAAGCCGAGAAGACGCCGTTGTGGAAGCGCTTCTTTGAGCAGATGGCCGACCCCATGGTCATCATGCTGATCGTTGCCGCCGTCATCAGCGCACTCACGGGCATGGTCAAGGGTGAGGCGGACTTTGCCGACGTCGCCATCATCATGTTCGTCGTTATCGTCAACTCGGTGCTGGGCGTGGTTCAGGAGGCCAAGAGCGAGGAAGCTCTCGAGGCATTGCAGGAGATGAGCGCGGCGCAGTCCAAGGTGCTGCGCGACGGCAAGCTCGTGCACCTGCCGAGCGCCGAGCTCGTGCCCGGTGACGTGATCATGCTCGAGGCGGGCGACTCCGTCCCGGCCGACTGCCGCGTGCTCGAGAGCGCCACGATGAAGATCGAAGAGGCCGCACTCACCGGCGAGTCCGTGCCCGTAGAGAAGCGCGCCAACGTGATCGAGCTTGCCGCGGGCACCGATGACGTGCCGCTCGGCGACCGCAAGAACATGTGCTACATGGGTTCCACCGTTGTGTACGGCCGTGGCCGCGCCGTCGTAGTCGGCACCGGCATGGATACCGAGATGGGCAAGATTGCCGGCGCCCTGGCCGAGGCCAAGGAAGAGCTCACGCCGCTGCAAGTGAAGCTTGCCGAGCTCAGCCGCATCCTCACCATTATGGTGATCGTCATCTGCGTCGTGATCTTTGGCGTCGATATTCTCCGCCACGGCGTGGGCAACGTCCTTACCGACCCGACTGCCTTGCTCGACACCTTTATGGTCGCTGTCTCGCTTGCCGTCGCCGCCATCCCCGAGGGCCTGGTCGCCGTCGTGACCATCGTGCTGTCGCTTGGTGTGACCAAGATGGCCAAGCGCCAGGCAATCATCCGCAAGCTCTCTGCCGTCGAGACCCTTGGCTGCACGCAGACCATCTGCTCCGACAAGACCGGTACCCTTACCCAAAACAAGATGACCGTCGTCAAGCACGAGCTCGCCGCGCCTAAGGAGAAGTTCCTGGCCGGCATGGCTCTGTGCTCCGATGCCCAGTGGGACGAGGAGCTGGGCGAGGCCGTGGGCGAGCCGACTGAGTGCGCGCTCGTCAACGACGCCGGCAAGGCGGGCCTCACTGGCCTGACTGCCGAGCACCCGCGCGTGGGCGAGGCCCCGTTCGACTCGGGCCGCAAGATGATGTCCGTGGTCGTCGAGACCCTGGACGGCGAGTATGAGCAGTACACCAAGGGCGCGCCCGACGTGGTGATCGGCCTGTGCACCCATATCTACGACGGCGACAGGGTCGTTCCGCTGACCGAGGAGCGTCGCGCCGAGCTCGTGGCCGCCAACAAGGCCATGGCCGACGAGGCCCTGCGCGTGCTGGCGCTGGCAAGCCGCACCTACACCGAGGTCCCGAGCGACTGCAGCCCCGCTGCGCTCGAGCACGACCTGGTCTTCTGCGGCCTGTCCGGCATGATTGACCCTGTCCGCCCCGAGGTCTCCGACGCCATCCGCGAGGCCCACGACGCCGGTATTCGCACCGTCATGATCACGGGCGACCATATCGACACCGCCGTCGCCATTGCCAAGCAGCTGGGAATCGTCACCGATCGCAGCCATGCCATTACCGGTGCCGACCTCGACCGCATGAGCGACGAGGAGCTCGACGCGCACATCGAGGACTACGGCGTGTACGCCCGCGTCCAGCCCGAGCACAAGACGCGCATCGTCGAGGCCTGGAAGTCGCGCGACCAGATCGTCGCCATGACCGGCGACGGCGTCAACGACGCCCCGTCCATCAAGCGCGCCGACATCGGCGTTGGCATGGGCATCACCGGTACCGACGTCACCAAGAACGTTGCCGACATGGTGCTTGCCGACGACAACTTCGCCACCATCATCGGTGCCTGCGAAGAGGGCCGTCGCATCTACGACAACATCCGCAAGGTTATCCAGTTCCTGCTTTCGGCCAACCTTGCCGAGGTCTTCTCGGTGTTTATCGCCACGCTCATCGGCTTTACCATCTTCCAGCCGGTGCAGCTGCTGTGGGTGAACCTGGTCACCGACTGCTTCCCCGCGCTCGCGCTGGGCATGGAGGACGCCGAGGGCGACATCATGAAGCGCAAGCCGCGCAACGCCAAGGACGGTGTCTTTGCCGGTCACATGGGCCTGGACTGCGTGGTCCAGGGTCTGATCATCACCGTGCTGGTGCTGGCGAGCTTCTTTGTGGGCGTGTACTTTGACATGGGCTACATCCACATCGCCGATATGATCGCCGGCAATGCCGACGAGGAAGGCGTGATGATGGCGTTCATCACACTCAACATGGTCGAGATTTTCCACTGCTTCAATATGCGCAGCCGTCGTGCGTCGCTGTTCACCATGAAGAAGCAGAACAAGTGGCTGTGGGCTTCTGCCGCGCTGGCACTGGTGCTGACGGTGATCGTGACCGTGCAGCCGACGCTTGCCGAGATGTTCTTTGGCCCCGTGACGCTTGAGCTCAAGGGCGTTCTTGCCGCGCTGGGCCTGGCCTTCCTGATCATCCCGCTGATGGAGATCTACAAGGCGATCATGCGCGCGGTGGAGAAAGAGTAGCGCACTCGTCCGGGCCCGCCCCACGCCCTTTCTCCCTCACTGGTCCTCGCGCTTCGCGCTGTGGAATCGTTCGGGAGAAAGGGCTTCCGGGGCGGGCCCTGCGGTATCCTTGCTGGCTTTTCTCCCGCGCGGATGATAAAGGGCTGAGGGAAAGTTTGTGAGCTGGTCGGGCTTTGCCCGGCCAGCTCTATTTGATTTAAAATACCTGCTCAGTTGTGATTTATGGTGCTGGGAGGCGCTTGTGGGCAAGGCTAAGGCTAAGGCGAAGAAAAAGACGACGGGGGCGCGGGCTAAGCGCGATCGTCGTCGGAAGCTTGCGACCGAAGCCCCCGCATCTGCCGAGGAGCTGCTGGCAAGCGTGCCGGGGCTCGATGCGCTGCGGGATGTTCCGGCGTTCGGCGACCTGCCGGTCGACGATGCCCAGCGGGCTGCCTTCGATGATTTTTGTGTCCAGGCAGAGGAGTCCGAGCAGATGCAACTTGGCGCCGTGGTGCGCCTGGATCGCGGGTTTCCACTGGTGGCGACTGCCGACGACACCTTCCGCGCCGAGCATGCCGTGGGGTTTGCCAAGTCGCGCGGCGAGGACGAGGTCCTGCTGCCCGCCGTGGGCGACCGTGTGGCGGTGCGCCGCGCTCTCGGGCACGATATGGGCGTGATTGAGTGCGTGCTGCCGCGCCGTACGAGCTTTGAGCGTTGGCGCGGCCGTGCCCGCGGAGAGCGCCAGGTGCTCTGCTCCAACGTGGATAGTGTGCTAATCGTGCAGGCGCTCGGTGCCGGCGAGGTACTGCTTGACCGCGTGGCGCGCTCGCTGGTGTTGGCGCTCGACTGCGATGCCGAGCCGGTGGTGGTGCTCACCAAAGCTGACCGCTGCGATGCCGAGGAGCTCGAGCGCGATCTGGACCGCGTGCGCCGCCTGGTAGGTCCGGACGTGCGCGTGATCGTGACGTCCTCTGCCGAGGGGCGCGGCCTGGACGAGGTTCGTTCCTGCGTGCCTGCCGGGAGCTGCGCCATGATTCTGGGCGAGTCGGGTGCCGGCAAGTCGACGCTGCTCAATGCACTGCTGGGCCACGATACGTTGGCGACTGGCGGTGTGCGCGAACGCGACGACCAGGGCCGTCACACTACCGTCGCGCGCGTGATGGTGGCACTGCCGGGCGACGCCGGCGTGATCGCCGATGCCCCGGGCCTGCGCAGCCTACCGCTCGTGGGTCACGAGCGGGGTCTGGCGCGCGCCTTCCCCGAGATTGTCGAGGCATCGCGCGCGTGCCGGTTTGGCGACTGCACGCATACCCACGAACCGGGTTGCGCCGTTCGCGAGGCCGAGGACGCCGGGCAGATCGACAGTCTGCGTCTGGAAACGTTCCAAAACTTGGCGTCATCCATGCGCGTGAGTGCTCAAATGCTCGATCCCGATGTCCATCTGTAATTGATTTTTTCTATGACAGCCGTCTCCCAACTGTTCGGGAGACGGCTTTTTTGCTGCGAAAAAGCCTCGAAACGTGCAGTTTGCTGACGTGCTGACCAAAACCTTGCCACGAGCTTGACGGGCTGGTCAGCTTTTGGTCAGCGATTGGTTTGACATCGAAAACCAAGATCGCGATTGCGCCGCTTTGCACTCTGACCGCCCAGACAATGGTGGTGCGGGCATTCGCCCGGCACTGCCATGAGAGGAGCGGCCGTGAACAAGAGCAAGCGCATCGCCATCAGTCTGGTCGCGGGCGTGCTCGCTGCTCTGCTCTGCATGGTTTACGGCTCGTCGATCCGCTCGCAAGCCGAACAGGTCCAGGCTGAGACCTTGGCCAAGTACGGTGGCGATCGCGTCGAGGTATGCGTCGCGGCGCGCGATATCGATGTGGGCGAGACCCTCGATGAGACCAATGTCATAACCCAGGAATGGCTGACGAGTCTGCTGCCGCGTGACGCGGCGACCGAGCTGCGCCAGGTGCGCGGCGACGTGACGACTTCGCGTATTCCCAAAAACGCCGTGATCTGCAATGTCTACACCAAGGCCGAGAGCCACAAGCTCGAGGTGCCTAAGGGCAAGGTCGCCGTTTCGGTGGCGGTCGATGCCGAGCACTCGGTCGGCGGTGCTACGGGCGTGGGCAGCTACGTGGATGTGTATGTGCAAAAAGACGGCGTAACCGATCGGCTGTGCGGCGCGTACGTGATCGATACCAGTGAAGATTCCGGTGCCACGCGCGAGGGCAAGATCGAATGGGTGACGCTGGCGGCTGACCCCGAAGACGTCAAGGAACTGCTGGGAGCCTCGGGCAAGGGAACGGTCAGCTTGACGATTCCCGCCACGGCGCGCGGCAAAAAGAGCGGAGGCGACGAGTGATGAAGGCGATCTGGCTTGCGTGCTGCGCGTGCGGCGATTACGGGCTGTTGCAGCGGGAAGTCGAGGGCCGTGATACGGGTGCACAGGTGCTTCGCGTGGGTGACCTGGACGGGCTGGTTTCCATGGCGCGGGCGTTTCCGTCGCGCCGCGGAGCTGCCATCATCGCGGCGTCTCTGTTTGATACCGAAGATGTGCGCAAGACTGTTGCGCGCCTGACGGCCGAAGGCCGCGTGAGTCGCGTGGTCGTGTTGATAGAAGCACTCGATCCGTCGGATATCGAGGGGCTGTTTCGCGCAGGGGCGACCGAGGTCATCGCTGCGCACAGTATATGCGGCAACGGGCGAGCGGGCGAGGGAGCGGTTGATTCCGATCGGCGCATGACGATTGAGCCCGATGCTTTTGTTGATAGGGAACCCGGGGCGCCTCGCGCTACAAGAGGCCCGCGTGTTGATGATTATGGAAAAGCGGAAGCCGAGCATGGTCGGCGCCCCCGGAACCCCCTTGTATGCGATGACGCTGGGGGGCCGGCGCAGCATGCTGGCGACTCCCCGGCTGTAGATATGGGATACGTGCACGGCGTGAATCTGGCGGATGAACTCGACGAAGTTGAGGGCTTTGCCGGGTGCGGCGAGTTGTCGCTGATGCAGCATGAGCAGATTGCGCAGAACGAGCCTGCCTCGCAGACCGAACAAGCTGACATGCCGGCTTGGACGCAGCGTGTAGTTGCGGCGGGGGAGACGGGGACGCTGTCACCGACGCCCGCCCCGCCGCCTCCGATGCCGCCGGCAGACGCTGCCGCTTCGCCGCATCGAGCTCCGGTCGTCTGCGTCATTTCGGGCTCGGGCGGTTGCGGCAAGTCGACGATCGTTGCCACCATGGCACACGCATCGTCGCTGTTGGGCTTGCGTGCCGCCGTGCTCGACCTGGACCTGATGTTTGGAAACCTTTACGACTTGTTAGGCGTCGATGCTCCGCGCGATATGGCGGCACTTATCGAGCCGTCGGCGGCGGGCACGCTCACCGAGCCGGATATCGTAGCCGCATCGATGCGCGTCGCCCCGGGCGTTACGCTCTGGGGTCCCGTCGCGGCGCCCGAGCAAGCCGAGCTCATGGCACGTCCGGTGGAGCTACTGCTTGATGTCCTGCGTCGCGAATCCGACGTGGTCTTTATCGATACCTCGGTCTTTTGGGGCGACGCCGTGGCGGCTGCGGTGGCGGCGAGCGACCGTTGCCTGATCGTTGGCGATGCTGCGGTGTCGTCCGCGACATCGGCGTCGCGCGTCATTGAACTGGCAAGTCGAGTAGGTGTGCCGCGCACGCGCATGAGCGCCGTGTTCAACCGGTTCGGTGCGCGCGGGGCAGACGAGGACGTCGCCATGCGCTTTGAGATTGCCTGTGCGTTGAGCTCCAAGATTCGTATCGCCGATGGCGGGCAGGATCTCGCCGCGCTCATGGCGTTTGGGCGCGCTGATGAGGCAGTGGGGCAGACCAGCGCTTTTGCGACCAGCGTGCGCGAGGCCACGCGCGAGATGCTCGTGGAACTGGGGTGCGCCGTCGGCCCTTGGAGCGATATGGTCGCCGACCGTGCAATGCGCACCGAACGCCCGCGTATTCGCCTTCCCTGGTCGCGCGAGGGTGATCAGCGATGAGCCTGCAAACGAGGATTAAGGCTGCCGGCGCTGCAGCGGCGGCAGCGCCTGTAGATGCGGGGCGTCGCCGCGCGGTGAAACGACGCACCAAGCGCGCCGTGATGGACCGCATGGGTTACGACGAAGTGGCGCGTATCAGCGCCTATATCGACCCGGCACTTGCCCGCTCGGAATTGCGTCCTGCGGTGGAGGCGGCGCTCAATGTTGAGGAGCCGACCGATCTCGCGACGCCCGAGCGCGAGACTATCATCGACGAGATTTTGGATGACGTGGTGGGCTTGGGGCCGTTGCAGCCGCTCATCGAGGACGACACCGTTACCGAAATCATGATCAACGGCTGCCGCTCGGCTTTCTTTGAACGCGGCGGCGTCTTGTACCCCATCGAGCATGCGTTTGAGGATGATGAGCAGATCCGGGTGCTTATCGACCGCATCATCTCGCCACTTGGCCGCCGTATCGACGAGCGCAGCCCCATCGTCAACGCCCGCCTCAAAACGGGCTATCGCGTCAACGCGGTGATTCCGCCTGTGGCGATTGACGGACCGATTCTCACCATCCGAAAGTTCTCGGACCGTATCTGCTCGCTGGACGAGCTTGTGGGGCTGGGGTCGCTGCCGCTTTGGTATGCGCAGCTGCTGTCGTGCGCTGTGTCGCTGCGACAGGACCTGGCGGTTGCGGGAGGCACGGGATCTGGTAAGACCACCCTGCTCAACGCGTTGTCATGCGAGATCTCCACCGGCGAGCGCATCGTGACGATCGAGGACTCTGCTGAGCTCAAGTTTGCGCATCATCCGCACGTGGTGCGCCTAGAGGCGCGCGAGGCTTCAATTGAGGGCGAGGGCGCGGTGACGATCCGCGACCTGGTGACCAATGCCCTGCGCATGCGCCCCGACCGCATCGTGGTGGGTGAGGTGCGCGGTGCCGAGTGCTGCGACATGTTGCAGGCCATGAACACGGGCCACGACGGGTCGCTCACCACGCTTCATGCGGGTTCCGAGCAGGAGACCGTGGTGCGTCTGACGTTGCTTGCACGTTATGGCATCGATCTGCCGAGCGAGCTCATCGAGGAGCAGATTGCCATGGCGCTCGACGGCATCGTGATGTCCGAGCGCCACGCCGATGGCAGGCGTTTCGTCTCCTCGTATTCGGGGGTGCGTCGCGCCGCGTCGGGCGGCGTAGAGCTCGAGCGCTATGTGACTTTCGATGCCGCCGAGCGCACCTGGAAGCTTGACCGCGAGCCGCCGTTTATCGCAGAAGGCCTGCGGTCGGGGACGCTCACACAAGAGGAGGTGGACGAATGGAGGTCGCTGTGCCCCTCGTCGTAGGGGGTTTGGCAGGGTTTTCTGTTGCGACGGCGTGCGGGGCGGAACCTCGTGTGCCGCAGGTACCGCCGGCGGAGCTGGCGCGTCAGGCGCTCGAGACGGTGGCAGAGAAGCTGCCGCGTGAGCTGGTGGAAAACGATCTGCTGAAAAAGATCGCCCGTTCGTGGGCATCGCTGGCTCCGGCGCATCGCCTTGGCCTCGTGATCGAAGATGCTTCGGGGCGTTTGGCGTTTCTGCTGCTCTCGAGCGGTGTCTGCTGCATTTTACTAACGATGGTGTCGTTATCGCCCCTCGGATTTGCCTTGGGACTTGTTGCTCCGATTGCCGTTGGCGCCGCTCGGGATGGCTTTGAGAGCCGGCGCGAGCAACACGATGCAGAAGAGGCCATGCCCGAGGCGTTTACCGCACTTTCCATGTCGCTTGCCTCGGGACATTCGCTGGCTCAGGGCATGCGCTTTGTGGGCGCTCATGCGCAAGAACCGGTGCATACCGAGTTTTTGCGGGTGGCGGCGGCGATCGATTGCGGCATCTCGGCGACCGACGCGCTCGATGACTTGCTCGTGCGCATCGACGCCCCCGGTCTTTCGCTTGTGACCTTGGCGCTTAAGGTGTCACAGCGCACCGGCGCTCCGCTTGCCGACTTACTGTCCGAGGCGTCGAGCATGGTGGGGGAGCGCATTGAGCTCAAGCGCCGCCTAGATGTTAAGACGTCGCAGGCCCGCATGTCTGCGCATATGGTCGCGGCGATGCCGACGGGCATGTGCGCGGTGTTGGCGCTGCTTTCGGCAGATTTTCGTCGCGGTCTTGCGACGCCTGCCGGCGCGGGCGCTGTGGTGCTGGGTCTTGCCCTCAACGCCGTTGCCCTGGTGGTTATCAGGCGCATTATGCGGGTGGAGCTATGAGCGCCCCGGTTGCAGTTGCGGCTTGCCTGTGCGCTCTGAGTGTATTTGTCGCGACGGGTTTGGATCGGGCGGATGCACGCAAGATCGCAGAGGCCTGCAAGCGCGAGGCGGTGCTGGTCGCTGCCGCGGGTCGCTCGGTGGTCGATGCTCTGACCGCGCGAATGAAGGGCGCGGTTGGAGCGGGCGGCCCGGCGCGAGTGTCGCTCGGCGAAGTGTCCGAGATGATCGATGTTGTGCGCTTGGGTCTTTCGGCCGGTCTTTCGTTTGATGCGGCGCTTGAGATTTTCTGCGCCAACCGCCGGTCAGTGCTGGCTCTTCGACTTGAGCGGGCCTGCATGGCGTGGCAGGTGGGCGTGGGCACGCGTGAGGACGAGTTGTTGGCCGCCGCGCGCGACCTGGACGTGCGAGCGCTCGAGACCTTTGCCATCACGGTGGGACAGGCGCTCGCCCTGGGTGCCCCACTTGCCGAGACACTGGCCGCTCAAAGTCGCGAGATCCGTGCGGCTCATCGCGCCGCGGTCGAGCGCGAGATCGAGCGTGCGCCCGTCAAGCTGCTGATTCCCACCGGCACACTCATCTTGCCGGCGTTGCTTCTGTCCATATTGGGCCCGCTGTTGGGAGCAGGCGGGATGATGTAGGGAGGAATACATGAACACGATGACTGACGTTGCTGGCAAGGTCTGGAGCTGGGCTGTTTGCCAGTCAATTCGCGCTCGCCAGCATGCCGGGGAGCTACTGCAGGAGGAGAGTGCGCAGGGCACCACCGAATACGCCATCTTGGTCGGCGTGCTCGTGGTGATCGCCATCATTGCCATTGTCGCATTTAAGGGCAAGGTCCAAGATCTATGGAACGCTATCAGCGAGGGCATCAACAGCCTGTAGAGGGCGAGCGCCCCATCGGGGTGCTGCTGGTGTTTGCTTGCCTGACCGTGGCGATAGCGGCGGTGCTTTGGGGGCTTAACGCCGCGCGGCAGCAGCGTCCTGGGGCCGCCTTCGATTCGGACTCAGATTCGGCGGTGGCGTCTCAAAAAGATGAGATGCGAGATGCGGACGATTCGGATGTCGCTGTCACGGCGCAAACCTTTCTGCGGACGCTCGACAAGCGGTCTGGCACTGCGACGGATTCACCTGAGGACAACGCGATTGCGGTCCGGCTTGCATGGTCCGAGGACCGACCGATGACCGAGGCAGCGGCGGATATGTTACGCGCCTACCGCGAGGTGCCAACGGCCCAGCTCGCCCTGAGCGGCTATCTCGATATTAAGGGCAACGTATGGGGCGCCATCGTGCGCGATGGGCGCGGCTGGGTCGATATGGTGACGGTTGCCGCGGATGCTGGCGATGCTTCGTGTCGTCTGCGCGCCGTGCGTCTGGTCCCGCAAACAATAAGCTCAAAGGAGGGATCGTGAAATGCATGGCATTCTGCGTGAGGAATCTGCCCAGGCGACGGTCGAATACGCCATCGTCACGGTGGCGCTGTTATCGATCGTGCTGGCGATTGTGGGACTTTGGCGTGCTGGCACCGATGGACGCTTGGCGGCGCTGGTTGAGCGGGCGGCATCCCATGGCGTTGCCTCGACGTCGGTTATCGACGCCGCTACGGGCGCTAAGGACATCGCGTTGTATTGATATCGCGCGCGAGGACCGGGCGCAGTCTACGGTCGAGGCCGCTTTTTTGCTGCCGACGTTTCTGACGCTCATCCTTCTCGCACTGCAACCGGTGTGCCTGCTTTATACGCGCGCGGTCATGGAGTCTGCCGCCGCCGAGACCGCGCGGCTCATGACCACGACGACGGCGGAGGACGACGATCTTAAGGAGTTCACCCTCCGCCGGCTTGCCGCAGTGCCCAACGTTTCGATCTTTCATGCCGGCGGGCCGTTGTCGTGGGATGTCGAGCTTAGCCGGGCCGATGCGGGCGGCGTCTCGTCCGTGTCCGTTTCCGGCGAGGCCAAGCCGTTGCCTGTGATCGGTGCGTTTGCGCAGGTTATGGGTGGTACCGCCGAGGGCGGCTACGTTGAGCTCAAGGTCGATGTCTCGTATCAATCACGTCCCGAATGGCTGGAGGGAGATTATGATTCGTGGATTGCTGCATGGGATTAAGCGTTTCTGGTCTAGACGCGTTTTGACGCGCCGTCCGAGCTGCCATCGCAAGCGAGGCGGCTTTATGGGCCGCGCCGGTATCGACCTGTTTATCGAAGACGGTGCCTACACCACGCTTTCTTCTGCCGTGGTCATCCTAGTGGTGCTCACGTTGTTGTTTTCGTCGACCGCGGCGATATGGAGCATGTCGCGTGCCGGGGATACCCAGGTGGCGGCCGATAGCGGCGCGTTGGCGGGTGCCAACGTGGTGTCGTCCTATCACACGGCTGCCACGGTGGTTGATGCGAGCATCTTGAGTCTGGGGCTAGCGGGGTTTGCCACAATCGGGACGGGCCTGGTTGCCATTCTCATCCCAGGTGCCGAACCAGTTGCCGGCAATATGGTCGACACCGGGATTGAGATCATTAAAACGCGCAATAAGTTTGCCAAAAGCGCATCGGAAGGCTTGCAGAAAATCGAGACGGCTCTGCCGTATCTGATTGCCGCGCGTGCCACGCAGGCGGTATCGGCGCAGGATACCGATAGTGTGGCCTATACCGGTACGACGCTTGCCGTGCCCAGGACATCCGAGTCGGACTTCGCTGCGCTCAAAGGGTCAGAGATCTCGACCGATACCATTAAAGACACATCAGATGATTTAGAGCGTGCGGCCGAGGAGTTGCGGAAGGCTTCTGAGGACACGGCGAAGGCTAAAGAGCGCGCTTGGCTGGCGGATTGTGGCGGGTCGGACGAGAGTTCGATTGGCAAGTACTCGTGTATGTGGGAGCGTGCGAAAAAACTAGCAGAACTATCTGACAGTCAGAACCGTCATGAAAAGTCGAGCATCACATGGGAGCCGCAAATAGCGCTCGATCGCGCGAAAATCTATTACCGGCAGCGCTTGGCGAATGAAAAACCTCAGGGATCGAGCGTCGAGATGAAGGCGGAGTCGGCGGCGCGCAAGGCGTTTTACACCTATGCGAGTACAGAGGTCAATCGTGCATATGTAACCGAGGACGGAGATGAAGTTACTTCCCATATCCCGCTGTTGCCGCGCAACGCTGACGAGGTGCGAGCGACGGAACTCTATACCGATGCGGCGTGGCCAACCAGCGCCATCGATGGCAAGACGTATCTGCATTACGGAACGAGTTGCCCCAACTATAAGAAGGGGTCGCCAGGCGGGTTAGCCTCGGTTGCTGATTATGACGGACAGGACAGATGCAACAGATGCCATTTTGGCGTTTCATCGCTCGGTGCCGTTGCAGCGCCTTCGACTTCTATCGAAAACGGCTTTGAGTACCACTTCGATAAGTTCAAAGAGGCCCTGGAAGACTACGTCGAATGCCGCAACAAAGAGCTCGAGCTCGAGCGTCAGACCGAGGATGAGGCCGACCGTGCAGGCAATGCGTTTGACCAGGCCATCAAGGAACTTTCCGGCGAGCGCCCGCGTATCGCCCCGCCCGGTCGCAACGGCGTGGTTGCCCTTGCGGTTTCGGGTGCCATCTCGAGCCCCGATGAGCTCAACTCTTCGTTTAACGCGGCAGTCAGGCTTGGCGATCGCGGTGCTATCTCTGCCGCGGTGCTGGCGCCCGATGAGGCGACGGCGCAAAACAACGTGCTTTCGCGATTTTTCTCGACATTGAAGGAACGCTCGGGCGGCGTTGCCGGCGTGCTCGACGGCGTCATGGATGTTTGGGGACGGCTGCTCGTGGGATACGGTGATATCCAAGGTTCGGCCGACGAACTTATGGACGAGATGATTAAAGACCTAGGAGGGGGCAGCGGTGCGTTGGGCTCCATTGCATCGTGGCTCGGCGATACCGTTTCGGCGTCCGTGGCGGCGCTGGGTTTGGAACCGTGCGACTTGCGCCTGCGAAAGCCGGTGCTGACCGATTCCGCCAACGTCATTAAGAGTCCGGGGTCTGACATTGCTGGTCTCTCTCAAGCGCAAGACAAACTGCGAAGTATTCCGTTGGGCGTGACCGATCCCAAGGCGCTTTGCGAGGCGTTGGAATATCAAGTCGAACGCACCATTAGCGGTACGGTGTTCACGCTTGCGGAGATTCCTCTGCCCGGCGGCGGCTCCATCCCACTCACCGTCGATGTCGCGACACTGGTTGGCGCTCTGGGCGGTGGGTCGTAATGAGTATTCGCATGCGTCTGCGTGAGGAGCGCGCCCAAGCGACGGTGGAGATGGCGGTGGTTACGCCCGTTTTGCTGGTGCTGGCACTCATCGTGTACAACGTCATGATCTTTGCCAGCGCTGTCGCGCGCTTCGACCGCGTGGTACCCGACATCGTGTTGGCGCACGCCGTGGCGTCGGAGGGGGAGGGCGACGAAAGCTCTGCCGATGCCTCGGCGACGGTTCAGACTCAAATTCTGAATGCCATGGAAGGCTATGACTTGCGGATCGAAGTGTCGAGCGAGCAAGGCGCGGAGGCATCGGATGGTGGCCTGCTCTCCCTATCCGGTACGTTTAGGACCTACGCCTGCACCATGCACTATGAGCCGTGGCCGACTTCTCTCAGCATCGCTGGCGTTTCGCTGGGGGCGCCGACAACGTTGTCGCACGAGCGCGCGGTGACGGTCGATCCATGGCGTCCGGGGGTGGTCATGTGACCGCGGTCTCGTCCTACATCGCCTACGCGCGGGCACTCAACAGGCTGGATTGGACGCCGGCCGAGTTTGCGGTGGCGGAGTCGTTTGTCGTGCGCCTGCGCGGCATGCTGGGACGGCGTCCGGTTGCCGCCAACGGCCTGCCGCTCGTCATGGCGTTTCCACGCTGCTCTTCGGTCCATACGTGTTTTATGGCCTATCCCATCGACATCGCCTTCATCGATCGCGACGGCAATATCCTCGCGCGCTACGAAAACGTTCGTCCTTGGCGCATGTGCTCCTGCCCCGGCGCCTGGGCCGTACTAGAGCGTCCTTCAATCATTGTTTCGACCCCTGCTCTCCAACGCGTGCCGGCTTAAGAATTGGCGACAGTGGACTTTCGTCATACGAAATTGGGTAAGATGGAGGAGAAGATGCATGGATGTTGAGATCCATCCCAACGCTAAAAAGCACCTGACGGAAAAGCAGGTGCTTAGCGCTTGGCTTGCGATTACTGAGTGCATTCGTCGCGAGTCGAAGGACGAGCCGCCGAGATGGCTTGCGATTGGATGGCTCCCAGACGGACGAAGCGTGGAGCTTGTCGCGGTCGAGCTTGTCCGTGGGTGGCTTATCATTCATGCCTTGTCTCCAGTCCAGAAGAAATTTTGGCAGGAGATTGAACAGGCTCGGCAAAGGGGTCGATGATGGGCAAGACGTATACGGCCGCTAATGGTCAGGTTTTAACGGACGAAATGATTGACGCGTGGTGCGAGTCGTACGAGCGCGGAGAGTTTCCGGATGGCGAACACACCGTTGGTGGGATCGTGCATGGACGGCCCCCGCTCTCAGGTGAGGGGACGGCAACGCTGTCGGTCAAGATTCCTCTGGGAATGAAGGAGGCCATTCGTCGACGGGCGGCTGCCGAGGGGATGACGCCAAGTGAGTTTGCCCGTGCGGCTCTGAGCGAAAAACTTCTTGCTGCCGGCTGATACCTCTGACGTGCCGATTTATAGAACCGAGGCTGTGCTCAAAAACTTTTTTAAAATTCTCGGTTGACCGGAACGCGTCCTTGGTTATACTAATCAAGCCTTGAAACAAGGCACACCTCAAATGGCTGGGTAGCTCAGTTGGTAGAGCAGAGGACTGAAAATCCTCGTGTCAGGGGTTCGATTCCCTTCCCCGCCACCTTGAATTGACTAGGACCTCTGCAAAGGGGTCCTTTTCTTTTATTGAGGGCTCTGCGGAAATTGCGGCTTATAGGACAAAATGTGTGTCTGCTTTAGGGGCATCGGCGCAGGTCGATGCCCCTTTTTCAGCCGTTTAAATTCCGTGCCCGCTTTTAACCGCTCGGACAGAATGTGTGTCCGGTTGCCTATCGTTCCCGCAGGTAGATAACCTTTTCCGGAACCGTTAAATACCCTTTCGGAAGAGGTGCCCATGAAGGCCGTTTATTGCCCCTACTGCGGCGGTCGGACCAAGCGCAACGGCAGGACCTCGTCGGGGTCCCAGCGGTGGAGGTGCACGGCCTGCGGCGCGTCGACGACGGTGAGGTACGACGACACGGCGACAAGGCTCGAGGAGTTCCTCGGGTGGCTCCTCTCGAAGGACTCGCAGGCCACGATGCCGGGCGGCGGGCGGTCCTTCAGGCGCAGGACGGCCGAGTTCTGGGAGGTCTGGCCCATGCCCGTCCCCGACGGCGAGCTGCACCGCGTGCTCCACGTCGACGGGATCTGGGTCGCGCGCGACCTCGTCGTGCTCATATGCTGCAGCGGCGAGAGGGTGGTCTCCTGGTACATGGCCAGGTCGGAGAACTCGAGGGCGTGGTCGGCCCTCATGGCGCCGATCCCGGCGCCCGACGTGGTCGTCACCGACGGCGGGAGCGGGTTCGCCAAGGCCGTGCGCGAGACCTGGCCGCGCACCAGGGTCCAGAGGTGCACCTTCCACGCCTTCTCGCAGGTCAAGCGCTACACGACGACGCGGCCGAAGCTCCAGGCGGGGCGCGAGCTCTACCTCATCGCGCGCGACCTCATGGGCATCGAGGCGCTGCACCAGGCCGAGATCTGGGTCGAGCGCTACCTCGACTGGTGCGGGTTCTGGGCCGACTTCCTGGAGGACAGGACCGTGGTGGACGGCAGGAGGGTCTACACCCACGAGAGGCTGAGGCGGGCGCGCTCGTCGCTGTCGTCGCTGGTGTCGGCGGGGACGCTGTTCACCTACCTCGACCCCGCCCTGGCCAAGGCCGGCCCGCTGCCGTCGACCAACAACATGATCGAGGGAGGGGTGAACTCGCAGCTGAGGGCCGTCCTGCGCAACCACCGGGGGCTGACGTCGGTCAAGCGCGTGAAGGCGGTGTTCTGGCGGTGCCACGCGCACTCGGGGGACGCGAGGACGGCGCGCGAGAAGCTCGCCACGATGCCGACCGACGCGGACATCGACTTCCTGTTCAGCGTCTACTCCGCCTCGCCGTCGCGCGAGGACGGAGGGCCGGAGTGGGGCGACAGGGCCGTGTGGGAGGACCTCCACCACAGGGACCCGTACCCGTTCTGGCTGGATTAATGGATGGAAACGGATGTTCTATCGGGACACACATTTTGTCCTATAAGCCGAAATTGCGTCCCGGAATTTGGCTTCAGAGTGGGATGCGTTTTCCGCTTTGAGGCCGCTTGGGAAAGCGCGACCCGGAATCCGGCGTCAGAATGGGATGTGCTTTCCTTTTGCGGTCTTTGGCGGAAACTGCGTCCCAGATCCCGCGCTCAGAACGGGATGCGCTTTCCGGCGCGTACTTCCGACGTGCGTGCACATCTCGGCGCGCCATCTCGGGCCCGCTCAGACATTCCTCCCGCTTTTGCGCCACTTTGCAGACCGTTCGGTCGTCTGTCCGCACGCGCGGGTATACTCAAAACGATACTTTTCCTATGCAATACGATGCAGGTTCGACCTGCACGATCCGAAGGGGGCAGTGATGGAGAGGATACTCGGCGTTAATCTCTCTGGCTGGTTTATTCCCGAGCCTTGGGTGACCCCGTCGCTATACGCGGCGACCGGTGCATCCAACGCGGCCGAGCTGCAGGAGGCCATGGGCACCGCCGCCTATAACGAGCGCATGCGCCGTCATTACGAGACGTTTGTGAGCGAGGATGATTTCCGTCGCATGGCGCAGATCGGCCTCAACGCCGTGCGTCTGCCGGTGCCCTGGTATGCCTTTGGCTCGCAGGAGTCCGATGCGTCCTACATCTCGGTTGTCGACTACATCGACCGTGCAATTGAGTGGGCTGCCAAGTACGACATTCGCGTGCTGCTTGATCTGGCAACTGTGCCCGGTGGCCAGGGCGATTCCAACGATTCGCCCGCCACGCCGGAGGCTGTCGCCGAGTGGCATTCGTCCACCAACGGCCGTCATGTCGCGCTCGACGTGCTCGAGCGCCTGGCCGATCGCTACGGCGAGGCCGAGAGCCTGCTGGGCATTGAGCTGCTGGACACGCCGCAGATGAGCGTCCGCAAGAGTCTCTTTGCCATGACGGATGGCATTCCGGCTCACTACCTGCGCAATTTCTATCGCGATGCCTACGAGCTCGTCCGTTCGTATATGCCCGAGGATAAGATCGTCGTCTTCTCGTCTTCGGGGCATCCCAGCGAGTGGAAGCATTTTATGCGCGGCGCCAAGTACAAGAACGTCTACATGGACCTTCACCTGTACCATTACCGCGACGAGCATGCGCTCGACATCACGAGCCCCCGCGGGCTGACGACGGCGATTTCGCGTAACAAGCGCGAGCTTAAAGAAGCGATTTCAACTGGGTTCCCCGTGCTGGTGGGCGAATGGTCGGGCGCGGCGATCTTTGCCAACTCGTCGGTTACGCCCGAGGGCCGCAATGCCTACGAGCGCGTATTTATCGCCAACCAGCTGGCTTCGTTTGCGCCGGCTGCCGGTTGGTTCTTCCAAACGTGGAAGACCGAGAAGCGCATTGCAGCATGGGACGCCCGCGCGGCGCTCGGTACGCTCGAGCGCGGCATGATTGAATAGGTTGATATGACGCAAAACAGCGCCCATACGGGCAAACTCTATGTGGTCGGCACGCCCATCGGCAACCTGGGCGACCTGTCCCCGCGCATCGGCGAGGCCTTTGCCGCTGCCGATGTCATCTGCTGCGAAGACACGCGTGTGACGTCAAAGCTGCTGATGCACCTGGGCATTTCCAAGCCGCTTGTCCGTTGCGACGAGAATGTGATCGCCAGCCGCGCCGCCGGCCTGGTCGACCGCCTGCTGGCGGGGGAGACCCTCGCCTTTGCCTCGGACGCCGGCATGCCGAGCGTGTCCGATCCCGGCCAGGCGCTGGTCGAGGCGGCGCGTGAGGCCGATGTGCCCGTCGAAGTTATTCCCGGGCCTTCTGCTTGCGTCACGGCGCTCGTTTCGTCCGGCATTCCCTGCGAGCATTTTTTCTTCGAGGGCTTTTTGGGCCGAAAGCACGGCGACCGCGTGCGCCGTTTACAGCGCCTTGCCGTGGTGCCCGGCGCACTCATCTTCTACGAGTCTCCACATCGCATCGTGGCGACGCTCGAGGCCGTGGCGGAGGTCTTTCCCCAGCGTGAGGTTGCCGTCTGCCGCGAACTCACCAAGCTGCACGAGGAGGTCTTGCGCGGGCCCGCCGCCCAGCTTGCCGAGGAGCTGTGTGCTCGCGG
This sequence comes from uncultured Collinsella sp., assembly GCA_900544935.1. Taxonomy (GTDB): domain Bacteria; phylum Actinomycetota; class Coriobacteriia; order Coriobacteriales; family Coriobacteriaceae; genus Collinsella. The sequence continues at coordinate 66,314 of UQXB01000003.1, forward strand.
CGAGGTAAAGGGCGAGATTGCGCTGGTCATCGCGCCGCCGAGCGAGGACGAAGAGGCCGGTATCGCGCCGGTTGGCGCCGCGGCAGCGGATCCCGACGAGGCCCTGCGCGAGGATATCCGCGCCGCGCTCGAGGAGGGGGAGCCCGCGTCTGCGGTGGCCAAGCGCCTGTCTCAGAAGTATTCGCGCCGCAAGCGCGATGTCTATGCCATGGTGCTCGATATGCAATAGATGGAGGATATCCAGCCCTTGCGCTAGAATCATCCTCTGTATGCAACGTTTTTCTGGAGGACAAACCCCATGGATCAAAGCAAGCCTTCGTTCTTTATCACGACGCCCATCTACTACGTCAACGCCGATCCGCACCTGGGCACGGCTTATTCCACCATCATCGCCGACGTTCAGGCTCGCTATCGCCGCTCCGCCGGCTATAACGTCAAGTTCCTGACCGGCATGGACGAGCACGGCGAGAAGGTCGCCGAGGCCGCAGCCAAGCACAACATGACGCCGCAGGAGTGGACCGATAGCCAGGCCCCGCACTTCAAGGAGCTTTGGAGCAAGCTCGAGATTTCCAACGACGACTTCATCCGCACCACCGAGCCGCGCCAACATCATGCCGTGCAGTACCTGTGGGAGCGCATGAAGGAGTCCGGCTACCTGTATAAGGGCAGCTACGACGGTTGGTATTGCGTGCCTGACGAGACCTACTTCACCGATACGCAGGTCCAGAAGGGCGACGAGGAGTACGGCAGCGTCGGCCAGCACCTGTGCCCCGACTGCCACCGTCCGCTTGAGCGCGTGCAGGAGGAGTCCTACTTCTTTAAGCTTTCCGCTTTCCAGGACAAGCTGCTCAAGCTTTACGACGAGCACCCCGACTTTGTCGAGCCTGCGTTCCGCATGAACGAGGTACGTAGCTTTGTCGAGGGCGGCCTTAATGACCTATCCGTGAGCCGCACGAGCTTCGACTGGGGCATTCAGGTCCCGTTTGACGAGGGCCACGTGACGTATGTGTGGTTCGATGCACTGCTCAACTATATGACGGCCGTCGGCTACGGTGTCGACACCGACGAGGCGCGTGCCGAGCTGGCCTATCGCTGGCCCGCGCAGTTCCACATCGTGGGCAAGGACATCATCCGCTTCCACTGCGTCATTTGGCCCGCCATGCTCATGGCCATCGGCGAGGCCCTGCCCGAGCACGTTTTTGCCCACGGCTTCCTGACCGTGCGCAATGCCGAGACCGGCAAGGCTGAGAAGATGTCCAAGAGCCGCGGCAACGCCATCGCTCCGCAGGACGTTATCGACATGTTGGGCGTCGAGGGCTATCGCTACTACTTCATGACCGACGTCGTCCCCGGTACCGACGGCGCTATCAGCTTCGACCGCATGGAGCAGGTCTACAACGCCGACCTGGCCAACAGCTGGGGCAACCTCATCTCGCGTTCGCTCAACATGAGCGGCAAGTATTTTGACGGTTGCGCGCCCGCCAAGCCCGCATCGTTCGATGCGTTCGATAACCCGCTGGCAAAGATTGCCGACGGTTTGGTCGAGCGCTACATGGCCAAGATGGACGTGCTCGATTATGGTGGAGCTAAGGACGAGGTCATGGAGCTCATCCATGCCGCCAACCACTACATCGAGGACTCCGAGCCCTGGGCGCTTGCCAAGGACGAGGCCAAGGCTGACGAGCTGGCGTTTGTGATCTACAACCTGCTCGAGGCCATCCGCATTGCCGCTCACCTGCTGATGCCGCTCATGCCCCAGACTTCTGCCGAGGCCCTGCGCCGCCTGTCCTGCGAGGACGAGGCCGCGAGCGACGACCTCAAGGGCATTTGCGCTTGGGGCCTGCTTGCCGGTGGTCAGCCCGTCGAGAAGGGTGAGCCGCTGTTCCCGCGTCTGGGCTAAGACGTAGCGCGCCATATCGGCAATTTGCTGTTTAGATGTAAGGGCATGGCCGCAACGGTCCATGCCCTTTCGTTTCAAGACGCCGCCATCATGCTAAGGAGGCAACCATGACAACTTCGCCTTTGGCAAACCCCACGGCAACTAGGGAGCTGCTAGAGGAGTTTGGCCTTGCGACCAAGCATCGCCTGGGCCAGAACTTCCTGATCGACAACCATGTGATCGAACGTATCTGTGAGCTCGCTGAGCTTGCGGGCGATGAGCGCGTGCTCGAGGTCGGCCCGGGTTGCGGCACGCTGACGTTGGCCCTGCTGCAGGAGGCGGCGTGCGTTACGTCGATTGAGGCAGATCCCGAGCTCGAGCCGGTGCTCGATGCCCATGCCGCTGACTATGCCAACTTCCGCTTTATCATGGGCGACGCGCTCAAAGTGACGCCGGAGCAGATTGAGCAGGCCGCCGGTGGTGAACCCACGGTGTTTGTCGCGAACTTGCCCTATAACGTGGCGGCGACAATCATCCTGCAGTTCTTCCAGACGATGCCCGCGCTCAAGCGCGCCGTCGTCATGGTGCAAAAGGAGGTTGCCGATCGTATTGCCGCAACGCCGGGCAACAAGACCTATGGCGGCTATACGGCAAAGCTCGGCCTGTATGCGCAGGTGACGGGTCGTTTTGAGGTGCCGCCGCGCTGCTTTATGCCGGCGCCGCATGTGGACTCGGCCGTCGTGCGTATCGACCGTGTTGACGGCGTGGTGCCCGAGGGACTCGATCGCGAGTTTGTGGCTCGCGTAATTGACGCTGCGTTTGCTCAGCGTCGCAAGACCATCCGCAATTCCATGAGCGCCAACGGCTTTGCCAAGGACGTGCTCGATGCCGCCATTGAGACTTGCGGTATCGCACCCACCACGCGTGCCGAGACGCTTGATGTTGCCGACTTTGTCCGCTTGGCCCAGGAGCTAATCCATGATGCCTAATGCCGCACGCGTGACGTTTACCAAGAAAAAGAAGACGGTTGCCTGCCCCGTGCCCTTGGCACCGCTTGCCGACACGCATGCGCATCTGCTTTCGTTTTGGGGCAAAGAAGTGCCCGAGACGCTCGTGCGCGCCAAAGCCGCGGGCGTCGACCTGTTGGTGACGATGTTCGATCCCATCGCTGACAAACGCAGCGTGGCGGACTATAGCGACTGGCTGGTGCGCGAAATTCTGCCGATGCGGGATATTCCGCAGATCAAGTATCTTGCCGGCGTGCATCCGTATGGCGCGCCGGACTATACCGACGACGTTCACGCACAGGTCGTTGCCGCACTCGATGACCCCTTATGCGCCGGTATTGGCGAAATCGGCCTGGACTACCACATGGATTACGACGACGACATCGCGCCGGCGCCCCATAGCGTGCAGATTGACTGCATGGCGCGCCAGCTCGAGCTTGCCGTGTGCCGTAACGTGCCGGTGGAGCTACATCTGCGCCACGAGGACACGGACCAGGAGCGCACCTCGCACGTGGACGCCTACAACGCGCTTCGTGAGGTGGGCGTGCCCCAGGCCGGTTGTGTACTGCACTGCTTTGGCGAGGACCGCGCCACGATGGAGCGCTTTGTGGAGCTGGGCTGCTATATCGCCTATGGTGGTGCGGCCACCTTTAAGCGCAACGATGACGTGCGCGAGGCATTTGCGGCAACCCCACTCGATCGAATTTTGTTCGAGACGGATTGCCCGTATATGGCTCCGGAGCCCATCCGCGGTCTTGAATGCGAGCCCGCAATGATCTCCATTACGGCAAACGCGCTGGTTAACGACCGTGTCGATCGCACAGGTGAGGACGCCGAAACAATCGCGCAGGCCGCCTGGGAAAATGCCTGCAAACTTTTTCAAAAATAGTTCTTGCGTTCGCGGTGGCGCTCCGTTATTCTAATTCCTGCACGCGGGCGTGGCGGAATTGGCAGACGCGTACGGTTCAGGTCCGTATGGGGGCAACCCCATGAAGGTTCAAGTCCTTTCGCCCGCACCATTGAATGAAAGAGCTCCCAGCAATGGGAGCTTTTTTGTTATGGGCCCATCACAGGGACTTGAACCTGCGAAGGAGCGAGCGTAAAGAAAACGCGGAGCGTTTTTAGCGAGCGGGCGAGTCCGCCGGCAGGCGGGCGAAGCCGGTGCGGATCCGCGCAGCGGATGCGCGGAATCCTATACGCCGCACCAATTGATTTTAAAGCTCCCGGCAACGGGAGCTTTTCTTATATCGCGATGCGTCGAAGATCGCATCAAGTGGTCAAAATGAGTAAAAATCAAATTTGATAACTTTTTTCGAAAAATGCTTGACCTTTATTCAGTCGGTGTGCATAATAATCAACAAGTCGCGGCGTTACCTCAGCTGGATAGAGGGTCTGACTACGAATCAGAACGTCATAGGT
>UQXB01000004.1:0-69522 GCA_900544935.1 uncultured Collinsella sp.
ACATTAAGTGGCCTTCTTTGCGTGCGGAACTCGCGATGAACTTCGTGCCCCACCGTCCGGGAGGACGCCTCTTTATTGATGGGAGGCCTGATAGGTCGATGGTTCCGTGCCCGGATGCGTCCAAAGTGGGACGGGCTTTCCGGATGGGCAGGCTTTCGAAAAATGCGTCCCGGAATTTGCCTTTGGAATGGGACGTAGTTTCCCGTTGAGGTGCTTTGCGGAAAGTGCATCCCACTCTGGGCGGTCGAAGTGGGACACACTTTCCCAAAGGCGCTCCAACGGGAAATTGCGTCCCATTATTCGGTCAAGAAACGGGATGCATTTTCCCAATGAGAGCAAAACCGGAAAATGCATCCCACAATCAGCCCTCAAAGTGGGACGCCGTTTCCCAATGAGGCTCAAGCGGAAAATGCATCCCGGAATTTGCGCTCAAAGTGGGATGCGGTTTCCGGTTGAGGGTCTAAGGGGAAAATGCGTCCCAGAATCGACGCTTGAAATGGGATGCAGTTTCCCGATGAGGCACTCGACGGAAAATACATCCCAGAAATGGCCTTTGAGCTGGGATAAGATTTCCGCGGCATCTCGGATTCTCAAAAATGAGACACGCCGTTGGCGAAGATGAGACACGTGATATCGGGCATCGGATGTATCATTTGCAAAAATGAGTCCACTCCACTCGAATAAAGCGAGGTCCCTCATGTACGTTCCACACCCCCGTATCCGTAGGCTGTCGAAAATCCCGCTTGTTGGGACGGCGGCGCTTGCTGCGTTGATCGCCACGAGCGTCGCCTGCTTCACGGCCACGCCCCAGGTTGCCCAGGCGGCAGACGCGCCCGCAATCACCGATATGACCGAGCAGGATTATCAAGCCCTGGGTCTGGGCACGAGCGAGGACATTCCGGCCGATACCGTTGGCCCCTATTCCACTGATACCCCCACGACGTTTGCCACGCGCAGCGAGGTCTATATGGCAGCTAACGGTAGCCATGGCAATCGCTACACTCTGCGCGACAAGCTCGAGAACGTCGAGCGCGGTGACATTGGCGGCAGCAGCAAACTCACCGATGGCTATGGAAGTGTGTGGGGCGCCGCAAAGTTCTGGCAAAACGTCAACAACTTCGATACGAACAGCGATCTCTACAAGCATAGCGACTACGGTGGCGGCACCTGGTCGTACCTAAGCAACAATGAGTCCTCAACAGTACTCGCCAACGACAACAACGGTTTCTCGGGCATTCACGCCACGAGTGTTGAGTTCTGCAGCGACGCCAGCACGGGCAAAAAGAGCCGCGTTGCCGAGCTCCGTGCCTACGGCGACAGTTCCTCCACGACGATTGACGGCAAGTCATACGCCGGAAAGGTTGAGCTGGTCCTCTACTCGTTTAGCAACGGGCGTACGCGCACTCTCGACACACACCTGCCGGTGACGGTCAACACTAATATGATGCACGAAGGCCGTTTTAAGTACCTGGATGCCGGTTACCTGCAAGAGCACGACGCCGTCTTTGATGTCGAGGCGGGCGATGTCGATGGCGACGGCGTCGACGAGCTTTTTGTCTACGCGGGCTGCTATGTCGACGAGAACGGCGTGCGCAAGGCTGTAGTCGACATGTATGACTTGGAGGGCGGCAACTGGAAGCAAAGCGTCGTCAAGATCGATGCCGGTAACGCCGCGGACTACACCACGCACAACAAGGGCGGGAACGACTCCTGGACGCAGCTTCAGTCAGCTCCTGTCGTTTCGCTAGCGGCCGGCGACCTCGATCGCGATTTTTGCGATGACCTCGCCATCGTGGTCTCGGCACCCTACGGCAAGAAGAATATTGATAAGTCGACGCATTGCGAGCTGTTTTCGTGGGATGCATCCAAGGGTGCGCTCGTCCATGTCGATGCTCTGGGCGACGCGGGCGCAATCTCCCTCTCCGCGAACGGCAAGACCATGGTCGCTGCGAATGCGACGTTCGGCACGTTTGCCGCCTACGATGAAGAAGGAAAGAAGACGGGTGAAACCGTCACGGGCCTTATTCTTGCGGGCTATGACTGGCAACGCAGCGCTTTTGATTACGGCGCTTCTGACGGCAGCAAGGGGCTGTACGGCGCGCTGTACCGCTACGCGTATTTTGACTCGGAGTCTGGCGAGTTCAAGCTTTCCGATTGCAAGGAATACAGAGACGGGCTCCTCGCCTCCTATGGGCTGATGCATGTGCCCAACAGCGCATGGAAGGATAGCGCTCAGGATAAGCGCTATCCGTGCACCTTGGCGCCTATTGCCCTTGCCACTGCCAACCTTGACGGCCTGTCCGAGCAGCTGGCGGTCGACGAGGTGCTCGTGGGCGGCGATGTGTTCCGCGACTTTGCCTGCAACACGGCACAGAGCGGGGCTCAGGGCTTGGGGTCCATGGTCGGAACCATGAGCATGAGCGGTCAGCAATACAACAGCAGCAACAAGCATGACCACAAGGGTATAGAGCAGGTGTGGATCAGCGACGTCAAGGCGGGCAGCGTCTCGGGTTCGGACCGCTATAACGAGAGCTTTATCGCCGCGGTGGGCAAGCACCGCGACGAGGACCTGCGCAAGAACGATGACTACTATTGGATGACCGCCTCGCATTTTTCGCTCGACGAGAACGGAAAGGTGCGCCGCGGCGAGGAGCAGGTGATTAGCGAGAGCAACCGTCGCGGCACTACCTACGGCACATTTATCTCGCTCGCGCTGCCCGATGTCGACAACGACAGCGTCAAGATCACGTACAAGGACCGCTACAAGGTCTATACCAACCCGCGCGTGCTTGCCGTGCTGCAGGATGCGCCCTATGTTGAGGATCTGGAGCAGGCATACGGCTATCTGGTGTTGGGCGGCACGTCATACGGAGAGGAAAAGGGCACGGGGACATCCCAGGGCTATACCATTGGCGCCGAGTTGGGCGTTGCCGTCGAGGTGCAGACCGGTCCGCCCCTGGTCGCGATGAATGCTTCAGTCGATTTTGCCGCCGAGGGATGCTATGACTACCGGAGCGAGCGCACGGTCAGCGCAAGCGTAAGCTATGAGTCGCATGCCGGCGAGGGTGACAAGGCCGTGCTCTACACGATTCCGATGGTCTATTACGAGTATGAGATCGAAAATGAGGAAACTGGTGGCAAGGGCGTGATGGCGGCGCCCGTGTCGCTCGGCGCGCAGACCTCGGTCGTTAATGTCGAGGCCTATGACCGCATTGCCAAACAGCACAATATGACGCCGCTCAGCTACTTTTTGACCAACCGGTCGGGAGAACCCGGAACCTATCAAACGACGCTCAACGGCGAGACTCCCGTTGGGGATTCCTTTGGCCTGGGCAAGCCTGGCGTAACGCGCGCCTACACGCACGATGGGTTTAACGGCGCCGCCGCGCAGTCGGGGGCGAGCATTGAGCAGACCATCGAAGTCGAGGAGGGCAAGGAGCAGGAGCTCGAGCTCGGCTTGACGCTGAACGGCAGCGTTGTCATGGGCGCGAAGCTCGCAAAGCACGAGTTGTTTGGCGGCCTGTGCTTTGGTGCCAACGCCGGCTTTACTACGGGTAACTCCTCGAGTGAATCGACCGAATACGGCGGCACCGTCGACAACCTGCCCGAGGCCGCGCAGGGCAAGTACGGTTTTGTGTGGCGTCTGGGCGTCAACGCGGTGGATGTCGACAAGTTCGAGGCAGACTCGGGCGACAAGCTCGGCACCAAGGACACCGACCAGTTCTGGATCGTGGGCTATGACGTTAAGGACGTCGAGATGCCCGACGCGCCGGCCGTGACGGGCTTTACGGCAAACGCCGTCGATTCGACCAGCGTTACGTTTAGCTGGGACGATGTGCTCGCAAACAAGAGTGGCTTTAGCTACGGCGTGGGCATGCTGCAGAGCAATGCGGCGGATGCGGTCGTCAATAGCTGGAAGATTGCCGACAACACGCAGACCTCGCTCAAGTGGGATGGGCTGCAGCCCAATACGGAGTATCGATTCGCCATCGCCGCCGCTAAGAATGGATCCACGACCGAAACAGGTATTCGCTCGGCAATCATCACGGTCAAGACCATGCCCGATGGCATGACGATGACCGTGAGCGGACCTGCAGCGGATGCTGCGGAGGGGTCGGATCTTGGATACGACTCTTCGGTTGAGCGCACGGCGGGAAGCCACCTGACGCTCTCGGCGATTGGCCATGTGAAGCAACTCGGTGCCGACGATAGCGAAACAGGGCTGGCACCGACCTATATGTGGTACCGCAAGGGCCGCGGCGAGACAGAGTTTAAGCTCGTGGGTGCCGATGGCAACCTCGCGGCTGGAACGGCCTCAAAGCTCGAGATTGACCTGACCGCAGACGATGACGGTGCGCAGTATTACTGCCACGTGGGATACAACGACGTGGGCCTCGACACCGGCACGACGCTCGTGAATATCGAGGCCGAGGAGACGGTGCTCACAACGGTGAACGCCACCCCGATCCGCACGCGCCGCCTGTTCTCACAGGCAAGTGCGGGCGCCAAGAAGTTCCTGGACCATACGCTGGTAAACACCGCCGGCCCAACCGATTCCGAAGGCTCAAAGGACCCCGAGGCTCCTGAGACCCCGACGAACCCGGACAAGCCCAAGTCCGACAACGGAGCTAAGACCGACACCAAGGTCAAGACTACGACCACAGCGAAGAACCTCGCAAACACCGGCGACCAAACATTCGCCCTAGTCGCCACCGCAGCAGCAGCGGGAGCAACGCTCGTAGTGATAGCCCTCATCATGCTGATCAAGCGCCGCAAGACCCACTAGTAGCCAGTCGAACATATCGACAACCCAAAAACCCGGGTAGCCAAAAAACAGGCCACCCGGGTTTTCTGTTGAGTGGAGACTCCGCAAGCGGAAACTGCATCCCACAATTAGCGCCCGGAACGGGACACATTTTCCGTCAAGCCCTCATCCGGAAAATCCATCCCAGTTTGAGCGCCCAGACCGGGACGCACTTTCCCAAAGGGTCCTCAACGGGAAACTGCGTCCCATAATTAGGCCGAGAAATGGGATGAACTTTCCCAATGAGAGCCAACCGGAAACCACGTCCCAGAATCAGCCCCCAAAGTGGGACGCATTTTCCCAACGAGCCTCAACCGGAAAATACATCCCGGAATCCAGCTGAATAGTGGGACACACTTTCCCAATCGGGTCCCAAGCGGAAACTGCATCCCATTCCAGACAAGAATTCCGGGACACACTTTCCGCAAACAAAGAAGGCCACATAACGTGGCCTTCGTCTTGCGCAGGACTGTCCGAGCAGGGAACCTTATATGCCTCCGCCCGGACAGACGTTTCAGTTATGAGTGACCCGCTACTTGATCTTGGTCGTACCCGGTGCCAGGTTGGGGTCGGTTTCGTTGGCCTCGGTCTGGAAATGCTCGGTGTAGACGTTCTTGCCGTCGCGGAACATCTCGTAGTACTGCATCTTGGCGTAATCCTCGCGCGCCTTGGTGGCGGCTGCGGCAGCGGCGTCGTCGCCGGTGACGTTGGAGGAGAGCGCCCAGCGCAGGCTGGCGTCCTCGTAGCCCACGGAGTTGATAGCGGGCAGCGACTCGCGCAGCGTCATGTGCGCTTTCTGGTAGTCAGTCAGCGGGGCGCCAATCAGCTGCATAAGCTGCGTGGACAGGTAGTTGGTGGACAGGTCGTCGACCTCACTCGTCTGGTCGCAGCCGGCAACGTCGTAGTTGGCCCAGATGATGTAGTCGGTCTGCCACAGACGTTCCTGGTGCGTGGCATCGTCCTCACCGGTAAACCACTTGTCATTGAACTTGGACGGGAAGAACGGCTGGTGGTCGCCCCAGAACACCACGACCACCTTACGGTCGAGCTTGCTCAGGGCGTTGAGGAAGTAGCGCAGCGCCTGGTCGGACTGCTCGATGCACGAGACGTACTCGTCGACATCGGAGAGCGTGCCGTCCTCGACGGTCTTGGCGTCCAGATCGGTCGTGTCGATATTCAGGTGCATCTGCTTGTCGACCGGCAGCAGGCCCGTATCGTAGCCCGAGTGGTTCTGCATGGTCACGTCGAAGATAAACTGCGGATCGGCGTTCTGGTTGAGCATCTCAAGAATCTTGTCGTAGGTAGCCTGGTCGGTCACCATGCCGCGCAGGGTATCGGCGCCCTGGAAATCGTTGATAGACAGGAACTGGTCAAAGCCAAAGTCCTTGTAGACGTTCTCGCGGTTCCAGTTGGTGGCGTGGTTGGGGTGCATGGCCGTGGTGGAATATCCGAGCGACTTGAACTGCTCTGCCAGGTTCCCGGTCGTTTCCATGTTGTAGATGGTGTAGGGGTACACGCCCGAGCCCAGGTTGGCCATGGAGTTGCCGGTCATAAACTCAAACTCGGTATTGGCGGTGCCGCCGCCGTAGGCGCTCACGTAGAGCTTGCCGCGGCTGAGGCAGTTGGACAGGTTCTTAAAGTACTGCGGGCCTTCGTAGCCGGCGCGCATGTTCTGGTAGATCGAAAGATCCGAGAAGGTCTCGTTCATGATGGCGATGACCGTGGGCTTCTCGCTGTCGAACTGCTCCTTTGCGGCGGCGCGCTCGTCGCTCTTGGCCGCGTCGGACTTGTCGTAGGCCTTGGCGTACTTTTTGAGCGTGGCCTTGGCATCGTCGACGGAGTAGTCGGCGGGTTTGGGCGGCTTGATGGACTGCGCTGCGCTAATGAAAGCGGGCAGGTAGCCCTCGCGCCAGTAGCTCTCGAGCGGGCGCCAGGTGTAGACGGTGATGCCGAGGGTGTTGTAGTAGTCGATGAGCGTGACGTGTGCGGTCACACCGCCCAGGCACAGCACGGCGACGAGCAGGTTGGTGAGCAGCATGCGCTTGGCGTTGGCGGCGCCCTTCTGACGGTGCGGTGCCACCAGGCCGGCGTACTCGCACAGCAGCATGGCGATGGCGGTAAAGCCCATGGACAGCACGCAGAACAGTGAGATCGAGAAGGTGTAGCCGGTGCCGGCGACCGCGGCGGCGGTGGAGATGGCCGAAAGGTCGCCCGGCTGGATGGGCATGGATTTAAACGTGATGACGAAGAACTCGGCAATGCCCAGGACAAAGAGGGCAAGGGCCAGGACCGCGGGAGCTGCGCCGTGGCGCTGGAACAGGAAGAACAGGCCGGTCATGAGCGTGGTGATGATGGCCCACTCGAGCAGGATGCACAGGGGGTAGACCCAGGTAAAGTCGTGGTTGGACGATACCTCCATGCCTAGCAGCGCAAAGACGCCGGCGAGCAGCAGGCACAGCACGGCGGCGACGAGTGGCTTGCCCACAAAGGCGCCGCGCAGGCGGGCGAGCTTGCCGGTGGGAGCGGGGGCGTCGGGCGCGGCGAACGCAAAGACGCGCGGGGCGATGCGGTCGCGTGCGATGCTGGCCCAAGCGCAGCCGGTGAGGATGGCGTTGGTCAGGATGAGCATCACAAAGGCGAGCGGCTCGTTTTGGGCGACGAGGCCAATGGCGCCCCAAATGGTCAAAAAGACCTGGAACAGGCCGAAGGCGACGCTCCACCCAAGAGCGCTTTTGGCAACGGTGCCCGACTGAGCGCGAATGGCCTTGGCCTCGCGCAAGACAAGGTAGACGGTCGCCGCAAGACCGACGAGCGAGATGGCGGCAGCGAACATGCTGAGACTCCTCACAAACTAAAACGTACGAAAGCGGGGGTTTACCCGATTGTTACCAAGATATGCGCTGCAATTGGTGGCTGCGCACAACAACCAGCCATATTAACGCGCACGTGTGGCGGTGTGACGCAATGTAGTGGCGACCTGCGCGATAATGGACGGGAATTACACGGAAACGTAAAGGCTTCTTAAAGAATTAGCGAGGATGAGGCGATGAACGAGCAGGTTTGCACCAAGGCTGTGGATACGTGTGGCTATCCGGTCGAGACCACGGGCAATGCGGTGCTGGACACGTTGGAGCACCGTTCCTCCACGCGTGCCTTCGCGCGTGATGACGACGACCGTCCCGTGGCGGTGACCGACGAGCAGCGGGCGGCGATTCTGCATGCGGCGAGTCGCGCGCCGTCGGCGGGCGCCATGATGATGTATTCCATCGTGAGCATTCGTGAGCAGGCTACGCTCGACCGTCTGGCCGACCTGTGCGACCACCAGCCCATGATCGCCAAGGCGCCCTGGGCACTAATATTTGTGGTCGATTATGCCAAGTGGATCGATCTGTTTGAGCACGTGGGCTGCTTTGAGCCCGAGTTTGTCGAGCGCACGGGCAAGGCGCCCCGTCGTGCACCAGGTCTGGGCGACTTTGCCATCGCGGCCCAGGACGCCGTGATCGCCGCGCAAAACGCCGTGGTTGCCGCCGAGGCCCTGGGCCTGGGGAGCTGCTACATCGGTGATATCGTCGAGAATGCCGAGGAAGTGGCCGAGCTGCTGGATCTGCCGCCCTATACCATGCCGCTGTCGATGCTCATCATCGGCACGCCCCGCAAGGAGCGCCCGGCCATTGCGCATCCCGTGGTGAACCTGGTGCACGAGGAGCGCTACTGCCGCGCCGATGCTGCGACCATGGACGCGCAGGTGGCCGAGATGGACGCGATGTTCCGTCCGCATGCCCGCGAGGTGGGCGAGCGCGTCGTGGACATCTATACCCGCAAGCACACGAGTCCCTTTATGGCCGAGATGAGCCGCTCCATGGAGTGGTGGTTCAAAAATTGGCTTGGAAAATGACGAATGTGACAAAGGGACAGTCCCTTTGTCACATTCCATATCGCCGCGGTAGCCTAAAGACTGTATAAATCTTTATCTAGCTGGGAAAACAGTGCATTTAAACATGGCCGATTACCTATAATCCTTTCGAACGTTAAAGTTGGGAGGAAACCGGCTTATGGAACAAAAGGCCAAGGAGGCAGCCTCGCACGCTGCGATTCCTGTGAGCATCTCGGCGATGCTCGTCACGCTGGGCGTGGTGTATGGCGATATCGGCACCAGCCCCATGTATGTAACCAAGGCGCTCGTTGCCGGCAACGGCGGCATCGGAAGCGTCACGGAGGAGTTCGTGCTTGGTGCGCTCTCCCTTGTCGTGTGGACGGTCACGCTGCTGACCACTATCAAGTATGTGCTCATCTCGCTGCGCGCCGATAACCATGGTGAGGGCGGCATCTTTGCCCTGTACAGCTTGGTTAAGCGCTGCGGTAAATGGCTCATCATCCCCGCCATGCTGGGTGGCGCCGCGCTGCTCGCCGACGGCATCCTGACGCCGGCCGTTACCGTTACCACGGCCATCGAGGGCCTGCGCACCATCCCGGCGGTCCATGCCGTGCTGGGCGATGACCAAGGCCGCGTCGTCGCCATTACGCTCGCCATCATCATCGCGCTCTTCTTGGTACAGCGCATCGGTACGGCCAAGATCGGTCACGCCTTTGGCCCCATCATGACGCTGTGGTTCCTGTTCCTGGGCGGCACGGGTCTGTTCTTTGTCTTCCAGCACCCCGCCGTGCTGCTGTGCCTCAACCCGCTGCGCGGCATCGCCTTTTTGCTGAGCCCCAACAACCACGCGGGCATCATGATTCTGGGCAGCTGCTTCCTCGCCACCACCGGTGCCGAGGCGCTCTACTCCGACATGGGCCACGTCGGCCGCGGCAACATCTACGCTACCTGGCCGTTCGTTAAGTGCTGCCTGCTGCTTTCCTATATGGGCCAGGGCGCTTGGCTTATGAACAACGCTGCCAACCCCGAGCTCATGGGCATTGCCGACCTCAACCCGTTCTACCAGATGCTCGCCCCGGGCCTGCGTCCCTTTGCCGTAGGCCTTTCCACCGTTGCGGCCATCATTGCCTCGCAGGCGCTCATCACCGGCGCATTCTCGCTGGTGTCCGAGGCCAGCCGTCTGGACCTCATGCCGCACATGCAGGTCTTCTACCCTGCCGAGACCAAGGGCCAGCTCTACATCCCCATGGTCAACAACGTCATGCTTGTCGGCTGCGTCATCGTGGTGCTGCTGTTCCAGAACTCGGCGCATATGGAAGCCGCCTACGGCCTTGCCATTACGCTGACTATGATGTGCACCACGCTGCTGCTCTTCTTCTACCTGCACGAGGAGCGCAAGCTCAAGGTTGCTCCGTGGATCTTCGCGGCCTTCTTCCTTTTGCTCGAAGGCTTCTTCTTCGTGAGCTCGCTCACCAAGTTCTTCCACGGCGGCTATTTCACCATCCTCATGGCTGCACTCATCATGGGCATTATGGTGTGCTGGTACAACGGCACGGCGGTCGAGCAGCGCCAGTTTACGCTGCTGCCGCTGCGCAGCTACCTGCCGCAGCTCAAGCGCCTGCGCGACGACGACCGTTACGAGCGCATGAGTGACAACGTCGTGTACCTGACCAAGGACACCCATACCGACTACATCGACCGCGATATCGTCTATTCGATCTTGGACAAGCATCCCAAGCGTGCCCGCGCCTGGTGGTTCGTGAATGTCGAGACCATGGACGAACCGCACACCTTTGCCTATTCGGTCGAGACGTTCGGCACCGACTACGTGTTCCGCGTGCACCTGTACCTGGGCTACAAGATCAACCAGCGCGTCAATGCCTACCTGCGTCAGGTTGTTCAGGACCTGGCTGCCACCGGCGAGCTGCCGCCGCAGACGCATGACTACTCGGTCTACAAGGATCCGGGTAACATCGGCACGTTCAAGTTCGTCCTGATCCGTAAGCTTCTGGCGCCCGAAAGCGATGTGGAGCCCAGCGAGCGTACGGCCATCACGCTCAAGTACATCATTCGCCGCGCCGCCGGCACGCCCGCGCGTTGGTACGGCCTGGAGAACTCCAACGTGAGCTTTGAGTACGTGCCGCTGTTCACCAAGTTCAAGGCCGTGAACAAGATGCAGCGCCTGGCTCCCAACGAGCGGCCGTAGTCGACGCTCGAGGTTTGTCTGCGAACGGGCGGGCTTGTATTGACGGGGATTGAGTCCTGGGAGGAAACCATGGATGCAAAGGTGCTTGACGGTTGCGATCTTGCGACCGAGCTGGTGCGTGAGGTACGCGCCGATGCTGCCGAAGATCGGTTCTTTACGAATCGGGCCAACATGGACATGGCCGACCGCGTGATCTCGATCGTGGCACTGGTATTTGGAGCGGTGTGCGTGTGCGCACTGCTCGCGCACGTGCTGTTTGTCTAACGTCCGCAGGTTGCAAAGGCTTTACACTTGGAACCACCACAAGGGGAAACCACCACAAAGGTGCCTGTCTCCTTTGTGGTGGTTTTTGTTTTTGAGAGAGGGGCGGAACGCTGATGGACGTCCGTACGGACGGCGATATTGCCGATAGCTTTTGGTGGCGGCGCACAACGCTGACGCGCCGCACTCCTCTGTATGACGCCTGCGTATCGGTGGGGCTGCTGGTCGCGGCGACGATTGTGGGCGCGCTGCTCGACCATCCGGGTCTCGCGCCGAGCATCATGATCGTCTATGTGTTCGCCGTTCAGCTGTGCGCATTCTTTACCTGCAGTCGCCTGTATTGCTTGCTGAGCTCGGCTGCCGCCGTGGCGCTCTACAACTTCTTGTTTGTCGACCCGCGCTACTTGCTGTCGTTTATCGACCGCGGCTATCCCGGCATGTTCTTCATCATGTTTGTGGTCTCGCTTGTGTCGAGCTCGATTGCCTTGGCCCTGCGTCGCGCTTTGGCACAGGCTGCCGCCAGCGACCGCCGCACGCATATGGTGCTCGAGACCAACCGCATGTTGCAGCGCTGCGCCGACGAGCAGCAGATCGTTCACGCCATGGCCACGCAGCTGGCGCGTCTTTCGGGCTGTCCGGTCGTGTGGTACAGCGCCGACGCCGAGGGCGATGACCTGCTGCCGCGTGCGACATACACGGCCGTGGGCGATGCCGCGCCGGTGCACGAGCTGGCGCCGCAGATGCCACCGCGGCTCTCGGCGTCCGCCTATGTGGGAACGCCGCTCGATGCTACGTTCGGCGGCTCGGCGTTTTATGGCATCTACCTGACGGTTCGCACGGGCGACGGCTTCGCGCGCTCGGGCGACCCCGCCTCGGTGGTGGGCGTGCTGGCTATCGTTGCCGAGCCCGACGTGCTGACGCACGAGGAGCGGACACTTGCCGATGCTATCGTGAGCGAAGGTGAGCTGGCGCTCGATCGCGCCCGCGCCATGGAGGCCCGCGAGGAGGCGGCGGTGCTTGCCAAAAATGAGCAGCTGCGCGCCAACCTGCTGCGCTCCATCTCGCACGACCTGCGCACGCCGCTCACCAGTATTTCGGGTAATGCCGATGTGCTGCTCGACCAGGGCTCGACCGGCACCGCCGTGCTCGACGCCCAAACGCGCCGCGGCCTGCTCTTGTCCATTCGCTCGGATGCGCAATGGCTCAACGCCACCGTCGAGAACCTGCTCGCCATCACCAAGCTCGAGGGCGGCGGCATGCATCTGTCGACAACGCTCGAGCTCATGGACGATATCGTCGAGGAGGCGCTGCGCCACGTGAACCCTGCCGTGCGCGAGCACGACCTTAAGGTGGTGGCGTGCGATGAGCCGGCGCTCGTCAACGTCGACGCGCGCCTGATGGTGCAGCTGGTGGTCAATCTGGTGAACAACGCCATCACCTATACGCCCGCAGGCTCGCATATCATGATTTCGATTAGCGTCGACGATGGACGCGTGGCGTGCTCGGTGGCCGATGACGGCCCGGGCATTGCGCCCGAGGACCGCGAGCGGATCTTTGAGTCGTTCTATACCGCCAACCACGGTTTGGCCGACAGCCACCGCAGCGTGGGCTTGGGTCTTTCGCTCTGCCGCTCCATTGCGCTGGCGCATGGCGGTAGCATAGAGGTTGCCGCGGCGGACCCGCACGGCTCGGTCTTTACGATTGAGCTTCCCGTCGCCGATGTTTCGTTTGATAAGGAGTAGCGCCGTGCCAAACTCTGCCGTAAAACCGCTCATCTTGGTCGTTGAGGACGACCCCGCTGTCCGCAACCTTATCGTTGCCGCGCTCGAGGCGCACGGCTTGCGCCATATGGCTGTAGAGACCGCCCATGCCGCTATTGCCGCCGCCTCGTCGCAGGCGCCGAGCATCGTGCTGCTCGATCTGGGCCTGCCCGATATGGACGGCGTCAAGGTGGTGGAGTCGGTGCGCGCATGGTCGGGCATGCCGATCATCGTGGTCTCGGCGCGCAGCGAGGACGCGGACAAGATTCGCGCGCTCGATGCCGGCGCCGACGACTACCTGACCAAGCCGTTTTCGGTCGAGGAGCTGCTCGCGCGTATTCGCACGACGCTCAGGCGCCTTTCGTATGCGCAAACGGGCGGTGTTGCCTCCGAGGGCTCGTTCGATACCGGCGAGCTGCATATCGACTTTGATGCCGGCATTGCCACGATGGATGGCGAGGAGCTGCATCTGACGCCGATTGAGTACAAGCTCCTGTGCCTGCTGGCACATAACGCCGACAAGGTACTGACGCACCAGTTTATCCTGCACGAGATTTGGGGCACGGCAACTAAGAGTGACCTGGCAAGCCTGCGCGTCTTTATGGGTACGCTGCGTAAGAAGATAGAGTCCGACCCCGCGCATCCGCGTTACATCCAAACGCACGTGGGTATCGGCTATCGCCTGGTCACCCAAGGCTAGGACGGCGTCCGCCATCCCAATATGAGTTGCGGTGAAATACGGTCTAAATTTGCCTAATTCCAGGCAAAGCAGTCCGTATTCCACCGCAACTTTGTTATTTGCCTTTGGGCTTGCTGGCGTAGAACTTCTTTTTTTTGGGCTTGCCAGCGGGGGAGGGCTTGCCAGCAAAGTTGGACTTGCCGTTGCCGGCCTGCGCGTGCGTGGGTACTGCCGCGCGAGGCTTGCGGGCCTCGGGGTTGCGCAGCTCCTCGGTTCGCTCGGCAATCTCCTCGGCGCTAAAGCCGACCTCTGCCATGGCGTCCTCAATGGGCAGGCGGCGCACGATATAGCAGTGGTGCACCTTTTGGTTGCGCGCGAAATCCTCGGGGATGGTCTGCGCCGTAATGTCCTCCAACACGACGCCCGCGCGCGCGAGCTTGCGCGTCTCGGGGCGGAAGCCACGCAGGTTGCAGCTAAAGATGGCGTGGCCGCCCTGTGCGAGCAGGCGCGATACGCCGGCCAAAAGCTCAACATGGTCGCGCTGGACATCCCAGGTGCGGCGGCCCATCTTGGATGAGTTCGAGAACGTGGGCGGGTCGACAAAGATCAGGTCCCAGCGGTTGCGCGTCTGGCGCTGGTCGCGAATCCAGGCAAGCACGTCGTCGCGCACAAAGTGATGCTGCGGCCCCACAAAGCCGTTTTGGCGCATGTTGCGCTCGGCCCAGTCCAGGTAGGTGTTGGAGAGGTCGACCGTCACGGTCTCCTCGACGCCGCCGTCCGCCGCGTAGCAGGTGGCGGTGCCGGTGTAGGCGAACAGGTTGAGGAAGCGGCGTGCCTGTTTGGCGTGCTCGCGCACCAGGTTGCGGGTGACGCGGTGATCCAAGAAGATGCCCACATCCAGGTAGTCATCAAAGTTGACGGCAAAGGTGAGTCCGCCCTCTTCGATGAGCGGCAGGCGACGGCGCGCGATGTTGGCGCGCTCGCCCGAGCCGCCCTTGCCGGCGCCCTGCTTGCCGTACTGCGAGCCGCCGCGCGAACGCATGCGGGCCTTGGCGTGCACATGCTCGGCGGGAACATCTAGGATGCGCGGCGCGATGGCCAAAATGTCGAGCATGCGGGCCTGGGCTAGCGCGGGGTCGATGGTCTTGGGCGCGGCGTATTCGGCGATGACGAGCCAGCGGCCCGGCGTCTGCGGGCAGCCCTCGTACAGGTCGATGGCGGCGGAGTAGTCGGGAAGGTCGGCATCGTAGACACGGTAGCAGCTCACGCCCTCGCGCTTTGCCCACTTGCGACGCAGACGGGCGTTCTTGCGCAGGCGGTTGGCGAACTGCTCGGACTCGGGGATGAGCACGGGCAGCGGCTTGCCGTCACCCAGGTCGAGCGTGGCGGCAGGTTCGGACATGGCGGGAGCGGTGCTGCCTTCATCATTGGCGTTGTCGACATCTGCAGTCTCGCCTTCAGCACCTGCACTGGTCGCAGCTTCAAATGCCGCGGCGGCGTGATCGAGCGAGGGCCAAACCTCAATAGTTGCCTCTTCATTGTTGGGCATGACGGCAATCGAGCGCTCGGGCTCGGCGTGGAGCGCGCGGGCCAGCAATCCGTCGCGGGTGAGCGCGGCGACCGGTGCCGAGGCAAGCTCGGGCGCGCGGCGCAGCTCACCGACCAGCGTCATGGCGTCGTGCATGAGCGAAAGCGGGGTTTCGGTGGTGTCTGCGACCACGGCGGCACCGGCGACGGCGCCCGCGTGGTCCAGCACGGTGGCGGACTTGGCGGCGCAAAAATCGACAAAACGCTTGTAGCCGGCGCACTTGACCATGCGCTCGGCGGTCTTGCGGGCGGCGGGGTCGATGTCTACGGCCACAATGCGTGCTTGGCGCTCGCGTGCTGCCGCCTCGCGCTCGCGTGCCTCGGCAAGCAACTGCTCCCACAGAGCGGCGTCGTGCAGCTGCCAGCCCTCAAAGCCCCAGTGGTCGCGGGCGGCGCCCGGTGCACGGTCAGTCAGGATATTCACGGCCTCCAGCAGCAGGCCGCCGCCGGCGCACGAGGCGTCGATCAGCGTGGGCAGGGCCTCGTTCTCGTAATCGTCGGCCGTCAGCTCGCGCTCGCACAGCGTGGTCCAGCCGACCTGCGAAAGCACCAGGGCGGCGTAGTCGGGGCGCAGCACGTGCGAGCCCTCGCCGGCACGGGTCGCCGCGGGCGGCAGGCGCTTGAACAGCGGGTCGCCCGAAAGATCCAGGCTGATGCTCGCGCGGCGCTGGCGCAGCGAAAGCAACAGGTGAACGTCGGGATCGGCAACGTCGACATCGGCGCGACGGCCCGTGGTCTCGGCCAGACGGTCGCACAGCGCGTCCTTGGCGCGCAGGGACGAGAAGCGCGTGTTGCGCAGCTGCTCGGTCACGCCGCGGGCGGTGATGGCGATGGTGGCGCCGGGGCGGATGATGGTCTCCCAGGTGATGTCGTAAACGCTATCGTACAGCTCGTCGGCATCCTGCGCCTCAAAGCGCCCGAGCACCGCAAACACGCGGCTCGCTAGGCGCGACCACAGACAGGCGCGGTAGCCTTCTTCGAGCTCGCCCTCAAATGTAGCGCGGCCCTTCAGCCGGCGAACATGCGAAAGCCCGAGGCGTTTAAGCTCATCGGCGAGTGCGGACTCAAAGCCCTCGGGGCAGCTTGCGTAAAATTCCATGGGTGACCTCTCTGGTTGCGTCGCTCCATTATATGATGGATACTTCGTTTACTCTCGCCCCCGAAAGGAACCCATATGATTGATGCGTGCCCCGATTCCGCCGTGCTCTTTTTTGACGTGGACGGCACGCTGACGTCGTTCGATCCCGACAACATGACCGACAAGGACTTTTCGGCGGTTCACCCCTCGCAGACGGTCGTCGAGGCGTTTCATCGTCTGCGCGACGCGGGACACCAGGCATTTATCTGCACGGGTCGTCCCCTGTGGCTCATCGCGGACAGCTTGCGTGCGCTCGATCCCGCGGGCATCGTTGCCATGGCAGGCGCCACGCTCGAGGTCGAGGGCCGCGTGGTGCATGAGGACTGCTTTGACGAAGACATTGTTGCGGAGCTCGCTCGCCGTATGGTCGCGGCAGGGATTGAAGCCTTTTTCGAGACCAACGTGGCTACTTTTGCCCTGGAACCCGCGGGCGTTGAGCAGTCGTCTCTGATCGGCACTTCTGTGGTGCACAGCACCGAGGAAATGCGCGTCGACGGCCGTCTGCGCGTGGGCAAGGTAGGCATCGTCGCGAGCGACCTGGCTCGCGTAGCCAACGATGATGGCTTTATCGATCGCGAGTTTGAGCTGTGCAACACCGGTGGTCAGAATCGCGAGTTGAGCCCCAAGGGCATCGACAAGGGCGTGGGCGTGGCGCGAGCGCTGGAATACCTGGGTCGCACCGGCAACGCGCGCACCTTTGGCTTCGGCGATTCGGGTAACGACCTGGGCATGCTCGCTGCGGTCGAGACGGCTGTCGCCATGGGCAACGCCATGCCCGAGGTCAAGGCGGTCGCCGACTACGTGACCGACGATGTCGCACACGACGGCACCGTCACAGCGATGCAGCATTTCGGCCTCATCTAATGAATCCCGCATTCTGACGTTTGCTCAAACTGCGACTCTTTGCTTTTGCATGCTCAATCGATTTATCAATCCAAACACTGAGGTGTTTATACCGTTCGCCGAGAAGATAAAAACCCGCAGCTCACGCCTTGATAAACATAGGTAAAGTGTTTAGCAGTTTATCGGCCGTATGCTAACGAAAGGAATCAGGCAGATGGCAATCAAGGTGTTCGCTGACGGTGCAAACCTCGAGGGCATGCTCGACATGTACGAGAACGGCAACGTTCAGGGTTTCACGACCAACCCGTCCCTTATGAAGAAGGGCGGCGTGACGGATTACCGCGCGTTTGCCAAGGAGGTCCTGACTCACATCACCGATGTGTCCGTCTCGTTTGAGGTCTTTGCCGACGACGTCGAGACCATGGAGGTCGAGGCCCGCGAGATCGCTACCTGGGCCGACAACGTCTATGTCAAGATTCCGTGCGTGACCACCAAGGGCGAGTCCACCGCCGAGCTGGTCCGCAAGCTTTCGGCCGACGGCATCAAGGTCAACGTCACCACCATCTTTACGCCCGAGCAGGTCGACGAGATGGTCGAGGCCGTTGACGCCGAGACGCCGTCCATCATCTCGCTCTTTGCCGGCCGTATCGCCGATACCGGCGTCGATCCCATTCCGTTTATAACGGAGTCGGTCAAGAAGGCTGCCGCCAAGCCCAGCTGCGAGGTCCTGTGGGCGTCCACACGCGAGCTCATCAACATTTACCAGGCCGAGGCCTGCGGTTGCCAAATCATCACGGTGCCCAACAGCATCCTGGCCAAGCGCAAGAACATCGGCCGTGATCCGTACGAGGTCTCGCTCGACACCGTCCGCGGCTTTGCCAAGGATATCGCCTCGCTCGGCTTCCATATCCTGCCGTAACGCGAACACTGGCTGCGCCGAGGGTTGTTCGCCCCGGCCTTTCCTTTCCCTATCGCTCACGCGCTTCGCGAGGGTCGCGCTAGGCAAAGGAAAGGCCGGGGCTGCCGACACGAACTTGCCAGTAGGTTGGTAATCGGCTTTCATATCCTGCCGTGGACAAAGGTACCCCCGCCTGCGACGTGCAAAATTGAGAGTATTCAGCAAGGTAAAGGTTTTTACCAGCTGGTTGAAGCACGGAACAGCCCCCGTTTTGGCTCTGACGACGCTAAAACGGGGGCTGTTTTTTGCTTTTCGTCTCTGAGAGGCATCCGGAGCGGTGGAATTTGCAGAATACTCGCTATTTTGCACGTCGCTGCAGGGGGTACCCTTGCTTTGGCGGTTTACTTCCCCTGCACCATGGTGAGTGAGATCTTCTTGCGGTCGCGGTCGACTTTCTCTACCCACACCTTGACCGTGTCGCCGACGCGCACCACGTCGCTCGGGTGTTTGACGAAGCGGTTGGCGAGCTTGGAGATGTGCACGAGGCCGTCCTGGTGCACACCCACGTCGACGAAGGCGCCAAAGTCGACGACGTTGCGCACCGTGCCCTTGAGTTCCATGCCGGGCTCCAGGTCGTCGATGGAAAGTGCCGAGCGGCTAAAGACCACCTCGGGCGCGTCGTCGCGCGGGTCGCGACCGGGCTTCTTGAGCTCGTTGACGATGTCGATGAGCGTGAGGGTGCCGCAGTCCAGGTCGCTTGCCAGCGCCGAGATGCTGCCCAGACGGCGCTCAATGTCGGGCACGCCGCCACGGCTGAGCTCGCTGGCTTTAACGCCTGCGCGCTCCAGGACGGACGTGGCCACCTCGTAGCTTTCGGGGTGGACGCTCGTCGCGTCGAGCGGGTTCTTGCCACCGCTGATGCGCAGGAAGCCCGCGGCGTTGAGATATGCCTTGGGCCCCAGTTTGGGGACCTTCTTAAGCTGGCGGCGATCGGTAAAGGCGCCGTTTTCCTCGCGGTAGGCCACGATGTTCTTGGCTACGCTCGGCGTAATGCCCGAAACGTATCCCAGCAGGCTCGCACTCGCGGTGTTCACGTCGACGCCCACGCGGTTGACGACGTCCTCCACCACGTGGCCCAGGGTGTGCGAGAGCTCAGCCTGGTCAAGGTCGTGCTGGTACTGGCCCACGCCGATGGACTGGGGCGGAATCTTGACGAGCTCTGCCAGCGGGTCCTGCAGGCGGCGGCCCAGGCTCATGGCGCCGCGCACGGTGACGTCCAGGTCGGGATACTCCTGGCTCGCGAGCTCGGAAGCGGAGTACACCGACGCGCCGGCCTCGTTGACGATGGTGTAGCGAAGGCTGGGCGCCTGCTCGGCAATGAACTCCGAGACGACTTCCTCGGTCTCGCGGCTGGCGGTGCCGTTGCCGATGACGATGGTGTTGACGCTGTCCTTCTTGACGAGGCGGGCGAGCTCGCGCTTGGTGCCGGCGACGTCGTGGCGCGGCTTGGTGGGATAGACCACGCCGTGGTCGAGCAGCTTGCCGGTCTCGTCCATGACGGCGACCTTGCAGCCGGTGCGGTAGCCCGGATCGAGCGCGAGCACGCGGGCGCCGCGCACGGGGCGTGCCGAGAGCAAGCCTTCGAGATTCTTGGCAAAGACGTTGATGGCCTCGGTCTGGGCGCGAACGGTGAGTTTGGCGCGGGCCTCGCGCTCCAGCGAGGGGGCCATGAGGCGCTTGTAGCCGTCGGCGATAGCGGCGTCAAAGACGGGCGCGAACACGCCTTGGCGGCGGGGCCAACGGCTGCCGAGGCGCGCCGTGGCGACAGCACCGTCGACGTTCACATGCACGCGGAGTTTGCCCTCGCGCTCACCGCGGTCGATAGCCAGCACGCGGTGGTTGGGTATACGGCGCAGCGGCTCGTCAAAGTTGTAGTAGGGCTCGTAGGGAGTCTTTTCGGCGGGGTCGGTGGCCTCGACGACGATGTCGGCGGTGTTTTGCGTAAAGGCGCGCAGGTCGGCGACGTTCTCGGGATCTTCGGCTACCGTCTCGGCCACGATGTCGGCGGCGCCGGCGAGCGCCTTCTCGGGCGTGTCGAAGCCGGCCTCCTCGTTGACGTATGCCGCGGCGGCGTCGAGTGCGCTGCCCTTGGCCGAGGCCTGCATGATGATCATGTTGGCGAGCGGCTCCAGGCCGGCCTCGCGGGCCTTTTGCGCGCGGGTCATGCGCTTTTTGCGGTAGGGCTTGTAGAGGTCCTCGACACGCTGGAGCTGCGTGGCCTCGCGAATCTGCTGTTCGAGTTCGGGCGTGAGCTTGCCCTGGGCGTCGATGAGCAGAATGACGTCCTCTTTGCGCTGCTCAAGATTGCGCAGGTAGGACAGGCGCTCGTCGAGCGCGCGCAGGGCGACGTCGTCCATGCCGCCCGTTGCTTCCTTGCGGTAGCGCGAGATAAAGGGGATGGTGTTGCCCTCATCGATGAGCTTGACGGCAGCCTCGACGTTGGCGGCCTTAAGGTTGAGCTCGCGGGCGAGCTGGGCGATAAGATCCATGGGACTCCTTGCGTTTAAGGTGCGTTTGCAGCACAGGGCTACCAAGGATACCACCCGTCCCAAAAGACTGTTTTGGGGTTGCGCCACGAAAGGGGCCTATCTACTACGTTTGAACCGTATGGGTCGACCATCCCCCGGTTTTCCGAAAATCGGCAAGCCGTCTACCTGCGGTTTTAATTTCGCGAAATTCGGCATGGTTGAGGGTAATCGGTTAAACGTAGTAGATAGGCCCATTTGGTGGCGAACGAATCAAGCCGAGGTGCAAAATAGCCCCCGCCCCAGAAAAATCGTCGTTAAGGTAGCAAAAAGCCCCGCGGGCAGGAGGCTGCTCGCGGGGCAAAGAAGAGGGGCATATTTGTGGCGGACCGAGGGGTTCGGCATGGGGTTTCTGCCGCGGCCGCTCTTAAGGCATTACAGCTCGACGAGCTGGCCGGTCTCGGCGGCCTCCTTGATGGCGTTAAGCAGCGTGAGCGTCTTAACGTTGTCGGCGGGGGTCACGACGGGCTCGACCTCGCGGCGAACGACCTTCACAAAGTGCTTGAGCTGCATCTTGTGCGGCAGCGCCGGGTCGACGGCCGGAATCTCCATCTGCAGCGGCTTGTGCCAGTTGGAGGCTCCGTCGTAGGAGAACTGGTGCAGGCGGGGCAGCGAAAGGGCACCCAAGGTTCCGCCAATAAAGTAGGCGTCGGCGTCGAAGGGGCGGTACTGCGGATCCTCGCGAGCGGTGGCCTCCCAGTTCCAGGGGCTGGCGGTGGCGTCGGAGATGGTCATGCTCGCAAGCGCGCCATCGGCAAAACGGACGTTGACCACGGCGGAGTCCTCGGTCTCAAAACCGCGGGCGGCACTGGACTGCATGCCCTGGACGGCAACGGGCTCGCCCAGCAGGTAGCGGAGCAGGTCGACGTCGTGCACCAGGTTGACCAGGATCGGGCCGGCACCCTTCTTGCGGCGCCACTCGACATCGAAGTACTCGTCATTCTTATAGATCATGTAGTGGAAGCTCGACACGGTGAGCTTGCCCAGCTCGCCGGCCTCGATGATCTCCTTGGCCTTGTTGACGAAGGGATTGTGGCGACGGTGCTGACCCACGAGCACGGGCACGCCAGCGGTCTCGGCCTCGGCGGCGAAGGCCTGGGCATCCTCCAGGTCGTTGGAGATCGGCTTTTCGACCAACGGCACGATGTTGCGCTTCACAGCCTCGCGGGCAACGCCCAGGTGCAAGTCGTTGGGGGTGGCGATAATGACGGCCTCGGGTTTGACCTCGTCCATCATCTGGGCGGGATCGGTGTAAAACGGCACGCCGGCGGCCTCGGCCGTGGCGCGAGCGCCCTCAAAGGCGTCGGCGATGGCGACGAGTTCGGCCTCGGGTTCCTCGGTGACAAAGCGGATGTGGTTGCGGCCCATGGCGCCGGCGCCGATAACGGCAATGCGGACGGGGTTGAGCTCAGACATTTCGACTCCTTAATACTGGTGACCGGTGGAATGCGACAAAGGGGCTGTCCCTTTGTCGCATCGGTAAAACTAGGCGGACTTCTTCTTGCTGTCGGAGACCATCATGTAGACGGTGAGTACGACGGCGATGGCGGCGATCACAATGGCGCCGTAGAAGGACTGCTGATAGGCGGCGCTGCCGGCCTCGGCGTGATACAGCACGGCGGTGATGGGCTGGCTGATCCAGGTGGAAGCGGCATAGCCCAAAAACATGATGCCGTAGTTGACGCCGATGTTGCTGGTGCCAAAGGCGCCACCGGTGAGCGGCGGGTAGATGACGAGCAGGGCGCCAAAGCTAAAGCCGAGCAGGGCGAGCGCCACAAAGAACATGGCCTGCGTAAAGCTCATCGACATGATGACGAGTGCGACGATGATGACGACAAGGCTGATGAGCAGCGACTTATAGGCGCCGAGCTTGTCGATGATCTGGCCAAAGGACAGACGGCCAACCAGGTTGGCGCAGGTGTTGACGGAGACCACCACACCGCCGAGGGCGACGGCCGCGGCGCTCGTGGGGTCGGCGAAGAGCTGGACGGCGGCGATGGAGGCAACCTTGCCCACGAGCAGGGTGCCCGCGGTGGCGGCAAAGGCGAAGGTGACGATGAGGACCCAGAAGCGCGGGGTCTTGACCATCTCGCCCGGGGTGAGGTCGCCGAAGGTGCCGGCGTGCGCGCCGCCCTTGGGGGCCTCGAAGCCCTCGGGCAGCCAACCGGCCTCAGGGGCCTTCAGGAACAGGGCGGAGGCGGCAATCATCACAAAGAAGATGACGCCGAGCGCCTTAAGGGCGCCAAAGATGCCCAGGCTCGGGATGAGCAGCGAGGCGAGCACCGGGGACAGCACGGCGGGACCGGCGGTCGAAGCGGCCAGGGTGATGCCGGAGGCGAGGCCCTTCTTGTCGATGAACCACTTTTGGCCGGTGGTGAGCGCCGGGTTGTAGCCCAGGCCGTTGCCGATGGCGGCGACGAGCGAGAACCACAGGTAGAACTGCCACGGCTCGGTGACGGTGCCGGACATGAACCAGCCCAGGCCGTAGCACACGGCGGCGGCGATAACGACGTTGCGCGGGCCGATCTTATCGGAGATGCGGCCGGCGAAGATGCCCGTCACGGCCATGATGGTCTGAAAGACCGGGAAGGCCCAGGTAAGGGCGCTCGACCACTCGGGGTAGACGGCGAGCAGGTTCTTGCTTACGACGGAATACAGCGCGATGGAGCTGATGAAGAACATGGTGACGCACGCGGCGGAAAGCACGACGGCGCGACCCTTGTTGGAGTTGGTGGAAGCCATTGGACTCTTTCTGATCGATACGGGGGAGGAGCGGGCGTGTCCGCGGGACCTCCCTGTCAGGTTGGTTTACTGGTCAGTCGGCTTGGCGACGCCGGACTCATCGGACCAGAGCTCGACACCCTTGTTCTTAAGGTAGTTGTCGGCATAGGCGCGACGGCCGCCGGGCTTGGCGGTGAGGTCGCCCATCATGTTGGAGAAGCCGCCGTCGACCTTGATGGCGTCGCCGGTGGTGAAGTCCGAGCGCGTGGACGCCAGGAACATGACGGCGTTGGCGATATCGCTGACCTCGCCGATGCGGCGCGTGGCGATCAGACGGCTGCGGCTCTTTTCGACCTCGGGGTCGGCGTAGAAGTTGGCCGACATCGGGGTCTTAACGAAGCAGGGTTCGACGCAGTTGGAGCGGACGCCGTAGGGGCCCCACTCGGCGGCGAGCATCTTGGACATCATGTTCACGCCGGCCTTGGTGGAGCTGTACACGCCCGAGAACGTCTCGGGGGAGTGGCTGGCGACGGTCGAGATGTGCACCAGGCGACCCTGGCCGGCCTTGATCATCTCGCGACCAAAGCGCTGCGAGGTGATGAAGTAACCGGTGAGGTTGACGTTGAGCACCTGCTCCCAGTCGCTCAACGGCAGGTCTTCCATGGCTGCGAAGCGCAGGATGCCGGCGGTGTTGACGAGAACGTCGACGCGGCCGAAGTCGGCGATGGTGGCATCGACGGCGGCCTGAACCTCGGCCTCGTCGGTGGCGTTCATCTTGTAGCCCTCGGCGTGGATGCCAAACTCGGCGGCGAGGTCGGCGGCTGCGGCCTTGACCTTTTCCTCGTCTAGGTCGAGCATGACGACGTTGGCGCCATTGCGGGCGAACTCGCGGCAGATCTCGGCGCCCATACCGCCGAGCGCGCCAGTCACGGCGCAGACATCGCCCTCGAGCTTAAGCCAATTGCTCATAGGAACTTCCCTTCTTGTGCCTCCCGGTGGGTCGCTCCCATTAACCGACCCACGTGGTTTTCGCTGGTTATCGTATGCTTTGTATTTGCGCAGGTGAATTGCATATTTGTTAGAATGGCGTTAACTGTAGGTTTATAGCTCGCAAGACGATGTGTCCCTAATTTAGTGTGTGACCTGCCAAAACGACCCCCTGGCAGTTCATTGCCATACGTCTGGAAACAGGAGATTGACGTGTACGATCGACGACTCGAGGCCATATCGGCCGCCGCGGAGCTGGGAAGCTTCTCACGGGCGGCGGCAAAATTGCGCGTGTCGACCCCGGCGCTCGTCAAGCAGGTGTCGGGATTCGAGGCCGAGTTCGGCATCACGCTGTTCGAACGCTCGCACTCGGGCGTCAAGGTGACGCCGGCGGGCGCTCTGCTGGTGGACGACGCGCGCTCGATCATGCGGCAGTCCGAGGACGCGCTGCGCCGCGCCCGACGCGCGACGGGCGATGGCGGTGCCGTGCGCCTGGGCGTGTCGATGATGTGCCCGGGGCGCCAAACGCTGTCGATGTGGTCGAGCATCCACGATCTGGAACCGTCGCTTCGATTTGAGATCGTGCCGGTAAGCGACCTCTACGACGAACGCGAATCCGTCATGCGCAGCCTCGGTCGCGAGGTGGATGTGGTGCAGTCGAGTTTTTCGACCCCGCGCTGGGGTGACGCCTGCCAAAAGCTCCGCATCGTTAACGTGCCGTTTTATATCGACGTGCCACGCACGAGCCCGCTGGCGCGCAAGACACGCATTACGGTTGCCGACCTGGAGGGCATGCGCCTGCGCGTGCTCCGCCACGGCAACGACGCAATGGACAGCCTGCGCATCGACCTTCTGGCCGACGGCGGCGTTGACGTGATCGACGTGGACCGCTTTGACTTTGCGCTCTTTAACGAGGCAGAGGAAAAGGGCGACGCGGTGCTCACCTGCGGCGCATGGTCGGGGGTACACCCGGCCTTTGTGGGCGTGCCGTTCCTATGCGGTCGCGAGGTGCCGGTCTTTCTGCACTACCCGCTCGAGCCTACCCTCCAAGTGCAAAAATTCGTCAACGCCATGGCACAACTTCTCAAATAGTCAATTTGGGACAGGGCTGTTTTAGGAGTGGGATGCGGCTTCCCAAAGGTGCCGTTAGGGGAAACTACATCCCGGTTTACTCCCTTGAAATGGGATGCCGTTTCCCGGAGGGGGTCCAGCGGGAAACGGCATCCCATTCTGGGCCCGAAAAGTGGGATACGGTTTCCGGCTGGCATGAAAAAAGCCCCCACAGCTCATATGAACTGCGGGGGCTTATGCGTTGCGGCGTAGTTCCGGGTTGCCAGATCTACTCCAGTTCAAACGCTCCGGTGTAGAGCTGGTAGTAATACCCGCGCTTGGCGATCAGCTCGTCGTGGTTGCCGCGCTCGATGATGCGGCCGTGGTCCAGACAGATGATCGCGTCGGAGTTGCGCACGGTGGACAGGCGGTGCGCGATGACAAACGTCGTGCGGCCCTCCATGAGCTTGTCCATGCCCGCTTGCACGATGGCCTCGGTGCGAGTGTCGATGCTCGACGTGGCCTCGTCCAGGATCATTGCCGGCGGATCGGCGACGGCGGCGCGTGCAATCGAGATCAACTGGCGCTGGCCCTGCGACAGCTGGGCGCCGTTGCCGGTGAGCATGGTGTCGTAGCCGTCGGGCAGGCGGGTGATAAAGTCGTCCGCGCCCGCGAGCTTGGCCGCCGCGATGCACTCCTCGTCGGTGGCGTCCAGATTGCCGTAGCGGATGTTATCCATCACGGTGCCGGTGAACAGGTTCACGTCCTGCAGTACCACGCCCAGCGAGCGGCGCAGATCGGCCTTGCGGATCTTGTTGACGTTGATGCCGTCGTAGCGAATCTTGCCGTCGGCGATGTCATAGAAGCGGTTGATGAGGTTGGTGATGGTCGTCTTGCCCGCACCGGTGGCGCCGACAAACGCGACCTTCTGGCCCGGCTTGGCAAACACGGACACGCCGTGCAGCACCTCGTGGTCGGGCGTGTAGCCAAAGTCGACGTTGTCCATGACCAGGTCGCCACGCAGTGGCACGTACTCGACCTCGCCGGTTGCACGGTGCGGATGTTTCCACGCCCACATGCCGGTGTGGTGGTCGGCCTCCTCGAACTCCCAGGTCTCGGGGTTCACCTGCGCGTTGACGAGCGTCACATAGCCTTCGTCGGCTTCGGGCTCCTCGTCGATGAGCTCAAAGATGCGGTCGGCGCCGGCGAGGCCCATGACCACGGCGTTGATCTGCTGCGAGATCTGACCGATCTGTCCGCAGAACTGTTTGGTCATGTTGAGGAACGGCACCACGACGGCGATGGACAGCGCCATGCCCGAGATGCTCAGGTTGGGCACGCCCAGCGCCAGGAAAATGCCGCCTGCCAGTGCGACCAGCACGTAGAGCAGGTTGCCCAGGTTCATAAGGATGGGCATGAGGATGTTGGCGTACATGTTGGCCTTCTGCGAGACCTCGAAGAGCTTTTCGTTGCGCTCGTCAAAATCGGCCTCGGCGGCAGACTCGTGGCAGAATGCCTTGACGACCTTCTGGCCGTTCATGACTTCCTCGATATGGCCCTCGACCACGCCGAGCTCGGTCTGCTGCGCAATAAAGAAGCGCGCGGAGTTGGAGCCGAGCAGCTTGGTCATAAAGGTCATAAAGGCGACGCCGGCCACAATGACCAGGCACATCCACACGCTGTAGTACAGCATGATAAAGAACACCGTGACGATGACGATGGTCGTCATGAGCAGGTTGGGCAGCGACTGGCTGATCATCTGGCGCAGCGTGTCGATGTCGTTGGTGTAGTGGCTCATGATGTCGCCGCGCTGGTGCGTGTCGAAGTAGCGAATCGGCAGGTCCTGCATGCGGTTGAACATCTTCTCGCGCAGCTTCTCGAGTGAGCCCTGCGTGACGATGGCCATGGCGCGGTTCCAGAAGAGCGAGGACAGGATGCCGACGCCGTAGATGCAGGCGAGGGTGGTCACGAGCTGCAGAATCTTGGGCTGCGCGGTCGTCCAATCGCCCGACTGCCACGATTCGCTAATTATCTGCAGGGCGCTCTGAAGGAAGGTCGCACCGATGGAGTTGATGATGGCGCAGAGCACCACGCCGACAACGACGAGGGGCAAAAGCACGGGGTAGAAGCCAAAGAGCGTCTTGATGAGGCGCGACATGGTGCCGCCCTTGCGGTTGAGCGCGCGCTCGGCGGTCGTTGCCTTACTCATGTGCCTCGCCTCCTTCCTGGGGCTGAGCTTGCGTTGAGGATGCCTCGGTGTCGGCCTCGACGGCCCCTTCGCCCTCGGCAGACATCTTGTTTTGCGAGGTAAAGGTCTCGCGGTAGATCTCGCTCGTCTTAAGCAGCTCGTCATGGTTGCCGATCTGCGCGATGCGGCCGCCCTCCATGACGATGATGCGGTCTGCATCCTGTACGGAGCTAATGCGCTGGGCGATGATGAGCTTGGTCGTGTTGGGCAGATAGCTTGCCAACCCTGCGCGAATCTTGGCGTCGGTCTTGGTGTCGACGGCGCTGGTGGAGTCGTCCAAGATCAAGATCTTGGGGCGACGCAGCAGGGCACGCGCAATGCACAGGCGCTGCTTCTGACCGCCCGAGACATTGGAGCCGCCCTGCTCGATCCAGGTGTCGTAACCCTTGGGGAAGCCGTCGACAAACTCATCGGCGCAGGCCAGATGTGCCGCCTCGCGGACTTCCTCGTCGGTGGCGTTCGGGTCGCCCCAGCGCAGGTTCTCGGCGATGGTGCCGCTAAACAGCACGTTTTTCTGTAGCACCATGGCCACTTGGTGACGCAGTGCGTCCAGGTCGTAGTCGCGCACGTCCATGCCGCCCACGCGCACGGTGCCTTCGGTGGCGTCGTACAGGCGGGCGATGAGGTTTACGAGCGTGGACTTGGCCGAGCCAGTGCCGCCGATGATGCCGATGGTCTCGCCGCTCTTAATGTGCAGGTCGATATCGTCGAGCGCCTGGCGCTTCGCATGCGCGGAATACTTAAAGCTCACGTGGTCAAAGTCGATGGAGCCGTCGGCAACCTCGAGCACGGGCTCGGCGGGATCGGCGATTGTGGGCTCGGCGGCCAGCACCTCGGTGATGCGGTGCGCCGATTCGTCGGCCATGGTCACCATGACAAAGATCATCGACAGCTGCATCAGGCTCATAAGGATCTGGAAACCATAGGTAAAGATCGAGGAGAGCTGGCCCACGTCGAACAGCGTGCCCTGGCTCGTGATGATGAGCTTGGAGCCCAGGTAGATGATGACGACAAACGCGCCGTTGACGCAGATGTTCATCATGGGGTTGTTAAAGGCGAGTAGCTTCTCGGCGCGGGTGAAGTCCATCTGGACGTCGCGCGCGGCGGTCGCGAACTTCTCCTTCTCAAAGTCTTCGCGAACATAGCTCTTGACCACGCGCATGCCGGTGACGTTTTCCTCGACGGACTCGTTAAGGGCGTCGTACTTGTGGAACACGCGCGAGAAGATGGGGCGCACCTTAAAGATGATAAAGAACAGTCCAAAGCCCAGCAGCGGAATGATGATCAGGTAGACCATGGCGACGCTGCCGCCCATGATAAATGCCATGGTAAAGGCGAAGATCAATACCAACGGCGCGCGCACGGCGATACGGATGATCATCATAAAGGCCTGCTGCACGTTGTTGATGTCGGTGGTCAGGCGCGTGACGAGCGAGGAACTCGAGAACTCATCGATGTTGGCAAAGCTGAACGTCTGGATTTTGTAGAACAGGTCGTGACGCAGGTTCTTGGCGAAGCCGCAGCTCGCATGGCTGCAGGTGACGCCGGCAGCGGCGCCAAAAGCAAGCGACGTCAGTGCGATGAGCACCAAAAAGCCTGCGGTGGGAAGCATCTCGGCTACGGTGGCGCCGTCTTTGATGGCGTCGATCAGGTTGGCGGTGATAAATGGAATCAGCATCTCGCAGAGCACCTCGCCAAGCACGAGCAGCGGCGTGGCAACGGTGACTTTCATATAGTCGCGGATGCTTCCCATGAGGGTTTTAATCATCCAGTTCCTCCCAGGTTACACGGATTTTCTCGAGCATTTCGGCGAGCTGCTCGCGCTCGTCGTGGGTGAGCGCGCTAAAGGCCTGCTCTCTAAAGCGGATGCGGGCCGCCTGCTCAACGCGGGCCTTTTCCCATCCCGCATCGGTCAGGCGGATGGTGAGCTGCCGACGGTCTTTGGGATTGCGACTGCGCTCGATAAGACCGCCCAGTTCGAGCTTGGACAGAATCTCGGAAAGGGACCCCGGCTTGAGGTCGAAGTGCATGCCGAGCTCCTGTTGGGACAGCTCGCCGGTCGGCTGCTTGGCGAGTAGGCAGACAATAGGCGCCTTGCCAGATATGCCGCCGCCGTGAAAATGCATGTAATGGCCGCAAAACCCCAGCCCATGGAGGATTCTCTTGGCGAGACGGTCCTCCTTGGACTGAGTCTCGGGCTCGTCTACCGGCTGCGAGGGGTCGTCGCCGGGTTCATGCGGATGGGCGTGTGGTTCAACACACATATCTAATCTTCGCTCCTTTCTTTAGTTAGGTAGTGGAATTGTTTTGTGCCTAACTAATCTAGGAGCATGAGAAATGAATGTCAAGGTACCAAACTAGTGGTTACGCGGTTTTACCAAACCGCGTAACGGCTCGACGCTGCAAACGCTCCCTGCGCTACACTTAGTCGCACTGTGGCGCTGCTGCGCCGTGCCCGAACCAAGGGAGACCCTCATGAAGAACACTCAGCTGCTGCTGATCAACGATATGTGCGGCTACGGCAAGGTCGCGCTTTCCGCCATGCTGCCGGTGCTGTCGCACATGGGCTACCGCATCCACAACCTGCCGACGGCACTTGTGTCCGATACGCTCAACTATCCCAAGTTCTACATCCATGACACCACCGAGTACGTGCGCCAGAGCCTCGCTATCTGGGAGGAGCTCGGGTTTGAGTTCGACGCCATCTCGACCGGCTTTATCGTGACCGAGGAAGAGACGCGCATCATCTCGGACTTTTGCCACCGCCGTGCGCAAAAGGGCACCAAGGTGTTCGTCGACCCCATCATGGGCGACAACGGCAAGCTCTACGCCGGCGTGCCCGAGTCCACGATTGGTCTCATGCGCAGCCTGCTCGAGTGCGCCGACTATGCGGTGCCAAACTACACCGAGGCGTGCCTGCTCACCGATGCGCCCATTGCCGAGCAAATCACGCCCGATGAGGGCCGCGCTCTTGTGGATGACGTGCGTGCCCTGGGCGCCAAGTCGGTGGTCATTACGAGCGCTGTGGTCGACGGTGCGAACGCCGTTATCGGTTACGACCATGTGGCGGGGGAGTACTTTACGATTCCCTTCGACTTGATCCCGGTTTACTTCCCGGGCACGGGCGACACGTTCTCGGCAGTGCTCGTCGGCCGCGTTATGGCCGGTTGGAGCCTGCAGCGCGCGACGAGCGATGCCATGCGTGTGGTAGCGGAGCTCATCGAGCGCAATGCCGACCAGGAGGATAAGTCCGCCGGCCTTCCCATCGAGGCCTGCCTGGATGTGATTGACCATGAGTAACGCCGACGAGAGCAGTACCGAGGCGGCGGGCGAGAACAAGCCGCTCGGCGCGCCGCGTGGCAAGCGTCCGCGTATTCGCATTAGCTGCGTGGACCAGCTGGGCACATGCCGCTGCCATCACGGGCACAAGCCGGGTGACGTCTTCGACTTCGACCGCGACCGCGGCAAGATGTGCGCCATGGCCTGCCATGTGGGCTTTCCCTATATCGACATCCTGCGCTATGGCGGTACCGTGCCCGGCAACGAGCCCGGCACGGCAAAGTTCTGCTGTCCCGAGGTCGATACGTTGAACGTCTGGCTCGCCGAGATCGTTGACGAGTAGTCGAGCGCAATGTGTCAAAGGGACAGC
The DNA here is from genome assembly GCA_900544935.1 of uncultured Collinsella sp. Lineage (GTDB taxonomy): Bacteria > Actinomycetota > Coriobacteriia > Coriobacteriales > Coriobacteriaceae > Collinsella. The sequence continues at coordinate 31,291 of UQXB01000004.1, forward strand.
CCCTTTGACACATTCGCCGGTGGTGCCCCTTCTTTTGCTTATAATCTCAAATCTTTGCATTTCATTCGATTTTAGGTTCTAAAAATTCTGCGTTTCATCGATAATCAAGCGTATAAAACTTTGCATTTCATTTGATGACACTGAGGGGAGAGCCTATGCTGCGCAGAAAAATAGCGGCAGAGCTGGAGCGTTGGCTGAAGTCTTCCAAGCAAAAGGCCTTGTTCATTACGGGTTCTCGCCAGATTGGCAAAAGCTATTCGATTCGCGCATTTGGCAAGGCCAACCATGCAACCTACATCGAGCTTAACCTCATGGAAAATCGCCAGGCAAAAGATGCTCTTCTCGAGGCGCGGGATGCCGATGATTTCATCAGCAGGGTGACGCTTCTTTCGGGAAAGCCGATTGCACCAGGCAAAACGCTCGTGTTTATCGATGAGGTCCAAGAGGCTCCCGACATCATGACGATGGCAAAGTTCCTTGTTGAGGACGGGAGGTGCCGCTGGGCGTTTTCGGGGTCAATGCTCGGGACTCAGTTCAAGGGCGTCAGGTCCTATCCCGTGGGGTATGTCCACGAGCTTAGGATGTTCCCGCTCGATTTTGAGGAGTTTTGCTGGGCAATCGGGGTGAGCGAGGGGGCTCGCCAAACGATACGTGACGCGTGTATCAGCGAGAAGCCCATTCCTGATTACATTCATGACGCGATGATGGCAAACTTCAGGACCTATACCGTTGTCGGCGGAATGCCGGAGGTCGTGCAGCGTTTCCTTGACACGCAGGGCGACCTTGCCTCTGTTCGTCAGCTACAGTCAGAGCTCAACGAACAGTACCGGCGGGATATCTCCAGGTATGCAAGCGGGCGAGCCCTTCAGGCGCAGAGCATCTACGATCAGCTCCCTATTATGCTCGAGGGCGAAAACAAGCGCTTCGTGCTCAATTCCATTGACCCTAAGGCGCACTACGAGAAGTATCAGCGAGATTTTGTATGGCTTGTCGATGCCGGCGTTGCTCTCAAAGCCGATATCGTAACCGAGCCAAAATCGCCCCTGCTCAAGACGGCGCGGCCATCGCGGTTCAAGCTATATCAATCGGATACGGGCATGTTGATGGCGCGCTACCCCGTTGGAGTCGCCCAAGCGGCGTATCTTGATAGCAAGGAGCCCAATCTGGGCGGCATTTACGAAAACGTGGTGGCCCAGCAGCTGGCTGCCCAAAATCGCCAGCTTTACTACTATCAGACAAAAAAGCGCGGTGAAGTGGACTTTGTGGTCGATGGACCGGATGGGACGGCTGTTCCGATCGAGGTTAAATCGGGCTCCTATTACCACGCGCACGCTGCGCTCGGTCATGTGCTTGATACGGCTGAATATGACGTAAGGCTCGGGATTGTTTTCTCGAGAGGCAACGTTGAGCGCAACGGAGCGGTTCTCTATTTGCCGCTATATGCGACCTGGGCCCTTTCGGATGTTTTGGGCGACTCCTGTGCCGAGGGGATAAAGCTGGAGGTCAAGCCGGTCTAGGGCCAGTCCCGGATGTGACAAAGGGACAGTCCCTTTGTCACATTCATGAGTGTGGATTTTCTCCCACCGAGATAACGAGCGTGGATTTTCTCCCGTTTAGAGCGCACTCGAACGCTCAAAGTGGGAGAAAATCCACGCTCGTTTTATGCCGATGGCGTGGCCCGTGTGCCCGCGCCGCCCGAGCGCCTACAGCTGCTCGAGCATGGCGGTGCAACCGGCGAGTACATCGCGGTAGGTGGCGTCGAAATTGCCGGTGTACCAGGGGTCGGCCACGTCGCCGGGGCGATCGGTCCAATCGAGCAGGCGCGAGATCTTGCCATCGGGGTCCTTCCCAAAAATTCGGTACAGGGCGCGGGCGTTCTCGTCGTCCATATAGACAATGTGGTCCCAGTCGCCATACTCCGCGCGACGTACCTGACGTGCGCGATGTGCGACGACGGGAATCCCGACCTCGCGTAGCTTGGCAACGGTACTGTGGTGTGGCGGGTTGCCGATCTCCTCGGTCGAGGTCGCCGCGGAATCGATGGCAAACTCCGCCTCGCGCCCAGCGCGGCGCACGAGCTCGGTAAACACCGACTCGGCCATCGTCGAGCGGCAGATGTTTCCATAGCAGACGAACATGATTCTGTGCATCCTTGGTTTTCCTTTCAAATATCAGGATTTCCGCAGGTGATGAACACCGTTCGTATGCCATCTCCCAATCGCGGAATCCCAAATCAGCTCGTGTATGAGCGGATATTTTCTGCCGAAAAAGTTGTAAATTCGGTTGTAACCCTCTCGGATTTACAACTTCGTACACTTTAGCTTATGCGGCGCCATCCGTCATACGGAGCATGTCGTCCCTCACATCCTCGAATCCGAGGTGGGTGTACGTGTTGTATGTCACGCTAATGTCCGAGTGCCCCATGATGTACTTGAGCTTCGCGGGGTCCATCCCCTTGCGAGCCATTTTGGAACAGAAGGTGTGTCGGCAGACGTGCGGGGTAATCTTGGGGAGTTCATTCTTATAGATGCTGTTGTACTTGCGAAGGGAAAGCTGGAAGTATTTCTCCCAGTGCATCGCAACCTTCGGCATGTCGTTTTTGTCCAGAAGCAGAAACCCACTCACCCCATCAACAATGGGTTCGATGGGCGGATTGGCGCGCTTTTGAAGGATTGCCTTGAAGCATTCTTTGACTTCCTCGGACATGGGCACGTATCGCTCGCCGCTTTTCGTTTTGGGGCGCTCGATGTAGTACCTCATATCGCTGCCCCTCTGCAGCTGCTTGTTGACGCGGATGCTTCCGTTTTCGAAGTCGAGGTCAGATTTTGTGAGACCGCAGAACTCCGAAATGCGCAGCCCCGTGTTAAAAAGGATGTAAAACGCTTCGTAATATCGCGAGTAATGCTTATCCTCCCTGATGAAATCGAGGAACCTGCGCTCGTCTTGCGGAGACAAGGCCTCACGAACGATGGAATCGTTGACGAGTACGGTGGCGAGCTCGAAGTTGAACGGGTTGCGCCTGATGAGGTCGTCTTCCTCCGCAAGCTGGAAAGCTGGGCGTAGCACTCCTCGAATACAGTGAATCGCGCTGTAGCTTTTCCCGAGCTCGCCTTGAAGATAGATGAGCCAATTCTTCGCGTCGAGCGTCGTTATATCGCCGATTTTCCTGCTTCCGAACGCGTCCTTGGCAAGAAAGTTCATAACCGTCTTGTAGCCCGCGCGCGTAGTCGGGCGCACAGCCGTTTTAGTTACGACGTACTTTTCAACCAGTTCGAAAACGGTCATTCCGCTTGGTGCAACGCGGTCAAACAGATCGCGTTGCACCTGCTTCTCGATTTCGCGGAGGCACAATCCCGATTTTTTGCCCTTGGGAGGAAGGTCGTGCGTGGTGAGCGTCCACGAGTACTTGTATTTCGTCTTGCCTTTTGCGTCTTTGAACTTGAAATAGTACTGGCCGTTCGGACGCTGTCCCTCTCCTCGGCGCAAAATGCGCCCTTTACTGTCTTTCCTCGTGGGCACTCTTGTCACCTCCTCTCCTTATGGATGCGCCCCGATGCCGCTTCGCTGGTGCATCGGGGCGCATAATTGCTAGTGGTACGGGCTACGTTGAATGACTTTCGAGATTCCTAGGGACGATTCTTGTCCCAATGCAGCAGGTCGCTTACAAAGTAATAGCGATGAGATGAGTCACGGCAGTGACGAAGATGCGCAGGCCCGATGCCATCACCGTTGTCTACCATCAACTGCAAAAGCCTGGTTGCCCCAAGAAACTTCTTTGCCTCCTCTTCGTCAACGACCAACATGGCTTTTTCGAGCATGCTGTACACAGGGTTCTCAGGTGCAGCCTGAACGTTAGGTTTACTGCTCATTTGATTCCCCTTTTCAATCGGCGTTGCTCGCAACGCACCTTCAGTACGAGCCGAGATTAGTTGCATTATCATGTATCTGCAAATTGAGAAAAGCCTGATAAATCAACGTTTTTGTTTGTTCCTATTCATAAATGAGGAGAAAAAAGTCAGTGCTATTTTTCGAAATTCATAAGGTGTTCATGTATGCGTTTGCCGCATTCCCGCATCTCGCTTCGCTCGATGCCCGTGAGTTATTTAGTACGAAGTACGCGGGCGTTGGGCATGGGACTGTCGGCTATGCCGACCGCAGCGCACGCTGCGTCAGTCCCCCTTATGCCCTTTTGCCTTTTTGCCCCCGAAGCGTATAGCGGAGGAAGCCAAGGCGATTTCTCCTGATATATGGCGTGAAACGCTGTAGAAAACAAGACATGTTTCAGGGGTTGGATTTGTCGAAGATTGCGACAGTTGTAGAAAGCGCTTCGAAAAGCCCCCATAAACGGGGCAATCTTCTCGGAGGATTTTCTACAAGTTCAGGCGTAAAGCGACGACGTGTAGAAAGCGCGTCTTGAGTGCGCGCGGAGCAAAAAATGAAGGGCGCAGCGATTGTTTTCGCTGCGCCCTTCGGCGTCTTTTCAGTCGTAGATTTTCGGAGCAGGCACGAGCTGCCAAGCTGTGCCTAGATGATTTACCCCAAGGACGTACAGGTCAAGTTCCTCGTCGTAGAACACCGGCTCGCCCGTGTGCTCCATGACAAACGACGGGTCCTGTATGATGTACCACTGGAAAATCTCCTCCCATGGCGCCCAGTCTCCGCTCACAAGCTCAAGCGGTCGTTTTGCCATCTCGTTTGCGAGCACCATGTTCCCGCACGTCTCGGCGAGGTCGGCGTAGGTCTTGATGCCGTAGTCACTCATCGCTTTTCTCCTCCGCTTCCCGCTCCTCGATTCGCTTGAGGTATTCCGCCACGCAGTAGCGCATGGTGCGCAGGGCCTCGCAGTCGATGCTCTCCGCGAGGATGTCCCCGTCGAGGACGACCTCGCCCAGAGCGTTCACGAACCGCCACTCCATCACGTTGTCGATGCGCTTGAGCGCGTCCTTCAGGGTGCCGCTGTCGCGCATGGGGGCGTTCCCGTCCACCTTCGCCATGCGCTCAAGCTCCTTGGCCTTCGCCGAGCAGATGCGGGCGGTGCGCCTGAGCACCTGCGCCCTCCACATGGCCTCCTCCTGGGGGCTGTTGGGTTCAAGACGCTCCTTGTCCATCGTGTACCTCCTTATCTTCGTTTCGGAGGCACCCGACGCCGCAGGCGTCTTTCACGCATGCCCATCCAAAGCCCAACGAAAGACCTCCGAAAGACCTTCGCAGGGGCTCTGTTCGGACAGGGGCGCGAAATGGGCTCAGCACAGCCCACCGAAAGACCTCGAAAAGCCCTTCAAAGGTCGGTGCGCTGTTGCTGATCCTACTTCGCGGTATTCCGGAGCATCTGGGCAAAAAACGAGGGGAGCACCCGTTATACGGATGCTCCCCTCGTTCGGGAAACGGACACCTGCACGCGACCGGAGGGAGCGCGCGGGTCTATGAAGGCTATGCCCGAACACAGTACGTGCCGTTATGGTTTCGTCGTTACTGACGAGCACCGCACGAACTGCAATACACGTAGTCCACGTAGTCCTCGTAGTAACCGTGGTCTTCCTGATGGGAACCGACCTGAACCTGCACGGTCTTTTCGATGTTCTGGTAGCTGGAGTAATCCACGCCGTTGTACAGGCCGTTCTCGTCGGCGTTGCGCAGGGCGTTGACGATGATGGCATTGAGGTCGTCCCGCGTGAATCCGTTCTCGAACCAGTACTCCGGTCCTTTTGCGATGTATTGGCCGGGAGTGCCGGTTGGGACATAGAAACGCGCTCCGTAGACTGTCTGCGTCTCGTAGTCGGGGACCGTCACCATGTTGGATACCCACCTCTGCGCGGTGTGCTGTGTCCACGAATGCTGGTGGGCAGGCGTGCTCGGCTTGTCGGAACCGCCGGCGTTTCCAGAGTTGGAGTTTCCGGTGTTGGAGCCGGAAGCGTTGGCGTTTCCGCCGGAAGGCTTGTCGGCGGGCTTGCCGATGGTGTCGGCGGGCTTGCCGTCGATATCGACACCCTCATCGGCCTTGGATGCGTCCTCCTTCGTCTCGTCGGAGACGTTCGGGTTGGCGCTCACGTTGCCGTCGAGCTTGCCGAGGATGGCCTTTCCGCTATCGCCCTTCAAGGTCTCGTCACCCTTCTTGATGGCGTCCTTGGTCTTGTCGACGATGTTCGCAAGCATCTCGTCCGTGACCTTGTCGGCGGGAATCTGCGCCATAAGGCAGTTGACCGCAGGTGCGGTCTTCGCGTCGGCGTCGACGGTGATGTCGACGGGAGCACCCGTGTCGTAGATGTCGAAGGCGGAACCGTCGGAGTTGACGGGGCTGACGAAGCTCACGGTGTAGTCGCCCTCGGCGAGTGCGACCGTAGAAGTGCCCTTGTTGCCATCGGCATCAGGGGCCACCGCGTGGTAGAAGTCCACATCGTTGCCCTCGATATGGGCGATGGCGGGCGTGGAGTTCTCGTCCCAACCGTTGTCGGCCGTAACGTTGAGGGTCACATCGACGGTTCTTGACTCCTGCTGTTCTGGTTGTTGCTCGGACGTTGCGAGCGCCCCGCTTGCCACGGCTATCGCAACAACGATCGCAACAACGATCGCAGCGGCTATCGCTGCGACTTGGGGCTTATGCGAGCGCGCCCACTGGGATAATCCGTTCATTATCCATCCCCCTTTCTTTCATGGTGGTTTCGAGTTACCTCGTTATGTCAACCGCGTCATTACTTAGCGCTTTCCCATCGCGCGAGCCATCCAGTCGAGGTTGCCGCTCGCACTGGCGGTATTTGCGTTAATCTGCTGAGCCTGATTGAGAATCTGCCCCTGCATGAACAGATTGCCCAATTGCAGCATATTCCCGATTCTTTGTTGGTTGAGAATCTGCTGCTGCCCAGCCTCCATGCGGCGCTGGTGCATCTCGGTCTCATAGAGGTTAACCATCTCCTGTACGGTGGTGACGCGATGGTTGCGCACGGCAGCAAGGAAGAAATCCACGGCTTCGATGCTGTCGTAATCCATGGGGTACCACGGGGCGACCTGCGAAGCCCATTGCTGCTGTACGGCGAAAATCTCCTGCTTGGTTTGCTCGATGCTCTGGGCTAGGGCTTGGTTGTTGACTTCAACTTGTTGGTTGCTTTGGTCAATCGCGGCATTTATCTGGGAGCGGCTTTTGTCCGCCGTCTTCGCTATGACCTTGTATAGAATCGCACCGATGATAGCTGAGACGATGAGGTTCACGATATTCCAAACCGCCAATTGAAGCTCCGTGCCTCCCATTGAGAAGAACGGAAGGGTAGGGAGATACGTTATTGCCTTAAGTGGCGTGCTCGTGATAAGCGTGAACGCGATAAGGAAGCCCCCGATTGCGTAGAGAACAGGGTGCCTTTTAGTCTTCTTTTCCGTCTTGGCGGCAAACTGAGTGGTGAGTTGGTTGATTCGTCCCTGAAGGTCAACCACCCTATGCATCAAATCGTGCGCCGTGGCAACGCCTGGCAACAAATTTGCCTGTTCCTCCATGTTCGCTCCTTTCTATTTCACGGATATAGCCCGAGCTGCCATCGGGCTATATCCGTGCGTATCGATTGCCTAGTCCACCTCTATCCCTTCGGTATCGGGGGTGTCCCACGTGAAGCCCGCGTGCCCCTCGTTCACGACGGTGGCGAGGCCGGAGTAACCGCCGAAGGTCGTGCCATAGACGGTCTGGGTGGTCGAGTAGGTGGGTGAACAGAGTTCGATGGATTTTTTGGTCGAGCCGAACGCGCTGTCGGGAATCTCGGCATTATTGTCCCAACCGTAGTCAACTAAAATGCGAAAGCGTGTTCTGTCGCTTGTTAGGTCGTTTTCATCCACATTGATGTTTGCTTGGTAGAAGGAGAACTTTGCGAGCTGGAAAACAAGCGACTCGTTCGCCGCCGCATTACCGCTGCCATCTGTTTCGAGACGGAGCGTATAGGGCTTCGCCTCGGGTTCTTGATAGGCGGCAGCTTTATTGAATGCCTGTCCTTTGTTTGCAGCGTCGAGAGCATCCTGCGTGTTGTCCAACGTGGTCTGGTACGTCTCGACGACCTGGGCTCGGTCTTCCTCGGGCACATTCTCGATGCCATAGTCTCCGTAGTAGCCTATCGAATCGTACGTACCGGCGTCCGCCTCTGCCTTCAATGTGTCATAGCATTGCTGCCACGCTTGGATAGCTTCATCCGTAGCATCGATTGCCGCCTGCTTCGCAGCATTGAAGGCTGCTTCGTCCTGCTGCTTCGCCAGCTCGATGATTTCATCGTCGGACAGACCGTCGAGGTCGCCGAAGGTCAGGCTCTTGCACTGGTAGCTCGCAACGTTGCCGTTCCCGTCGAAGGATAGGACTTCCTCGATTGCCACGTCCTTTCCTATCTGCTTGTCGCCGTCGTAGACCATCCACACGCCCGCCTGGCCGAAAGCCTGCGAAGCAGGCACGGGCTCGCTCGCGTTCTTGACGCCTTCGCCTGAACCGCTACATCCAGCCAGCCCAAAGCCCGCTATGGTAACCGTTCCGATGCCGAGCAGCTTCAGGGCGCTCCTTCTCGTGTACTGCTTCATGTTTAATCCTCCTATGTTTCAGTTCCCGTATCCCTCGGCGCAGTACTGCGCTTGTCAGAAAACTATAAGCCTATAGGCAATAATTAGCCTATACAGTTTATTATAGTTGAGAGCAATCGCCCATACGATTCAAGATGACTTGTTTTGTATAGGCGGTGATTGAATGAGATACTTCGAGATAGGCCAGCGTATACGGCGCTACCGCAAGGCGTGCGGGTTGTCGCAGGAGGCGCTGGCGGGAAGGGCAGGAATCTCCATCACCCATATGAGCCACATCGAGACAGGCAACACGAAGCTTAGTCTTCCTGTTCTCAGTAAGATTGCAGAGGAGCTATCTGTAAGCGTAGACGCCCTGTTGACGGATACATCGAAACCCGATAAAGCGGCGCTTTCTGCGGAAGTGCAGGAAATTCTTGACTCGTTCGAGGTCGATGAGCTGCCTGTAGCAATTGAGGTGCTTCGGGCGCTGCGAGATGCGATGGCGAAACGACGGAATGAGAGTTAATTAGAGCCCTTAGAAGTTGCAAAAAAGTTGCAACTTGACTAAACGAAAAGGACAAACCACTCATTTATGAGGCGGTTTGTCCTTACTGTCAGATGTTGCCATGGCAGATAAACAGTACACGTTGCATATGCGGTTTCCTTTCGATCGCCATCATCGAGCTCGAGTATCGCATCTACGCCTGCGCCATCGCCCTCTTGCGTTCCCAGCGAGCCAACTTAATCGTCACCAGCGTAAGCACCCAGGCCACAAGCGAGAACGCGGCACCCACTGCGCCTACATATGCAATGCCAACGCTGCTTACCACGGCGCCGCCCACTGCGGTGCCAAACGAGATGCCGACGTTAAACGCCATGGGCTCAACCGAACTTGCGAGTACCATCGACTTGGGATGGCGGCTGCGTGCCACGTCCATAAAGTGCGTGATGCACGACACCGAGAACAGGTACATGAGCAGCGCCAGGCTAAAGACAAAGACCAACGCGAGCGGCATGGTGCCGCCCACAGCAAACAGTCCGAGTAACGCTGCAGCCTGCAGCACAAACGTCACGAGTAGCGCCTTCATGCCAAAGCGCGCATCGATCCATCCGCCCAGGATGTTCGAGATCAGGCAGAACACGCCGTAGGCCATGAGCGTGGTACTGGCTTCGACCGTGCCCATGCCCAGCACCTGCTCAAGATAAGGCGTCACGTAGCCGTAGAAAACGTAGACCGACCCCACGCCAAACAAAAAGATGAGCATGCCGGTGATGATGCTCGGCTCGCGTAGCAGACCCGCCTGCTCGCGAAAAGTGGCGGGCTCGTCGGTTTGCCCAGCGCGCGGCATAAACGCCACGAGCGCTCCGCAGATCAGAACGGCAAAGGCCAGCGTGCCGTACATGGCCACGTGCCAATCGAGCGTGTCGGCCACAAACTTGCCGATCGAAGTGACAAAGACCATTGCCACGGAAAACGCACCATATACCACCGAGATGGCAAGCGAAGTTTGCTGCGGAGACAGAAGCTCGGGGATGTACGTCACGCCCACGGCGAGCAGTGCGCCCGAGACGGAGCCCAGGATGATGCGCGAGATGAACAGCACTTGGAAGTTGGGCGCCAACGCCATGACCAGGTTGCCGAGCACAAAGACGATGCTGTAGCACACGAGCAGCTGGTAGCGGCGAAAACGCCCCGTACTGAGCGCGAGCACCGGTGTGGCGATAGCGTAGACGAGCGCGAACACGCTAATAAGTTGGCCTGCGGTGGCAAGCGATACGCCGAGTTCCGTCGCTAGGTCGCTTTCGATGCCGATGACCACGAACTCGGAGCAGCCGAGCGAGAATCCCAACAGCACGAGCAGCGCCAGGCAAAGATTGGTGCGCGCGGGGGAGAGCGCGGCGGCGGTTGACTTACTTTTTGGCGTGGTTGCGGCGGTCAAGGTTGTCACTCCAATGTCGCGTGAATAAGCGGGATTCAATCCCTGCAACTCTAACAGAATGTGACAAAGGGACAGTCTCTTTGTCACATTCGCGGCGTGGCTGCCGCCCAAACCGTCACAACATTCGATGAAAATCTCGAAATCGAGGAAAAGCGTCGAATGTTGTGACGGTTTTCGTGTCCGGCGCGGGTGAGCTTCGGTGCTGTCTGGGGGTATAAGACTAGCAAGTGTTTATTTGCGAGGCCTAAGGGGCGCCCCGTATGGATATCGATAACTTTGAATGGTGGTATAGCGAGGGTGAGGCTCCGGACGAGGAGTGGGACGAGCCCACGCCGCGTGACGTGTCGATCGACGAGGACGAGACCGGCAACGACGTCGCCGCCGACTCGGACGCCGCCCTCGACCCCGTCGAGCCTCTGACCTTCGAACAAGCTTGGGCCCAGGCCGAGGCAGACGAGGCCAAGGCCGACGCTACGGCCACGCTCGGCGAGCCAGCCGACATGTCGATCTCGCCGGCAAAGACCCCGCAGCCGCGTCACACTATCGATCCCGACAGCACGGCATCCTTCAGTATTCTCGACGTGCCCTCGCAGGGTGCCCAGGCGCCCGCGCCCACACGTCGCCCCAATCTGTCTCGCGAGGAAGATGCAGGACGTCGCTCTCCGCTCGGCCCCATCCTTATCGCCTTCATGGCCGGCGTTATCGCATGCTCGGTAATCGGAAACGTCTGGAGCCATGTTGAGCAACAGCGAAAAGACGCCGCCAAGGTCGAGATGTCTGTCGAGCAATCGCTCGGTCGCACGCGCTCGGTACATGTGTCGGTCGAGGTCAAGGACGGCGCGACGTGGGACACCGCGCGCGGCGACAGCCAAATGCTCATCCACATCGTGGGGCGCACGCTCAAAGGGCAGGCGATTGACGAGTATCAATACGTCAATTCCGCTGGTGACGGCATCGAACTTAAGCCCGGCGACTACGAGCTCACCGTCGATGAACCGCCCGTCGCCACCGACGGCACGCGCTTCCGCGCCTCAAAGCGCATGGTTCCCGTGAGCTTTAACTCGCAGGCGCCCGATACGGTCGATAGCACTCCGCAGGGCGGGTTTGACCTTTACGCTATTGCTCAATAACTGCGCCTGTCGCTCAACCCCGCCGCCAAGAGTGGGACAATAGCCCTCGACACTATTGTTTACTTTTGGAGGAAGTAGCATGTCTACCGTCACTACCATCAAGCGCGGCAGCCTCACCGCGGCCATCGATTCCATGGGCGCCCAGCTCACGAGCCTTGCCCTCAACGGCAACGAGTATCTGTGGCAGGGCGACCCCGCCTTTTGGGGCAAGCATGCGCCCATCCTGTTCCCCATTGTGGGCTCGCTGCGCAACAACACGGCGACGTCTGCGGCTGGCACCTGCGAGATGCCGCGCCACGGCCTCGCGCGCATCGTCGAGCACAAGCTGGTCGAGGTTCCGGAGGACGGCTCCTCGGTAACGTACGAGATCACCGACACGCCCGAGTCGCTCAAGGCCTTTCCGTTCCACTTTAAGCTCAACATGACCTATGCCCTGACTGGTGACGCCACACTTACCCAGACCTTTGCCGTCACCAATACCGGCGACGTGGACCTGCCGTTCTCGGTGGGCGGCCACCCCGCATTTAACGTACCTGCTCCCGGTGCCGAGGACGAGGCGTTCGAGGATTACGAGCTGGCATTTACCGAGGCATGGACGAATGAGGCTCCCATCATCACGCCCGACGGTCTTATGACGTTCGAGGGTAGCTACAAGGCTCCCGATAACTCGGACGTGCTGCCCATCACGCACCGCAGCTTCGACAACGACGCCATCATGTTCACCGATACCCCGGGCTCCACGCTCACGCTGCGCGGCCGCAAGTCGGGCCACGGCGTCAAGATCGACTTTGAGGGCTTTAAGTACATCGGCGTGTGGTCTGCCGCCAACGACGCCCCGTTTGTGGCGCTCGAGCCCTGGACCGGTCACACCACCATGGACACCGAGGACGATGTCTTTGAGCACAAGGTCAACACCATCACCCTGGCCCCGGGCGAGACGGACAAGCGCAGTTTTAGCGTTACCTTGCTCTAGAGGTTCCGCCGCTCGGTCGATGCTGCGCGTCGTCCAGAGCGACAAGTTGTCATTCAAAAGGCAAGGCATAGACCTTCTGGTCATGCCTTGCCTTTTTCATGCCACTTGTTCGCTCTGGACGTCGCTCGCCGGCATTGCCAAAACATCGGCGTCCCCAATGACTACCGCGTGTCTATTAATTTTTCGAGCTTGTGCTGCGCTGCTAGTTGCTGGCGTATATCCTGTTAAGTCGTCAGCATACGATTCAACAGGGAAGGCAGATTATGCATTCTCCCCATCAACGCGACGCGCATCCACAGCCGGTATGCAGCCGTCGCATCTTTTTGGGTAGCGCTCTCGCTGCGAGCGCTACTGTCGTCGCCGGCGCACTTGCCGGTTGCCAGCGCCCCTCCACGCTGGAAGTAGTTCAGCCCACGACGGGTGGCGGTCGCGACGACCTGTCCGATTCCGTTATCGGCAAGGATAAGATCCGCATTGGCATGGAGGCGGCCTACGCCCCGTACAACTGGCAGGTTTCCGAAGCCAGCGAGTACACCATCCCCATCGACAACGTGCAGGGCGCCTATGCCGATGGCTACGACGTGCAGATCGCCAAGATCGTCTGCAAGGCCCTCGGTGGCGAGCCCGTTGCCGTCAAGCAGAGCTTTTCGGGCCTTATCGATTCGCTCAACAACGGCCAAATCGACCTCATCATCGCCGGCATGAGCGCCACGCCCGAGCGCGAAGAGTCGGTCGGCTTCTCCGACCCGTACTTCATTGGCTACTTTGGCCTATTCGTAAAAGAGGGCTCGCCCTACCAAAACGCCACCAAGCTTAGCGACTTTAGCGGTGCCACGGTGCTCGGCCAAAAGGACACCATGCTCGACACCGTCATCGACGAGATCCCGGGCGTTGTGCACAAAAACCCGGTCGACTCCGTCCCCACGGTGTTCTCGAACCTGCTGCAGGGCACCTGCGACGCCGTGACCTACAACACCGAGAACGAGAAGGGCTATATGGCTCAAAACCCGGGCATCGTTCCCATTCATTTTGCCGAAGGCGAGGGCTTTAAGCAGGAGGTCGCGGCAAACGTCGGCTGCCGCAAGGGCTCGGACAAACTGCTTAAGCTCATCGACAAGACACTCAAGGGCATTAGCCAAGAGGAGCGCGACCAAATGTGGGACGCGTGCCTCGACCGTCAGCCGGCATAGGGAGGCAGCATGAAAACCGTCAATCGCCTGGCCTCCTTTATTAAGGCCGACCACCGTTATGTATACCTGGGCACGAGCGTTATCGCGGCGCTCGGCCTGGCGTTTAGCCAGCGCAACCCCACGCCGCTGAGCTTCTTGGCCCCCACGGGCGTGTTCCAAGATTGCCTTTGGGCGATCCTGTGGGCCTGGCTCGTCGTGTCGGCGGCGGCGCTGGTCACCAAGCTTATGCACTGGAGCGACTATCGCGTAAAGTCGCCGTTCGCCTCCGAGCGTTTCCGCCGCGGCGCGCGCCTGGGTAGCTATGTTGTGGTCGCCATCGCAGCGATCTTTTTCGTGGACCGCTGCGTCATGTCGTTTATCGACCTGGTGCAGGTGAGCATTGTCTCGGATTCCAACCCCAGCTACTTTTTGTCGAGCCTGGTCTACATGACCTACAAGAGCGGCGACTTCTTCATTCGCGGTATCGAGATCACCATCGCGCTTGCCACCTTCGGCACCGTCATCGCATTCTTCCTGGCACTGCTCTTTGTGTTCCTGCGTATTCAGACCTTCGACCGCGTGGATAACGACCTGGTGCGCTTCTTTAAGAGTATCGGCCGCGGCTTTGCGACCATCTACTCCACCATCGTGCGCGGCACGCCCATGATGGTCCAGGGCCTGCTCATCTATTACGCGGGCTTCACCGTTTTGCGCGGCATGGGCTTCGAGACCGCTCAGGCCAACCAGATTTGGAGCACCTTCACCGCCGGCCTCGTTACCATCTCGCTCAACTCCACCGCCTACATGATGGAGGTCCTGCGCGGCGGCATCGAGTCCATCGATCCCGGCCAGGCCGAGGCGGCGCGCTCGCTGGGCCTTTCGCAGTGGCAGGCTATGCGCAAGGTCGTGTTCCCCCAGGGCATTAAAAACGCGATTCCGGCGCTCACCAACGAGCTCATCATCAACATCAAGGACTCGTCAGTGCTTTCGGTCATCGGCGTGTTCGACCTCATGTACGCTACCACCACCGTCGCCGGCGTGTACTACCGCCAGATGGAGGTCTACTGCGTGGCGCTCGTGGTCTACCTGATCCTGACGCTCGTGGCGAGCCGCCTGCTCGAGGCCTTTGGCAAAAAGCTCGGTGCCGAGGCTCCGGCCACGCTGCCCAGCTCCAACTAGGCGCAAGACGAGGAGATTCATCATGGCAGATACCGTTACTACCGGCGCTGCGGCCGCGCAAACCAAAGAGCCGCTCATCCGCGTTGAGGGCCTGCGCAAGAGCTTTGGCTCGCTCGAGGTGCTCAAGGGCATCGACCTGGCCGTTAGCCCCGGCGAGGTCGTCACCATCATCGGCGCCTCGGGCTCGGGTAAGTCGACGCTGCTGCGTTGCCTCAACCTGCTCGAGACTCCGGACACGGGTCACATCTGGTTCCACGGCCAGGATCTCACGGCCGAGCGCTGCAACATCAACAAGCTGCGCGAGGACATCGGCATGGTGTTCCAGGGCTTCAACCTGTTCAACAACATGGATGTGCTCGACAACTGCACGCTCGCGCCCGTCACGCTCAAAAAGATGGGCAAAGATCAGGCCGAACAGGTCGCGATGGAGCATCTGGCGAGCGTGGGACTCGAAAAATTCGCCCATGCCGCGGTTGGTCGCCTGTCCGGTGGCCAAAAGCAGCGCGTTGCCATCGCCCGCGCCCTGTGCATGAACCCGCAGATCATGCTGTTTGACGAGCCTACCTCTGCGCTCGATCCCGAGATCGTGGGCGAGGTGCTCGAGGTCATGCGCAAGCTCGCTGCCGACGGCATGACCATGGTCGTCGTTACCCACGAGATGGCCTTCGCGCGTACCGTGTCCGACCGCGTGGTCTTTATGGACCAGGGCGTGGTGCTCGAGGACGCCGCGCCGGCTGAGCTCTTTGGCAATCCTAAGCACCAGCGCACCCGCGAGTTCCTCTCGCGTTATCTCAACGACAAATAATGCAAGCGAACGTGGCAAAGGGACCGCCTCTTTGCCACGTTGTTTTTGGAGGAAGGCATGGCCGAGGTTTGGCGCTTCTTTGCGCACGAGGATGATTTTGCCGATATCGACGAGGTCGGCGCGTGCGAGCGCCTGGGCCGCGTGCTGTCGTTTCCGACGATTTCGAGCATGGATGCCCAGACGGTGGACTGGCAGGCGTTTGCCGACCTGCGCGCCTATATGCAGCAGGCCTGGCCGCGCGTGTTTGCGGCGGGCGAGGTCGAGCTCATCGACCATTCGCTGCTCGTGACGCTTGCCGGCATCGACCCCGCCCTCAAGCCGGTCATGCTCATGGGCCACATGGACGTGGTTCCCGTGGTGCCGGGCACCGAGACAGACTGGACGCACAATCCCTTTAGCGGGCACGTGGACGACACCTATATTTGGGGTCGCGGCGCCATCGATATGAAAGACCAGGTCGCAGGCATCCTGGAGGCCGTTGAGTATGCGCTGGCGCACGGCTGGCAACACGAACGAACCCTGCTGCTGGCCTTTGGCCAGGATGAGGAGACCACGCAGTGCGGCGCGGGTGCCATTGGCCGCGTGCTCGAGGAGCGCGGCGTTGAGCTTGAGTACCTGATTGACGAGGGTGACTATCGTATCGTTGAGGCTGCCGAGTACGGCGCAGGCGAGGGTTGGCTTATGCATGCCGATCTTGCCGAGAAGGGCTATGCCGATATCGTGCTCAGGACGAAGAGCGAGGGCGGGCATTCTTCCAACCCTTACGGTGGCACGTCGCTCGAAGTGCTCAGCCGCGCTATTGCCGCGATTTGCGATATCGAGTGGCCGGCGCGTGTGACCGATCTGCTTGCCGCGCAGCTCGTCGAGCTGGGGCTTTATACCGCAGACGAGATTGCTGCCAGCAAGGATGCCATCGTGCGCGACTGCCTTGCCAGCAAAAAGCTGTACCCGCTTGTGACCACCACCTGTGCGCCCACGCAAATCGAGGGCGGCAGTACCGGTGCCAACGTAATGCCGCAAGATATGTGGGTCAATATCAACTTCCGCATGCTCGAGGGTACGAGCGTGGCCGATGTCGTGGCCTGCTGCCGCGAGGCCGTTGCCACCGCTGGGCTCGCCGGCCGAGTCGAGGTCGAGCTGGGCCTCGGCAGCTCCGAGCCCTCGCCGTCCCCGCGCGTGGGCGGTCCGGGGCTCGAGGCCGTCCGCGCCATCGCCGCCCGCTATTTCCGTGATCCCAAGCCGACGGAGGAAAACGGATCGTCTGCGGTGGGCCAAGAGCCGATGAGCATCGTGCCCTCGACCGTGATTGGCGCAACCGATGCCGCCAACTACCAGCGCATTTGCCACGAGTGCATCCGCTTCTCCGCCTTTGTGGTCGACGATGACGAATGCGACCGCGGCGTCCACGGCACCAACGAGCGCGTCACCCGTCGCGCCTACCTCCAAGGCATCCGCTTTCTCATCGCCCTGCTCCACACGCTCTAGAATGCGACAAAGGGGCTGAGCCGATTTCATCGGTAATGAGACGAAAACTGTTATATAAAAAGCTATATTATCTTGAGAGACATATGCTGGGGTTGGTATTCCTTGAACGACTGCGGGCATGTGCCAGACTGCTTCGGCCCCCGGGGAGCGCCCGGGCGGGTCGCCGTGTGACTGGGGAGGAAATTATGCAGGAGCTCAGAGAGACGACGTCTCGACTCGTGAATATTGCTACCGGGGGGTGTCTAAGCAGGGAACTTCCTGGTGAACACCGGCCGCGCGAGCGGTGGTCCGTCATGTCTTATGGCCGTCGTCGTGGGCTGCGCCCGGCCTCGCCATATGCGATTGTTCTGGCCCTCGCCGTCGCGCTGACGGCGAGCTTCTTCCTGCCGCTTCGTGCCGAGGCGGCGATCTCCGACCACACGGTTCCGACGACCTCGCCCTCGGGGACGACGATCAACCTGTTTGATTACTGGGTGAATCCCGATGACCATCTGTCGGTTTCCGGCAGCGGCGGCGTCAACGCAGGCCACAAGTTCCAGTTTAACGACGGCAAGGGTGATGGGGCGCTCAACCAATGGACGGGCGGCACGAGCCCGCGGCCCGGCATCGTCAACAACACGCTTTCAGACGGCTACCCGAAGCTTTCCGAAGCCTTGGGCGACGAGTCCCTCCGCTACCTGTTCGATTCCTCTGCCCAGACCGGCAAGACGTCCCATTTTGGCGTGACGGGCCTCCTCAAGGTTCAGGGCGGCTACTACGTCTATGACAGCTCCGAAAACTACGCAGCCTACAACGCTGACAAGAATGCCTTCGACATCTATAACACCTGGGGCATTGACAAAGTGGGCGATTCGTCCCACCAGGGTCAGTTCTTCCCGTTCGACGCGGCAGACAAGGTGTTCAAAGAGGAAAACGGCCAGCTCGTCCAAACCGGCATCAAGGCAGACAACACCGGTGATTCGCGCTACAACGGCGGCAAACCCGTCAACCACCACTTCGGTCTCTCAATGTCCACGCGATTCGTGCAGCCCAAGGGCGGCCTGACGAACAATAATAATGACATGACCTTCGAGTTCGCCGGCGATGATGACGTCTGGGTGTTCATCGATGATGTCCTCGTGGGTGATATCGGCGGTATTCACAACCGCGCGAGTCTGAGCATCAACTTTCATACGGGCGACATTAAGGTAAACGACAAATACAACGGCACGCTGAAGAGCAAGTACCAAGAGGCGAATAAGGACATTTCGGGATTTGCCGACAACACCTTCGCCGACGACACCAACCACACCCTCAAGTTCTTCTACCTGGAGCGCGGCGCTACCGACTCCAACATGGAGCTCAAGTTCAACCTCGTGACGGTGCCCGAGTCCGACATCATCAAGTTCGACCAGGACGGCAAGTTCGTACAGGGTGCCGAGTTCGCGCTGTACAAAACAGACGGGAAATTTACAGATACGACCAATAACGAGAACGCGCTTCTCGGCTCTGGCACCACGGACGAGGCCGGCCACCTAACGCTCACGAACGACGATGACAACGGCGTCATCAACTTCGACGATCTCTACAACAAGAATCACGACAACAAGTACTACCTCCTGAAGGAGACGCACGTGCCCGAGGGATACCGCTCGAGTCTCACGGCGACGGGCGGCAGCATGCAGCTCGAGTACGTGCCCGCGAGCGCTGAGAACGGCGCGGGCGGCGTCATCATCAACCGCGGCGGTATGGATGCGGGCAGCGTCGTGTGGAAGACCGGTGCGTTCGCCGCCGCGAAGGAGACCATCACCGCGCCGTTGACCGTGTACAAGGCAAATAATGACCTGACGAAGTCCGACAAGACCGTCAATCTGGACTCCGGCATACTGTTCGCTGTGGTGCTCAAGCGCGACAAAAGCCCAGACGCAGGTATCAAAGATCCGAGCAATTGGTACGCCGTGTCGGGCGACCCATCGACGGGAGCGGGATACACCCTCGCCAAGGAGCCGGGCATGACCGGTGCTATCGAGGCGGCGAAGAAGGACCTGCACGCCTTCACGCTCAACACAAGCGGCCAGTACCAGGTAGAGATTCAAAATCTGCCCGGTGACATCTCCAAGTACTACTACCTGCTGAGCGGTGATGCCCGCAAGGATGCCGAGTACACGGTGGCCATCTACCACACAACGGCGAGCTCGATCGGCGACGCGACGCCCGAGAACACCGTCCACGTGTACAGCGACGACATCGCAGACGGCACGAACTTCAAGCGACAGTTCGCCACGCGCTTGCTCGTCACGAACATCCAGAATCGCCTGTTCGTGCAGAAGACCGATACCGAGGGCAACCCCGTAGACGGCGCGAAGTTCGGCCTGTACACGGCCGATCAGGTGACAACAGACGCGAACGGCAAGGTCGTGCTCAAGGGCGAGCAGACCCCCTACGACACCCTGACGACGGGGTCGGTCGGCAACCCGGTCCCGCTCGAAGGTGCGGGCATATTCCCGAATACAAGCGCCGGTAACATGCCGCTCGTGAATGGAACTTACTTCCTAAAGGAGGTCTCGGCTCCCAAGGGCTTCCTGCTTAACGACACGCTCACCAAGGTGATTGTGGACGATTACGGCGTCCATGCCGATGCTGGTACGGACGATGACGGCGTTTCGACGTTCGTGGGCCCGGGCGCGCTCATGAAGAGTCTGGGCCAGTTTGGCGCAGAGGGCGACATCGACAACACGCTTACGTGGATCAAAGGTACGCGGCAGACCTCGAATGGCGAGACCAATGATAACGGCAACCTGACGTGGACCGATGTCGAACCCGTGGGCGCAGACGACACAGTGCGCCTCAAGTACGGCGCTGACGGACGCATGTACCAGTATGGGCCCACCGAGGAGGGCAAACCCTACCGCCTGGAGACCGAGACGGGCTGGATACGTATGGGTATCACCCAGGACGAGCGGCCCAAGGGGACCACGTCGAAAGGTGCCCGTGCCAATCTGGGCGACATGAACCTGAATGCCCTGTTCACGGGTGCCACCTGTGTGCGCGTGGCTAACAAGCGCGAGGCGAGCCTCGAAGTGACCAAGCATGTCGTGGTGCCGAAGGGACTGACGGGCAATAAGGACGCGAAGTTCACCTTCAAGTTCACCGTGCCCGAGGGGAAGACCTACAAGGCTGCAGTGTTCGAGAAGGCGGGGACTGCGGGCGAGCGGCGG
This sequence comes from uncultured Collinsella sp., assembly GCA_900544935.1. GTDB lineage: Bacteria > Actinomycetota > Coriobacteriia > Coriobacteriales > Coriobacteriaceae > Collinsella. The sequence continues at coordinate 51,686 of UQXB01000004.1, forward strand.
GTCGGCAACGTGTTCAACCTGACGAACGGCTATTCACAAACCATCAAGGCCGACGAGACGATTCGCGTGTACGGTCTTAGCGAGGGCGACGAGTACACGGTGCAGGAGCTGACCGGCGCAGAACAGATGCCCGCGGGCTATAAGCTGACCGGCCGCAAGCAGGGTGCCACGGATCTGAAGGACGCAGGCGATAGCGTCACCGGTAAGATCGCGAAGCAAAATACCGACGGCACGTTGGCCGAAGCCAACAAGCTGGTGTTTACCAACACTTACACGGCGGAAGCCAGCGACAAACTGACCCCACAGGTAACGAAGAAGGTCTCCGGCACCGAGAGCACGGACAAGGAGTTCTCGTTCACGCTGGCTGCCACGTCGGACATGCAGGCGAAGATCGCTGCCGGCGACCTGACGGTGTCGGATGACCTGGCGGGCGACGCGCATGCGGAGTCCCGGGCCACGAAGGGCGCGATCACAGGTAAGGACGGCCAGACGGTCGACTTCTCCGGCATGAAGTTCAACAAGGCCGGTACATACACGTTCACGCTTTCCGAGGCGCACGACGCCGATGACGACGCGGTGGTGGACGGCGTGCAGAACGCCGGCTGGACGATGGACGCCTCCGCTTACACCGCCACGGTGACGGTGGAGGACGTGGACGCCAAGCTGACCGTCACGGGCGTGACGGTGAAGAAGGATGGTGACGCTGAGGCCAAGCCCATCAAGGCTGAGGTCAAGGATGGCAAGGTGAACCTCGCCACCTTTATCAACAGCTATGCTGCGAAGGGTTCCGTGACCCTGGCGGCGAAGAAGCACTTCACGGGCGGTGAGCTCGCAGGGGGCGACTTCTCGTTCGCTCTGTACAAGGGTGACAAGGCGGAAGGCACGCCCATTGAGACCGTCGCGAATGACAAGGACGGCAACATTACCTTCCAGGCAATCGGCTACGACACTCCGGGCGATCACGACTACACCATCAAGGAGGTTGCCGGCAACGACTCGACCGTCGTGTACGACGGCAAGACGGTGAACGTGCACGTTAGGGTCACTGATAACAAGAACGGCACGCTAAAGGCGGTCGCCACCTACGGCGGCGATAAGGCCGTGCCGACCTTCACCAACGCGAAGCCGACGGCCGGTGCAACCGTCGAGGCGACGAAGACCCTCACGGGCAAGGCGCTGACGGGCGGCGCGTTCGCCTTCGGCCTGTACGACCAGGCCGGCAACGAGGTCGCCAAGGGCACCAACGACCGGGGCGGCAACGTCAAGCTGGCCGTCGAGAACCTGAACCTGGGCGAGTACGACTACACGCTCAAGGAGGAGAAAGCCGGCCAGACCGTTGACGGCGTGGTCTACGACGCCAAGGAAGTCAAGGTCCACGTCAAGGTAGAGCAGAACCAGGACGATAACAACAAGACGAAGGTGACCGTCACCTATGACGGTACCGCTACGGCTCCCACCTTCAATAACACCTACGACGCAAAGGGTTCCGTAACCCTGACGGCGACTAAGACCATCAAGGTTGCGGACGGCTTCGACCACACGACGAAGCCCACGGACGGCGAGTTCACCTTCGACTTGAAGGACGCTGCCGGCAACGTGCTCGACACCGCGAAGAACGATGCAAACGGCAAGGTCAGCTTCACGCGCGAGTTCCAGCTCTCCGACTTGGACGGCGCCGCGAGCAAGGACTTCACCTACACCATCGTGGAGCAGCCGGGCGCGGAGCCGGGCATGGTCTACGACACCCATGCGCTCACCTACACGGTGAAGGTCACAGACGGCGGGAACGGAGCACTGAATGCGAAGGCGATCGTGACGAGCACATCCGGCCCGGAGACCTTCACCAACACCTACCAGCCGGCCGCGACCGGCCTGGCCCTCGGTGCGCAGAAGAGCTACGTGAAGAAGGACGACAACACGCCGATCGTACTCAAGGGCGGCGAGTTCACCTTCGATGTGTACGAGGGCAACCTGACGGCTGAGCAGCTTGCCGAGGCCAATCCCGTCCGGACCGCGACCAACGACACGAACGGAAGCGTCGGCTTCGACGCCTTCTCCTACGCGAAGCCGGGCACGCACGAGTACACCATCGTTGAGCGGAAGGGCGATCTGGCCTACGTGACCTACGACGCCGCGGTGCACCATGCCGTGGTGACGGTTGCGGACAATGCCGGCACGCTGCAGGCGAGCGTCGCCTACGACGGTACGGACGCCACGAAGCCCACCTTCACCAACACCTACGAGGCACAGGCGACGGACTCCGGTGCGATCGCCCTCACCAAGAGCGTTAACGTGCACGACGGCAGCTATCAGCTAAAGGCGGGAGATTTCGCCTTCGAGCTGATGGGGTCTGACGGCTCGGTGATCCAGACCCAGAAGAACGATGCCGACGGTAAGGTTGCCTTCGACAAGCTGACCTTCGACCATGCGGGCACCTTTACCTACACGGTCCGCGAGGTGCAGCCGACGGACGACGCGCCGGGCGTGCCGGGCGTGACCTACACCGGCAAGACGTACACCCTGACCTACGTGGTGAAGGACAACAACGACGGCAAGCTGGTGGTAGAGAGCTCTACGGTGAAACCGAGCGAGGGCACCGAGAACGGCGTCACCCCCAATACCATGACGTTTGCGAACAGCTACCAGCCGGGTCAGACCTCCTACCAGATCTCTGGCACCAAGGTGCTTGAGAATGCCGACCCGGCCACCACGCGGACGCCCGCCGATGGCGAGTTCACATTCGCGCTGATTGACGTGGCCACCGGGCAGGAGATCGACCGGACCACGAACGTGGGTAAAGCGTTTACCTTCAAGGCCATCTCGTACACCGCAACTGGTTCGCATGCGTACCAGGTGAAGGAGGTTGCGGGCCAAGATGGCACCATCACTTACAGCGATGCGGTGCTGGACGTAACGGTGAACGTGACCGATGACGGCAGCGGCCAGCTGACCGCGACGGCGAACAAGACGGCTGCGGATCTGACCTTCACCAACACCTACACGCCGACGGCAACGACGGCGACGATTACCGGAACGAAGGCTCTGACCGGCCGCGACCTGGCCGAGGGTGAGTTCTTCTTCGACCTGAAGGACGCCGACGGTAACGTGGTGCAGACGGTGCAGAACGGCGCCGACGGCACGTTCGGCTTCGCGCCGCTGCAGCTGGACAAGGTGGGGACGTACGTCTACACCGTGTCCGAGCGGGCAGGGGCGACGGCGAACGGCGTCACCTACGACACGACGGTCTTTACCGCGACGGTGACGGTGACGGAGAATGCGGAGACGCACGCGCTGGAGGCGCAGGTTGCCTACAGCAAGGGCGGCAAGGCTGCGGATGCGGTGGCGTTCAGCAACAGTTACGCGCCGGCCGCGACTGAGGTGAAGCTGGGGGCCTCCAAGGTGCTGAGCGGCGAGGACCTGAAGGAAGGGCAGTTCTCCTTCCAGCTGAAGGATGCCGACGGCAAGGTGCTGCAGACCGCAAAGAACGCGGCGGACGGCACGGTGGGCTTCGAGGCGATCTCGTACGACAAGCCCGGAACGTACGCCTACAGCATCTCCGAGGTGGACGACGGTCAGAAGAACGTGACGTACGACGCGGCCGAGCACCGGGTAACGGTGACGGTGACGGACGACGGTGCGGGCCATCTGGTGGCGACGGTAACCTATGACGGCGCCGTGGCGCCGGTGTTCAAGAACACGTACACCCCGCCGACGGAGCCGCCCACCAATCCGCCGAGCAAGTCACCGGTGCCGAAGGAGGAGAAGCCGGGTCTGCCGTATACGGGCGATACCAGCTTGTCGCCGATGGCCCTGGGTGGCATTGCGGGCGGCGCGGTGGTGCTGATCGCCGCAGGCGTTATCCTGCGGCGCCGGAACCGGTAGCTACGGCGGCCGAGAAGGGCTTTGATTGAGGGCGGGTGGTCGCAGGGCGCGGCCGCTCGCCCTTTTTGGTGAAAGGCTATGTTAACCCGCCGTTTGCACGTCCGGCTCCAGATGGAACTCGTACTCCGGCTCCATCATCTTCTTCCGGATCTTTTCGTAGCGCCCGTCGTCGAGCTGCTCGCGCATGAGCGACGTCCTGTCCCCGACGCGTGCGGCCTCGCGCAGCCATCTGAACCACATCAGGCAGCTGTGGAGCCTGCGGGTCGATACGCCCTTGAACCTCTCGAGGAAGTGGCCGAGCGAACCCTGCGCTTCAGCATCCTCTGGACCGTGTCCCGCTCGTACCCGGTGAGCCTGCCGTGGGTCCTCGGGACCGCCCTCGCGGCGTCCTTCCCGCCCTTTCCGGACATGGCGTCCTCCGATCTCCCGGGGCCGGCCGATCCGGCCCTCAGGGTATCGGATTCCCAAATTTATCCGTATATGTGCGGATGAATGCGGGAGGCGTTCGGATGAAGTTGTATTCAAGGAAAGAGACTGACCCTTTGTCGCATTCCGTGCGGGTTATATGCAGGTATGCCTGCGCACGCTATCATGTATGGGTTAGACCGCAACTATGTACCTCATACGCGAAGGGATGCGCATGTATCTGAAGATCGACATGTTCTAGCTGGGCTTACCCCCGCAGTGGCGCCGCGCGCCCCATCAACTCTGCCGATTTTCGCCTTCACGCACATAAAGGAGTCCCGCCATGCGCGACAAGCTCGAAAAGATTATCAAGGCCTACGAGGAGCTCGAGAAGAAGCTTTCTGACCCGGCCGTCGCCTCCGATATCAAGGAGTTCACGCGTCTCAACAAGGAGTACGCGCACCAGTCCGACCTCATTGCCGCCTCGCGCGAGTACATCGGCGCGCTCGATGACATCGAGGCTGCCAAGGAAATGCTGCACGATACCACCGATGCCGATGAGAAGGAGATGCTCCAGATGGACATCTCCGAAAACGAGGCCAAGCTCCCCCAGCTCGAGGAAGACATCAAGTACATGCTCATTCCGAGCGACCCCAACGACGACAAGAACACCATCGTCGAGATTCGCTCCGCCGCCGGTGGCGACGAGGCGGCCATCTTCGCCGGCGACCTGTACAAGATGTATCAGCGCTTTTGCGAGTCGCGCGGCTGGAAGACCACCGTGCTCGATTCCAGCCCCAGCGAGGCCGGCGGCTTTAAGTCCATTGAGTTCAAGGTCGAGGGCGACCGCGTTTACTCCGTCATGAAGTTCGAGTCCGGCGTGCACCGCGTCCAGCGCGTCCCCAAGACCGAGTCCCAGGGCCGCATTCAGACCTCCACGGCTACCGTAGCCGTGCTTCCCGAGGCCGAGGAGATCGACGTCCAGATCAACCAGTCCGACCTGCGCATCGACACCTACTGCGCCTCCGGCCCTGGCGGTCAGTGCGTTAACACCACCTACTCCGCCGTGCGCATCACCCACCTGCCCACCAACACCGTGGTGCAGTCGCAGGAGCAGCGTTCCCAGATCCAGAACCGCGAGGTCTGCATGCAGATGCTGCGCGCCCGTCTGTACGAGATGGAACTCGAGAAGCAGCAGGCCGAGCTCGGTGCCGAGCGCCAGAGCCAGATCGGCCACGGCAACCGTTCCGAGAAGATCCGTACTTACAACCAGCCCCAGGACCGCGTGACCGATCACCGTATCGGCTTCAACTCTACCTACAACGGCGTCCTTCTGGGCGATCAGCTCGGTACCGTCATCGAGGCGCTCGCCGCCGCCGAGCGAGCCGAGAAGCTGGCGCAGGCTGTGTAGTAGGTTCCGCCGTTCTACCGAACGGCGGACCGGCCGACGCTGCGCGGGCCGCATTTGGACAATCTGACGTTCAACTTCAAGGGCGCGACCAGAAGGTCAGCGCCCTTTCGTTTTACGTCACCTTGTCTCAAATGCGGCCCGCTCGCTGTCCGTCCTCTACCTGCGGCGTTGCCTTGCTCCGGATGCGGTATGCTCACCTGCGGCGTCTTAGAGGTAGTCATTGGGGACGTTCTTAAATGACTAGGTTGGGTAAATTACTTTTCGAGTTTATTTAATCTGTTTTGTTAGAAATTAAGCTGTCTACCTGCTCAAAGTAATTAACAGCTTTCATCTGCTATTGAAAATATTGCTCGAAAAATCGTTCAAGAAGTCGCGGGGCGATTTTTGATGCGTCGCGCGTCAAGCGATGTGGCAAGCGTTTGGTCAGATATTGGTCGGTTTTGGGGCAACCTTGCCAAAAGCTTGACGGATGCAGATTTAGACGTCGACGAATGAACACTTCGATTGCGATCCAAACAAAATTCTGGGCTGATTCTCGATAATCGCCTTCAATCGTCCCTTGCCAAGCGCTAGCCTCGCTTACAATCTGCTCCGACATTCGCGCGCCGTCCGGCGCTTAAGAGGGGAGGGCCCCATGGCAAACGAGATTTGGACCATCAAGCGTTGTCTCGAGTGGACCAAGGAGTACCTGGCCGAGCGCGGCGAGGAGCACCCCCGTCTTTCTGCCGAGTGGCTGCTGTGCGCCGCCACGGGCCTGGCGCGCATTGACCTATATATGCGTATGGACGAGACGCTTAACGCGGCCCAGCTCGAGACCATGCATGCGGCCGTTGTCCGCCGCGCTAAGGGCGAGCCGCTGCAATACATCACGGGCAGCACGCAGTTTCGCATGATCGACGTCGCGTGCGCCCCCGGTGTGCTCATTCCGCGCCCCGAGACCGAGATGCTCGTCGAGGAAGTCCTCAATTATCTGGATGCCGAGGTGCTGAGCCCCGAGGCTGCCGCCCGTCAGCGTGTTGAGCTGCCTTGGAACGATGAGGTCGAGCAGGCCCGCAAGGCCGAGGCCGCGCTGGCAGACGAACGGGCGACCGCCGAGCGCCGCGCCGCTAACCTGACGGCTGCCGATGAGGCGGCGCTAGGCGGCGACGTACTGGGTAGCCGCGCCTATGCCGAGGAACTGGCCGACCGCGAGGCCGAGGAAGCCGCCGCGCAGGCAGCAGAAGCCGAAGCGGCAGAAGCAGAGGCCATGGAAACCCCCGAGCCCGAGCTCGACGAATACGGCATCGCCATTGAGGACAACGACCAACAGGCGACTCCCGCGCAAGATGCCGCCGAGGCTAACGTATCTGCCCCAGCCGAGCCCCGCACTGCCCGCGTTCTCGAGGTCGGCTGCGGCACGGGCTGCATTTCGCTCTCCCTTGCCTGGGAGCGCCGCGGGCACGTTACCTGCACTGCTACCGATATCGAGCCGCGCGCCATCGACCTTGCTACCAAAAACCGCGATGCGCTTGGCCTCACGTCCGACGAGGTCGCCTTCAGCCTCACCAACCTGGTGAGTTCCATTCCCCGCGAAGAGTGGGGCACCTTTGACGTACTCGTCTCCAACCCGCCCTACATCCCCACCGATGTCATGCGCTCGCTGCCGCATGAGGTCAAGGACTTTGAGCCCGATCTGGCGCTCGAGGGCGGTGCCGACGGTCTCGATATCTTCCGCCGCCTGCTCAACGCGGCGCCCTACATGCTGCGTGCCGGCGGCCTGTTTGCCTGCGAGCTCTACGAGGGCGCGCTCGACGCCGCGGCCGAGCTCTGTCGTCAAGCAGGCCTTTCGGACGTGCGTATCGTCCACGACCTCACCGATCGTCCCCGCATCGTTCGAGCCATCGTCACCGAGCCCAAACAGCGTATTTAAGCTGAATAAATAGACATTTGCGCAAGTTTGTCCTTGCAATATACCGTAAAACTTCTACTATAGAAGGAGAAAGGTATGTCAAATCAGCTGCATCGGTACCGTATCGTGCTTGATTACATTGAACCTTGGCTTGATGAGCAGGATGAAGCTACGCTGAAGCAGATTTATGCAGACCTTTTGGTGCTCGAGAAGGAAGGTCCCAGCCTTGGTCGTCCGCTGGTTGACCGCGTAAAGGGCTCGAAGCTTCATCATTTAAAGGAGCTGAGAGTGACGTCGTGTGGTGGGCAGGTGATTCGCATCCTCTTCGCCTTTGACCCCAAGCGCCAGGCGGTATTGCTATTGGCGGGTGATAAGTCGCGAGCGGGATCGTCAAGGGCAAAATGGAACGGTTGGTATGCGATCAACATTCCAAGGGCCGAGCAAATATACCGTCGCCACGTAAGGAGGCTCGATCGAGATGGAACTGCATGAGTATATGGAATCTCGCGGGATAACACGCGACTTCATTACCGCCGAGCAGGAGAGGACTCGCGATCGTATCGAAGCCTATAAGCTTGCTCAGATTCGCAGGTTAAAAGATCTAACACAGGCGTCGGTCGCCCAGTCGATGGGCGTTTCTCAAAAACGTGTATCCGAGCTCGAGCGTGGGGAGTTGGGTTCGATGAGGCTCGACACACTGAGCAGGTACGCAGAGAGCCTCGGCGGAAAACTGGTTGCAAGCATCGAGTTTCCCGATCGTACCGTTACGCTTGCGCGCTAAAAATCTTCAATTAACCCCCTCACTTTCACCGACTACTAGAGCCGCTCACCAAACCAACATGCGCTCTGGGCAAATAGGTTGAACGTTTCGTGCGAGAATGCCCCACAGTAAACAAACTTGCACCAGAGCGTAAGGGGCTGGCATACACATGCAGACGGTCTATCGGGTATACGAGGGAACGCGCGAGCCGCATCGGCTTGCCGTCGAGCGCACGGCCGAGGTGCTCGGCCGCGGCGGCCTGGTTTTGATCCCGACCGAGACCGTCTACGGTGTCGCCGTGGCAGTCAACGCCTTCTCGGACGCCGTGCCCCAAGATACAAGCGAATTCCCATCGTGGCCGCGCGATCCGCAGGCTGCCGTCAATGGCGCCGCAGTTCCTGCGCTCGGCACCGGCTATCGCCGTATCTTCACTCTCAAGCAACGTGAACTCACGCAAACTGTCGCTTGGCTGGTCGATGGCGTCGAAGCACTCGACCGCTATGGCGTGGATATCCCGGAAGATGCCCGCGTACTCGCGCGACGATGCTGGCCGGGAGCCCTGACTATCGTGGTCAAGGCAGCCCCCTGCGTGCCGACCTTTATGCGCGCTGCCGACGACACGGTGGCCCTGCGCGCTTCGGCCTCTCCCGTGGTCCAAGCGCTCATCCGCGCCTGCGGCAGTCCCCTTGCCTGCACGAGCGCCAACACGCACGGCGCGCCTTCGCCGGCAAGCTTTGCTGCCGTCGAGGGTCGCATCCTGGAGGGGGTCGATGTTGCCGTCGACGCCGGTGAGACCCCGTGTCGCGACGCCTCGACCATCGTGTCGTTCCAGCACGGCGGGCTCCAGATCCTGCGCCAAGGCGCACTTCCCGCATCAGAGATCGAACGGGTCCTGTCCGACCCGATGCAATAGAAAGGTGTAAGCGATGTCGTTGAATCTGGGCAGCCTGGGCATGGAAGATGCCTCGTTTAACTTTGGCGGTTCCTACATCATGGCGCTCGACTGCGGCACCACCTCGGTACTTGCGACCATCGTCGACGAGTACGGCTGCATCGTCGCGCAGGCACGTCGTAGCGTCAAAACCAGCTTCCCGCGTCCCGGTTGGATAGAGCAAGACCCCATGGAGGTGCTTGCCAGCCAGATCGGCGTGATGATGGAGGTCCAGTTTAAGAGCGGCATCCATTCTGACCGCATAGCCGCCATCGGTATCTCCAACCAGCGCGAGACCACGGTGGTGTGGGACCGCATAAGCGGCCAACCCATCTATAATGCCATCGTGTGGCAATGCCGTCGCACCGCACCTCTGATCGACGAGCTGGTCGAGCGGGGCGCAGAAGAGCTGGTGCGCTCCCGCACGGGACTCACGCTCGATCCGTATTTCTCGGCTTCCAAGGTGCAGTGGATCCTCGACAACGTCGACGGTGCGCGTGAGAGCGCGGCGGCGGGCGACCTCATGTTCGGCACCATCGACACCTGGCTCATCTACAACCTCACCGGCAGTCAGGTCTTTGCCACCGACTACACCAATGCCAGCCGCACGGCGCTCTTTAATATCCATACGCTCGATTGGGACGACGACCTGCTGGCGCTCTTTGACGTTCCACGTTCCATGATGCCCGAGGTTCGTTGGAGCTCGGGCGACTACGGCCGCGTCGCGAGCGACATCATGACCAACATGCCGCCCATCATGGGCGTGGCGGGCGATCAGCAGGCGTCGCTGTTCGGCCACTGCTGCTTCCATCCCGGCCAGACCAAAAACACCTATGGCACGGGTTGCTTTATGCTCATGAACACCGGCGACGAGGTCGTCGAATCCAAGAACGGTCTGGTCTCCACGATCGGTATCGCCGCGGACGGCAAGATCAGCTATGCGCTCGAGGGTTCTATCTTTGCCGCCGGCTCAACCATGAACTGGCTGCGCAACAACATGGGCATCATCTCGAGTGTGAGCGAGTCCGCGCAACTCGCCGCTTCGATCAACGACAACGAGGGCTGCTACTTCGTCCCCGCCTTCGCTGGCCTGGGCGCTCCCTGGTGGGACCCGCGTGCCCGCGGTATCGTGTGCGGCCTGACCGGTGCCTCGAGTCGCGCGACCATTGTGCGTGCGGCCTGCGAGTCCATGGCCTACCAGAGTTATGACGTGCTGCGCGCCATGGAGCAGGACGTGGGACTTTCGATTGAGCGCCTGTCCGTCGATGGCGGCGCCTCACGCAACGAGTTCATCATGCAATTCCAGGCCGACCTGCTGGATATCCCCGTGCTGCAATGCGAGACGGTGGAGACCACGGCAATCGGTGCCGCGTACTTGGCGGGTCTTGCCGTCGGCTATTGGGAAGACCTTGAAGAGCTGGAGCAAAATGCCCAGATCGTTAGGACCTTCCTTCCCCATATGCCCGCCGAGCGTCGCGAGCAAAACCTTGCGGGCTGGCGTGATGCAGTCAAGCGCTCGCTCAGTACCGCACAGTAGGGCTGCGATGGGCTGTTCGATACAACAAACCGCTAAACTTATGCATGGCGTGCGGCGGCAACATTGCTGCGCGCCTTGTCAGCAAGGCCGTTTTGCGGCTGCAACGAAAGGGGCAATCAACCCATGACCGTCACCTACGATGCGTCCCGTGTGACGCTTGTCGATCATCCGCTCGTCCAGCACAAGCTGTCGATCCTGCGCGACAAAAACACCGGCACCAACCAGTTCCGTCAGCTCGTGCGCGAACTCGCGCTTTTTGACGGCTACGAGGCCATGTGCGACCTGCCTATGGAAGACGTCGAGGTCGAGACCCCCATCACTACCGCCACGTTCAAACAGCTTGCCGGCAAGAAACTCGCCATCGTGCCCATCCTGCGTGCGGGCCTTGGCATGGTCGACGGTATCCTCGACCTGGTGCCCTCCGCTCGCGTGGGCCACATCGGCATGGAGCGCGACGAGGTCACCCACGAGCCGCACGAGTATTACTGCAAGATGCCCAAGGATATCGACCAGCGCATCTGCCTGGTCGTCGACCCCATGCTCGCCACGGGCGGTTCGGCCGAGATGGCCATCAGCTACCTGCGCGGGCGCGGTGTCAAGGACATCCGCATGCTGTGCATCGTCGCGGCCCCCGAGGGCCTCAAGTCGCTGACTGAGAAGGATCCCGATGTGCATATCTATACCTGCGCCATCGACGACCATCTCAACGAGGCTGCCTACATCGTTCCCGGTCTCGGCGACGCCGGCGACCGCATCTACGGCACGCTCTAGTCGCTGGGCTAAGACGGCCGCGGCTGCAAATACGAAGAAACGGTGCGCGCGGTCGAACAAAAGGCGACCGCGCGCACTCCTGTTAACGGACGTTTTGCCCTGCAGGGTTCGAGAAAAACGTATTACCGTACCTGCGGCATAAAGAAGGTCTTAAGAAAACGAACAGGTGCGTATTAACCGATGCTTTTTCGGTTGTACTTTAGCGATTGGCTCGTACAATAGTCACCAATGTTTGGCGGGAACTGTTCTGTGAGGCGTTAAAAAGGAAAGTGAGGACGCCAGTGTTTCAGATAGCCGATCTGCTCGCTATCGTTGCAGGTGCCATCGCGGGCGCGATTGCCTTCCTTCCCTTTGTCTTTACGCTCAAGCCGGTTCTTGACGATAAGCAGAATGCGGACATGCTCAAGGGTATGGTGAGTCTCGCGGTCTCGGCAATCGCGTTGCTTGTCTTTACCTTGGTTGTGTTTGTGTTGTTCGGAGAGGCATTTCGCATGTTCCTCCTGGGCGAGGCGATCGGCTTCGTGGCCTTTATGGCCGCCTGCGCGGTTCGCGTCGCCAAGGCGCTACGAGATCCTCATGAGGTCGAAAGGTAAGTCGTGGAAATTTTTGAAAAGCTGCCTGATGAGATTAATCATCTGGTCAGCGAGTTCAGCTCCACCCCTGTCGTGGGCGATCTGAGCTGCGGCATCACGCAGTACTCGTTTTGGCTGATCGTCTCCACGATCGTGCTCCTGATCGTCCTGGCCGTGTTCAAGAAGAAGCAGACCCTGGTTCCCAAGGGCTTCTTCGTCAACGGTTTCGAGTACATCATCGAGTACGTCGAGAACGATATCGGCAAGGGCGTCGTGGGTGAGAACTGGAAGAAGCACTTCCCGTTCCTGTGCTCGCTTTTCCTGTTCATCCTGATCAATAACATGATCGGCCTGATCCCGGGAATGAAGCCCGGCACCGGTGCAATCGGCTCCACCGCCGCGCTCGCCATCTTCGCCTTCGTGTACTTCATCTACTACGGATGCAAGGCTCACGGCGTGATCGGCTACATCAAGAGCCTCGCCCCGCAGGGCGTGAGCTTCCCGATGAACGTGCTCGTGTGGGTCGTCGAGCTTTTCTCGACCTTCCTGCGCCTCATCACGCTCGCCGTCCGTCTGTTCTGCAACATGTTCGCAGGACACGTGGTCATGGGCTCGTTTGCCATCATGGCGAGCATGTTCATGCAGCCGCTGCTTCAGCAGGTTTCCGCGGCCCACGCCGTCGGCGCCCTGCCTTCGCTGGCCTGGCTTGCCATCCTCATCCTGATCTATGCGATCGAGCTTGTGGTCGGCGCCATCCAGGCTTACGTCTTCACGGTCCTTACCGCCGTGTATGTCTCCGAGGCAGAGGAGGTCGCGGAGGAGGAGTAATCTTCCGTTCGTGCCTTAAAGGTAAGGCAATTCGTTAAACCGCCGGTGCCCGTACCCATGGAGCCCGGCAGTTATAAAAAGGTTATCCTGCGTGAAATAAGACACGCACGACAAAGGAGGAATCGTGGGAGTTATCGGTTACGGTCTCGGTGTTATCGGCGCTGGTCTTGCTATCGGCCTGTCTGCTCTGGGTGCTACGGGTGCTATGGCCCGTCAGCCTGAGGTCCAGGGCCGCGTGTTCACCGTCTTCATCATGGGCTCCGCCTTCGGCGAGGCTCTGGCTCTGATCGGCTTCGTTGTCGCGCTGATCGTTAAATAGCACGGAGCGTCAAGTATGAATCTTTCATCCCAGAAGAGCGCGATCGCACTCTCCGCGTCCGCGGCCGCGCTGCTTATGCCGGTTTCCGCGTTCGCCGAGGACGGCGCTGCCGGTGCGGACATCCTCATCCCTAAGATGGCGGAGTTCATCCCGGCGCTTATCGCCTTCCTGATCATCTGGATCGTGCTGGCAAAGGTCGCCCTGCCGGGCATCATGAAAACCATGGAGGAGCGCGGCAAGAAGATCGAGGAGAGCCTCGACGAGGCCGAGAAGACCAAGCAGGAGGCCATCGCCAAGCGCGCTGAGTCCGACTCGATCGTCACCGACGCCCGTCGTCAGGCTGCCGACATCGTTCTCGAGGCCCGTAAGGACGCCGAGTCCGAGCGCGCCCGTATCATCGAGGCTGCTCACAAGGAGGCCGAGGAGATCATCGCCAAGGCCCATACGACCGTCGAGGACGAGCGCAAGTCCATCTACGCCGGTGCCGCGAGCTCCATCGCCGACCTGTCCGTTGCCGTCGCCACCAAGATCGTGGGCGAGGCACTCGAGGACGAGTCCGAGCAGAAGAAGCTCATCGAGCGCTACATCCAGGAAGCAGGTAGCCTGAATGCCGACTAGCCGCTATCAGGACAAGGTACTCGAGACCTACGCGCGCTCCCTTTTGGAAGCCGCCAAGGCCGAGAACCATGTGTTCGAGGACCTCGAGATGATCGAGCGCCTGGCTAGCGCCAGCCCTGAGATCGTCGCCGTGCTCGACACCATGTCCAAGCGCGACCAGCTCGACCTTCTTCCCAAGGTGGCAGCTGCCTTTAAGTATGTTGCCGAGGAAGACGAGGATGTAGTGGGCGTGACCGTCACCACGGCGATCCCGCTCGACGACGAGCTGCGTCAAACCATCACTAAGAAATGCGAGCAGGACTTCGGCCGCAAGGTATTCCTTATCGAGCAGGTCGACCCGTCTATCGTGGGCGGCCTGGTGCTCGAGGCCCGCGGCGAGCGTCGTGACATCTCCGTCAAGACGCAGCTGCGCATCGCGCAGGAGACCCTCGCAAACTCTGCTAATTCGTACGGAGGTGAAGCCTAATGTCCGAAACCCTCAATGCCCAGGATATCGCCAAGAAACTGCAGGAGCAGCTCACGAGCCTCTCCGCGACGGTCGATACGCATGAGGTTTCAACGGTCGACGAGGTAGGCGACGGCATCGCGCGCGTCTCCGGCCTCAAGAGCGCCATGGCAGGCGAGCTTCTGGAGTTCAAGAGCTCCGATACCGGTGAGACCGTCTTCGGCCTTGCCCAGAACCTTGACCGTGACGAGGTCGGCGCCGTTCTGTTTGGTGCCGTCGACTCCATCAAGGAAGGCGACGAGTGCCGCACCACTGGCCGCATTATGGATATCCCCGTGAGCCGCGCCATGCTCGGCCGCGTCGTCAATCCGCTCGGCCAGCCTATCGACGGCCTGGGTGACATCGTCGCCACGCACCGTCGCCCCATCGAGTTCAAGGCCCCCGGCGTCATCGATCGTACCCCGGTGTGCGAGCCGGTTCAGACCGGCCTGTTGGCCATCGACTCCATGGTGCCTATCGGCCGTGGCCAGCGTGAGCTCATCATCGGCGACCGTAAGACCGGTAAGACCGCTATCGCCATCGACGCTATCCTCAACCAGCGCGGCAAGGGCATGGTCTGCATCTATGTCGCCATCGGCCAGAAGGCCTCCACGGTTGCCAACATCCGCGAGACCCTCGCTCAGCACGGTGCGCTCGATTACACCATCATCGTTTCGGCCACCGCTGCCGATTCCGCCCCTATGCAGTACATCGCGCCTATGGCCGGTGCCGCTATCGGCGAGTTCTTCATGTACAACGGCGAGGACGGCAAGCCCGCCAGCGAGACCAACCCCGGCGGCCACGTGCTCGTCATCTACGACGACCTGTCCAAGCAGGCTGTGGCCTACCGTCAGATGTCGCTGACGCTGCATCGTCCGCCCGGACGCGAGGCCTATCCTGGCGACATCTTCTACCTGCACTCTCGTCTGCTCGAGCGTGCCGTCAAGATGTCCAAGAAGAACGGTTATGGCTCCATGACGGCTCTTCCGATCATCGAGACCCAGGACGGCGACGTCTCGGCCTACATTCCGACCAACGTCATTTCCATTACCGATGGTCAGATCTACCTGCAGTCCGAGCTCTTCTTCCAGGGCCAGCGCCCGGCAGTCGACGTGGGCATTTCCGTGTCCCGCGTCGGTGGCGACGCGCAGACCAAGGCTATGAAGCAGGTCGCCGGCAACCTCCGTCTGGACCTCGCTTCGTACCAGGAGCTTGCCGGCTTTACGCAGTTCGGCTCCGACCTCGACGAGGCTACTCAGAAGCAGCTGACCCATGGTGCCCGCATGACAGAGCTCCTGAAGCAGCCGCGTTACAAGCCGTTTGAGGTTGGCGAGCAGATCGTTACGCTGTTCGCTGGCAACGAGGGCTTCCTGGATGACCTGGAGATCGCCGACGTGCTGCCTTTCCGTGCCGAGCTCATCGAGTACATGGACAATGGCTTTGGCTCGCTGCTCGACAAGGTTCGCGCCAAGAAGATCGATGATGACACCAAGGCTGAGCTCTTGCGCGTCATCGGCGACTTCAAGCAGCAGTTCATGGCCAAGCACCATTCGGATGTTTCTGGATCAGAGGAGAACTAAGCCCCATGGCCAACCTTCGCGACATTAAGAAGCGAATCTCCTCGGTTACCACGACCAAGCAGATCACGCGCACGATGGAGATGGTCTCTACGGCCAAGATCCGTCGTGCCCTCGATCGCTCCAAGCAGGCCGAGCCCTATAAGGAGGCGCTGACCGACGTCATGTTGACGGTCGCCGGCGACGCCTCCTGTTCGGGCACCGATCCCATGCTGCAGAAGCATGAGAGCGTCAAGCATGGCCTGATTGTCGTTATTGCCTCGGACCGCGGCCTTGCCGGCGGTTTCAATACGACGGTGGAGCGCACGGCCGAAAAGCTCGCCGCTTCTTGGGCGAACGACGGCATCGAGTGCGAGATCATCGCGTGTGGGCGCAAACCGGCCACGTATTTCCGTGACCGCGCAAACGTCGTCATGCACTTTGAGGGCAACTCCTCTGAGCCCGATTTCAATCAGGCCCGCATGATCTCCTCTCATATCTGCGATGCGTATCGTGCCGGTGAGCTTGACCGTGTCGAGCTTGTCTACCACCACGCCAAGAACCGCGTGGATCAGGAGCTTCGCGTCGAGCATCTGTTGCCGCTCGACCCCGAGATGATCGCTATGGCCCACGGTCCGCGTAAGAACGAGACCGACGCCCCTAAGCGCATCTCGTCCACGTTCGAGTTCGTGCCCTCTCCCGAGCATGTTCTCGGCAAGCTTGTGCCGTCTTATATCCTGACGGTCATCTACCAGGCCCTGATCGATTCGGCGGCTGCCGAGCAGGGTGCACGCCGCAAGGCCATGCACTCCGCGACGGAAAACGCCACCGCGATCATCTCGACCCTTACCCGCACGTATAGTCGCGTGCGCCAGGCTTCGATCACGACCGAGATTAACGAGATCGTCGGCGGAGCCTCAGCATTGGAGGAACAGTAATGGCTAATAACACCGTAAAGCTTGCGGTCGAGGAAGCCACCAAGAAGACGACTGCCGGTGATGGTCGCATCGTGCGAATCATCGGTCCTGTCGTCGACGTCAAGTTTGACGGTGCGGTGCCCCCGATCTACAACGCGCTCACGGTCGAGGCCGAGACCCCGATCGGTCATCTGAGCACGATCCTCGAGGTCGAGAACCAGCTTCCGGGCGGCGTCGTCCGCACGGTCGCCATGTCCTCGACCGACGGCCTGCAGCGCGGCCTCATCGCCACCGATACCGGTGAGCCCATGAAGATGCCCGTCGGCCCCAAGACGCTCGGCCGTATTTGGAACGTCATGGGCAAGCCTGTCGACGGCAAGCCCATGCCCGAGGTGGAGGAGTTCTACCCCATCCACCATGCCGCGCCCCGTTTCGACGAGCTCACCACCAAGACCGAGATCTTCGAGACCGGCATCAAGGCCGTCGACCTGCTCGAGCCCTACATCCGTGGCGGCAAGACAGGCCTGTTCGGCGGCGCCGGCGTCGGCAAGACCGTTCTGATTCAGGAGCTCATCAACAACCTCGCCCAGGAGCACGGTGGCACCTCGGTGTTCACCGGCGTCGGCGAGCGTACCCGCGAGGGCACCGACCTGTTCCTCGAGATGAGCGAGTCTGGCGTTATCGACAAGACCTGCTTGGTCTATGGTCAGATGAACGAGCCGCCCGGAGCGCGTCTGCGCATCGGTCTGGCCGGCCTTACCACCGCTGAGTATTTCCGTGATTGCGGCCAGGACGTTCTGCTGTTCATCGACAACATCTTCCGCTTCTCCCAGGCAGGTTCCGAGGTTTCCGCACTGCTGGGCCGTATGCCGTCCGCCGTTGGTTACCAGCCCACGCTGGCCACCGAGATGGGCGCCCTGCAGGAGCGCATCACCTCCACCCGCAAGGGCTCCATCAC